>NZ_JBKQJR010000073.1:0-32224 GCF_052326845.1 Acidocella sp. | reverse complement strand
TTGAGCTGCGCCTGGCGCCTGACCGAGGCCGAGCCGATTCTGGCCCCCTGCGGCAGCGCGGCGTAAGGGTCCGCCGGGTCCGCCGGGGCGTGGCCGGGGGGCAGGATCAGCACGTCGCGCGCGTCCTTGCGCTTGAGCGTGCAGGCCAAAGCGATGCCCTCGGGCAGCGTGGTCTCCAGGTCCTTGAGGCTGTGCACCGCGAAATCGATGCGCCCCGCCGCCAGCGACTCATGGATCTCCTTGGCGAACAGCCCCTTGCCGCCGATCTCGGCCAGCGCCTTATTCTGCACGGCATCGCCGGTGGTGACAATGATGTGCTCCTCGAACACCTCCATGCCGCGCAGCACGGGGCAGAACTGCTTGAGCAGGGCAAGGAAGGTCGCGGTCTGCTGGCGGGCGAGCGGCGAGCCGCGGGTGCCGACCTTGAGCGGCAGGTTGCGGGTGTGCGGCTTTACGGGGGGAGTTACGGTTTTCACCCGAGTGGTCTAGAGCGAGCGGCATGGAAAGAAAAGATATTGGCGCTGTGCTCGGTATCGAGAGCTCCTGCGACGAGACGGCAGCTGCCATTCTCGCCCCGGATGGCAGCATCCTCGCCGAGCGCGTGCTAAGCCAGATCGCCGATCATGCGGCCTTCGGCGGCGTGGTGCCCGAGATCGCGGCGCGGGCGCATCTGGCGGCGCTGGACGCGATGGTGAAAGACGCTCTGCGCGAGGCGGGGCTCGGCTTTGCCGATCTGGCCGCGATTGCCGGTACGGCCGGGCCGGGGCTTATCGGCGGGCTGTTGGTGGGAACCGGCTATGCCAAGGGCGCAGCAATCGCCGCGGGTAAGACGTATCTGGCCATCAACCACCTGGAGGCGCACGCCCTCACGGCCCGGCTGCCCGGCCTCGCGCCGGTGCAGCCGCCATTTCCGTATCTGCTGCTGCTGCTCTCCGGCGGGCACAGCCAATGCGTGGCGGTGGAGGGCGTGGGGCGCTACCGGCTGCTCGGCTCCACGCTGGATGATGCGGTGGGCGAGGCGTTCGACAAATCGGCGAAGTTGCTCGGTCTGCCTTACCCCGGCGGTCCGGCGCTGGAGGCCATCGCGCGCGAGGGTAACGCCGCCGCCGTGCCCCTGCCGCGTCCGATGCTGCACCGCGAGGGGTGCGATTTCTCCTTTTCCGGGCTGAAGACCGCCGTGGCCCAGCTGGTGGCCGCCGAGCCGCCTGGGGCGTTGCCCCGCGCCCGCGCGGCGGACATCGCCGCTAGTTTCCAGGCCGCGGTGACGGATATTCTGGGCGACCGGCTAGCGCACGCCCTGAAGCTGTGCCCGGATGCGTCCGCCATCATCATCGCGGGTGGTGTGGCCGCCAACACCGCCATCCGCACGCGCCTGGCCGAGGTTGCGGCGGCGGCGGGCAAGCCGCTTATCGCCCCGCCGCTGCGGCTATGCACCGATAATGCCGTGATGGTCGCCTGGGCGGCGCTGGAACGGTTGAATGCCGGGCAGGTGAGCGGGCTCGATGCCCCTTGCAAGCCGCGCTGGCCACTGGATTCCCTATGAACTACCGCCATATCTACCACGCCGGCAATTTCGCCGATGTGATGAAGCACGCACTGCTGATCCCGCTGGTTCGCGCCATGCAGCGCAAGGACAAGCCGTTCCTGCTGCTCGACACCCATGCCGGCATCGGGCGTTACGATGTGCGCTCCGAACAGGCGGAAAAGACGGGCGAGTGGCGGGACGGCATCGGCAAGCTGCTCGACGCCCCGCCACCTGCACTGGCGGATTACGTGGCTCTGGTGCGGCAGCTCGGCCTCTACCCTGGCTCCCCGGCGCTGGCGGCTGCATTGCTGCGCCCCCAGGACAGGTTGATCGCCTGCGAACTGCACCCGGAAGATGCCGCCACGCTGCGCCGGACCATGCGCGCGGCGGCGAATGTGGCGGTGCATGAGCGTGACGGCTACGAGGCCATCGGTGCCTTCCTGCCTCCGCCGGAAAAGCGCGCCCTGGTGCTGATCGACCCGCCCTTCGAGCGCACGGACGAATTCGCGGCGCTTGAAAAAGCGTTGCTCTTGGGCTGGAGGAAGTTGAAATCCGGGGTGTTCGTGGTCTGGTACCCGATCAAGCACCGCGCCCCCGTCCGGGCTTTTTTCGAAAGCCTGAAGCTGACGCCGATCCGCGATGTCATCGCCGTGGAATTCCTGCGCCGCCCGGACACCAACCCGATCGGTCTCAATGGCTGCGGCCTGCTCATCGTCAACCCGCCTTTCGGGTTCGAGGATGAGGCCGCGCCGATCCTCGCCGCCTGCGAGGCTGTGATGGGTGAACCGGGCTGTTCGAGCGTGATCGAGAGGGTGATCAATGAGTGAATCCATCGCTGTTATCGGCGCCGGGGCCTGGGGCACCGCGCTGGCCGTTCTGTTCGCGCGCGCGGGCAAGGATGTGACGCTGTGGGCGCGCAGTCCCGAGCGCGTGGCCGAGATGGAGCGCAGCCGGGAAAACCCGCGCCTCAAAGGCGTGGCGCTGCCGGAGGCTCTGCGTCTCACGCATGAGATGCCGGATGCGGATATTCTGCTGCTTGCCGTGCCGATGCAGCATTTGCGTGGGATTCTGCCCGCGTTGCCGGGGGCGGGGCCGCTCGTGCTGTGCTGCAAGGGGCTGGAGACCGGCACGCTGCTCCTGCCGCCTGAGCTGGTGGGTGGCCGCCCCGCCGCGATGTTGACGGGGCCGAATTTCGCACATGAGGTCGCCGCCGGATTGCCCGCGGCCGCCGTGTTGGCCATGCCGGAGGCCGAGACACGCGCTCACCTCATCGCCGCGCTGAAGACGGACACGCTGCGCCTGTACGGCAGTGCCGATATCATGGGCGCGGCGCTGGGCGGTGCGGCGAAGAACGTGATCGCCATTGCCTCTGGCGTGGTGATCGGCGCTGGGCTGGGGGAGAATGCGCGCGCGGCACTTATCACCCGTGGCCTGGCCGAGATCGCCCGGCTGGCGGCGGCCTTGGGCGGCAAGGCGGAGACGGTTTCCGGCCTTTCCGGGCTGGGCGACCTGCTGCTCACCTGCACCGGCATGAGCAGCCGGAATTTCTCGCTCGGTTTGGCGCTGGGCCAGGGGCGGAGCCTTGCGGATATTCTCGCCAGCCGCAGCAGCGTCACCGAGGGCGTTGCCACCGCGCCCGCTCTGCTCGCCCGCGCTCGCGCGGCGGCGGTGGAGATGCCGATCACCGAGGCGGTGACCCGGTTGCTTGCCGGGGAGATGAACGTGCCGCAGACCATGGCGGCGCTGATGAGCCGCGCGCTCAAGGATGAATGACCGGCGCGTCGCGCTCTTCCTTTGCACCGCCGCGGCGCTGCTGCTGGCCATCGCCTGGTTCCGCGCCCTGGAATATGACGAAGCCTATTCGCTCTTCCTGACGGCGGGTCATGCCCGTCCGGCTTGGCCACAAGGGATCTTCACACCGGGGGCGGTGCGCTGGCTCTATGCCGGTGGCGCGGGGTTTGGGCAGGTGGCGCATGATTTGCGCGCCGGGGATGTGCACCCGCCGTTGTATTTCTGGGCACTGGATGTTTGGCGGCGGGTGTTCGGGCCGTCCTGGTTCGCGGCGCGGGCGCTCTCCGTGCTGTTTACGCTGGGCACGCTTGCCCTGCTGGCGCGGTTGGCGGCGGTATTGGATGTGCCCGTGCTGCCTGCGCTGGGGCTGACGCTGCTCTCCTACGGATTTGCCTATACCGGCGTTGTGGCGCGAGGTTTTGCCCTGGCGCAGTTGTGCGATGTGGCCGGGGTGCTGCTGCTGGCGCGGGCGCGTGGCTGGCGTGGGGCGCTGGCAGGCGGTGTGGCGCTGGGGGCGGCGAGCTTCACCAATTATCTTGCCGTTTTCACCGCCTGCGCGGCGTTGCTCTGGCTCTGCCGGGCGCGCTGGCGGGTGCTGCCTGCGGCCTTGGCGGGGTTTGTGCCGTTTCTGCCACTCGATGCCTGGTTCTTCCTCGCCCAGCGCGGTTCCCGTGCCGGGCAGTTCGTTGCCTTCGATGCCAGCCACGCCTTGGCTCTGCTAGCGAAGGATTCGGGCGCCGCGATCTTCGGCGGGTTGCCGGTTTACGCCGGGGCGTTTGCCCTGCCTGTGGCGCTGGCCCTGCTGGCGCTGGTTCTGGCTGGGTTCGTTTGCGTGGTCCGGCGGCGGCATGCCTCCGCGATGCTCTGCGCGTTGTTGGCGCTGGCCACGCCTGCCGGGCTGCTGGCGTTGGGGCTGATCTTCCACAACACGCCGATCGAAATCCGTTATCTCGCCTTCGCGATTCCCTGGGTGGCGCTGATGTTCGCCGCTGCGCTGCCACGCCCGTTGCTGACCGTGATGCTAGCGGTGCAAGGCTGCGCCATCGCCGGGCTGGCTTTTGCCACGGCCACCATGCAGCCGCAGGGGCTGGTTGCGCGCGCGGCGGCGGCTTATCCGGGCGCGCTGGTGGTGGTGCCGTTCGGGAATGACGGCGTCGGCGTGCCGGGGCCGTTTATCGCCGCCGCGCCGGACAGCATGCGGCTGCTTCTGTTCCGTGCCGGGCGGGCTTTAAATGTCCAGGGGGAGCGGCAGGTCATTCTCGCCACCATCGGGGCGGACGATTCCAGCCGTGCGGCCAGCGCGCAGATGCTAAGCGCCTTGCAGCAGGACCGTTGTTTTACCCAGGCAGCGCGGACGCCGCTAATCGCGGTTTTTGACCGCAGCTGTGCGGATCAGCAGTAGCAGCGCCGCGAGAAGTTCCGCGCCGTTTAGCCAGACGGATATATTGTGCCAGAAGCTGAACGCGGCGGAATCGTTCGCCGCCTTCAGTGCGTCCATCTTTGGCAGCAGCCAGAGCAGTGACCATGCGGTGATGAGAATCACCGCCCCGGGCACCGCCGCCGCGCGGAGGCGGTGTTGCAGCAGAAAACCCAGCGCAGCCAGCGCGGCGCTGGCAAGGGTGAAGCCATAGTACCAAGGGAAGGCGGCGCGGATGAAGGCGCCAGCCTCCGGCAGAGGCAGGTGTGTGAACACCAGCGGCGCCATCACGGCACCGAAGAACAGCATCCCGCCCACCAGGATACCCAGCCCGACAATGGCCAGGATGCTGCCCCACGTGCGCATTAGTAGCGGTAGAGATCGTGCTTGAACGGCCCCTGCACTTCGAGGCCGAGGTAGTCGGCCTGCTTTTGCGACAGCTGCGTCAGCTTCGCGCCGACCTTGGCCAGATGCAGGGCGGCCACCTTCTCATCGAGGTGGCGCGGCAGCACATACACCTTGTTCTCATACTTGCCGGTTGGCGCGGTCCACAGCTCGATCTGCGCCAGCACCTGGTTGGTGAAGCTGGCGGACATCACGAAGCTCGGGTGGCCGGTGGCGTTGCCGAGGTTAACCAGGCGGCCTTCGGAGAGCACGATGATGCGCTTGCCGTCCGGGAACTCCACCTCATCGACCTGCGGCTTCACATTGTCCCACTTGTAGTTCTTCAGCGCCTCGATCTGAATTTCGGAGTCGAAATGGCCGATGTTGCAGACGATGGCGCGGTGCTTCATCGCGCGCATGTGGTCGAGCGTGATCACATCCACATTGCCGGTGGCGGTGACGAAGATGTCGCCCTCGGGAGCGGCCTCTTCCATGGTGGTGACCTCGTAGCCCTCCATGGCGGCCTGAAGGGCACAGATCGGGTCGATCTCCGTCACCTTCACGCGGCAGCCGGCATTGCGCAGGCTGGCGGCGGAGCCTTTGCCCACGTCGCCGAAGCCGTTCACCACGGCCACCTTGCCGGACATCATCACGTCCGTGCCACGGCGGATGCCGTCCACCAGGCTCTCGCGGCAGCCATACAGATTGTCGAACTTCGACTTGGTCACGGAATCGTTCACGTTGATGGCGGGGACCAGCAGCTCGCCCGCCTTCGCCATTTCCCACAGGCGGTGCACGCCCGTGGTCGTTTCCTCGGAGATGCCGCGGATGTTCGCCAGCATTGCCGGGTATTTGTCATGCATCAGCTTGGTGACGTCGCCGCCGTCATCGAGGATCATGTTCGGTTCCCAGCCGTCCGGGCCGCGCACGGTCTGCTCGATGCACCACCAGAATTCTTCCTCGTTCATGCCCTTCCAGGCGAACACCGGCACGCCCGTGGCGGCGATGGCGGCGGCGGCCTGGTCCTGCGTGGAGAAGATGTTGCAGGAGGACCAGCGCACCGAGGCGCCGAGGGCGGTGAGCGTCTCGATCAGCACGGCGGTCTGAATCGTCATGTGCAGGCAGCCGACGATGCGGGCACCCTTCAGCGGCTTGCTGGCGCCGAATTCCGCGCGCAGCGCCATCAGCCCTGGCATCTCGTCCTGGGCCATCTCGATCTCCTTGCGGCCCCATTCGGCCAGCGAGATGTCCTTGACCTTGTAATCCAGCGGCGCGGCATCCGGCATAGTGCAATCCTCTCAGAACAAAATTCTACTGCCGCTCATTATTCCGTTGCGGCCGCGCTGCCAACAGCGGGGCCGGGCTCAGGGTGCGCCGGACGCGCCATAAACCGGCGCGGTCAGGGTCAGGAGGCTGCCATCCTGGAACTCAAGCGTGACCGGCACTTGGCCGCCGACATGCATCTTCGGGTCCATGCACATCAGGTGGTACCCGCCCTCGGACAGGGCCACGCCGCCATGGGCCGGAACCGGGATGCTGGAAACGCCCATCATCATCGAGGTTCCCCCGGCATCCATGCTCTCATGCAGCATCAGCGTGGCGCAGGCGGGCGAGCGGGCGCCGGTCAGCACGGCGGGGGTGTCGCTGCGGTTGGCCAGGGTCAGGTACACTCCAGCGGGGAGGTTGGGGAGCAAGTAGCGCACCCAGGGGGTTTGCACCGTAATGCCCACGGGTGGTCCCGCCTGGGCAAGCGCCGGGAGCGCCGCCAGCATCCCCAGCCATAACGCCAATTTTATCTTCCGCATGTTCACCCCCTGAGGCTGGTTTAGGGCAAATAATCCGGCGGCGGGAGGTGGTTTGCCATCCGCGCGGAGATTGCCTTCAACAGGCCGGGCGCGCAAAACACGTGGCCATGGAATACCCCCGCTACGCCGATGCCGCCCGCGCCACCCGCCGAATGTTCATTCGTGACCTCGTGCTCACGGCCAGTATTGGCGTGCACCCGCATGAGCACGAAGCCCGCCAGCGCATCCGCATCAATCTCGACCTCAGCGTGCTGGACGATGGCGCGCAGAATCTCTCCCGCCCGGCTGTCGGGGCGGACGATCTGGCCCGCGTGGTGGATTACGAGACCATCGTGAACGATGTCCGCGCGGCGGTTGCGGCCCGGCACGTACAGCTGGTTGAAACCCTGGCCGAGCGGCTGGCCGAAATATGCCTCGAGGATGCTCGTGTGCGGCTGGTTCGGGTGTGTGTAGAAAAGCTCGATGTGTTCGCCGACGCGGCGGCAGCCGGTGTGGAAATCGAGCGGCGCAATACCTAGTTTTCCACTCCCTTGATTTGCATAGAGTCAAGGGGTTTCCAGCTGATGTTTGGGTGTTTTTGCAACAAAATTGTCATGAAATTTATAAGCAAATTCATGATGTTAACCGGAGATAACAACGTTACGGAACGATTTAGGGCCGGTGGCGGGCCGAATTGGGTTGTCCCGGCTTTTTTCACAGTGTCCACATACTTATCCACAGGGTTATCACGATGAGTGTGGATAATCCGCCGACGGTCGGAGTCGGGGTCATTGAGGCTGTATTGCGGACCATGCCTGGCAACCCTGGCGTGTATCGGATGCTCGATGCCAAGGGCCAAGCCCTGTATGTGGGCAAGGCGCGCAACCTGAAGAAGCGGGTGGTTGCCTATACCCAGCTTGCCCGGCTACCCGAGCGTCTACGCAGGATGGTGGCGGATACGGTGTCGATGGAGATCGTCACCACCCATACCGAGGCCGAGGCGCTGCTGCTCGAAGCCAACCTCATCAAAAGGTTACAGCCTCGTTACAACATCCTGCTGCGGGATGATAAGTCCTACCCGTGGTTGATGCTGACCGAGGACCACCCCTTCCCGCAACTCGCCAAGCATCGCGGGGCACAGACGCGCAAGGGCAGCTATTGGGGGCCGTTTGCTTCTGCCTGGTCGGTCAACCAGACCGTGCAGGCGCTGCAACGCGTGTTCTTGCTTCGTACCTGCGCGGATACCGTGTTCGCCAACCGGACCCGGCCTTGCCTGCTGTTTCAGATCAAACGTTGCAGTGCACCATGCGTCGGGCGCGTGTCCGAGGAGGAATACAAAATGCTTGTCGATCAGGCAAAGGCATTTCTCTCAGGGAAAACAAGCGCGGTACAGAAGGATCTGGCCGAGGCGATGCAGCAGGCGGCGGAGGATCTCGAATTCGAGCGCGCTGCGGCGATCCGCGACCGTATCCGCGGCCTTACGCATGTCCAGGGCAACGACGTCATCAACCCGGCCAGCCTGGGGGATGCGGACGTAATTGCCCTGCACCAGGAGGCCGGGCAAAGCTGCGTGCAGGTGTTTTTCATTCGCGGCGGGCGCAATAACGGCAATCGCAGCTTCTTTCCGGTCAACACCAAGGGCGACGAGCCAGGGGCGGTACTATCCGCCTTCATTGCCCAGTTCTATGACGACAAGCCGCCGCCGCCGCAGATACTGCTGAACCACGCGCCCGAGGAGCAGGAGCTGCTGGCTGAGGCGTTGTCGGTGAGAGCGGGGCGGAAAGTGTCTCTCCTGGTGCCGCAGCGGGGCGAGAAGCACGATGTGGTAATGCACGCCGCCACCAATGCGCGCGAGGCGCTGGAGCGGAAGCTGGCCGAGACCGCCGGGCAGGGCAAGCTGCTCGCCACCGTGGCGGAGCTGTTCGGCCTGCCGGAGACGCCGAAGCGGATCGAGACCTACGATAACTCGCACATCATGGGCACCAACGCCTACGGTGTGATGGTGGTGGCCGGTCCGGAAGGGTTCAACAAATCCGCCTACCGCAAATTCGGCATCAAGAGCGCCATTACCCCCGGTGACGATTTCGGCATGATGCGCGAGGTGCTGACCCGCCGCTTTGGCCGCGCCCTGGCCGAGGACCCGGACAGGGAGTTGGAATCCTGGCCGGATCTGGTGCTGATTGATGGTGGCGCCGGGCAGCTTTCCGCGGCGAAGGCGGTGATGGCGGATCTGGGACTGGAGGATATTCTGCTGGTCGGCATCGCCAAGGGGCCGGACCGCGATGCCGGCCGCGAATGGTTCTACATGGAAGGCCGCGAGCCGTTCCAGCTGCCGCCGCGTGACCCGGTGCTGTATTTCCTCCAGCGTCTGCGTGACGAGGCGCATCGCTTTGCCATCACCACCCACCGCAATGCGCGCAGCAAGAAAATCACCACCTCGGAGCTGGACGAGATCCCCGGCATCGGCGCGGCACGCAAGAAGGCGCTGCTGCTGCATTTCGGCTCGGCGCGGGAGGTAAAAGGGGCGGGGCTGAAGGACCTGGAAGCCGTGGACGGCATCAACCGTGCCACGGCGAAGGTGGTGTACGCGTTTTTCCACCCCGGCGTGCGGATGGACGATAATTGATCTTAATTTGCCGTAATACCGCCACGGTCCAACGCCTAAAAGAGTGCAGCACGCAGGGAGACTTTGTCGATGAGCCGGGACATTTGGGCCGAACTGGATGCGAAGGCACAGGCTGTGCCGCAGATTGCCGCGCTCTTTGCCTCTGATCCGCACCGGTTCGACAAGTTTTCCGCCCATTTTGGCGATATGTTGCTGGATTTTTCCAAGACCAGCCTGACCGATGAAAGCCTCGCCCTGCTGCTGCGGCTTGCGGCGGAGGCCGGGGTTGAGACCCGGCGCGATGCGATGTTCGCCGGTGAGAAGGTCAACGTCACCGAAAGCCGCGCCGTGCTGCACACCGCCCTGCGCGCGCCGCGCAGCGCCAGCGTGCTGGTCGATGGCCAGGACGTGATTCCCGCCGTGCACGCCATGCTGGACAGGCTCTTCGCCTTTGCCGAGGCGGTGCGCGCAGGATCGCTCACCGGCGCCACCGGCCTGCCTTTCACGGACGTGGTCAATATCGGCATCGGCGGGTCGGACCTCGGCCCCGCCATGGTCACCGCCGCCCTGGCCCCGTATCACGACGGCCCGCGCGTGCATTTCGTCTCCAATGTCGATGCCGCGCATCTGGCCGACACGCTCAAGCCGCTCGACCCGGCGCGTACGCTGTTCATCGTCGCCTCCAAGACCTTCACCACCGTGGAGACGATGACCAACGCGCAATCGGCCCGGCGCTGGCTGGTGGCAGCACTTGGCGAGGATGCGGTCAGCGCGCACTTCGCCGCTGTGTCCACGGCGCTCGACAAGATCGCCGCCTTCGGCATCCAGCCCGAAAAGACCTTCGGCTTCTGGGATTGGGTGGGCGGGCGCTACTCGGTATGGTCGGCCATCGGCCTGCCGGTGATGATCGCGATTGGCGCGGCGAATTTCCGCGCCTTCCTCGATGGCGCGCATGCCATGGATCAGCATTTCCGCACGGCGCCGCTGGCGCAGAACCTGCCGGTGCTGCTGGCGCTGCTCGGCATCTGGCACCGCAATGTCTGCAAGTACCCGGCCCGGGCGATTCTGCCTTACGATCAGCGCTTGGCCCGGCTGCCGGCCTATCTGCAGCAGCTGGACATGGAATCCAACGGCAAGCGGGTGACGCGTGACGGCGCGCCTGTATCCCATGTCACCGGTCCGCTGGTGTTCGGCGAGCCCGGCACCAACGGCCAGCATGCCTTCTACCAGCTGCTGCACCAGGGCAGCGATGTCATCCCCTGCGAGTTCCTGATCGCTGCGCGGGGGCATGAGCCGGAGATGCGCCACCACCACGAGGTGCTGATCGCCAACTGCCTGGGCCAGGCGCAGGCGCTGATGCGCGGCCGCACGCTGGAGGAAGCGGGCGGCAATCCGCATCGCGTCTTCCCCGGCAACCGGCCGAGCCTGCTGCTGGCCTACACCCAGCTCACCCCGGAAACGCTGGGCAAGCTCATCGCCCTCTGCGAGCACCGCATCTTCACCGAGGCCGCCATCTGGAACATCAACGCCTTCGACCAATGGGGTGTTGAGCTCGGAAAAGAGTTGGCGACGCGTTTGCGCCCGGCGGTTTCGGGCGAAACCGATGCCAGCGCGCAGGATTCATCCACGGCCGGGATTATTAATTTTTTTGCCGATGGTTCGTTAAATCCGAAACCTTGCAGCTGATAAAAGAAGCTTCGGATCGCTTCACCAGTCGTTAGCCGTTTGCGGCGCTGGCAAAGAGAATATTAAAAGCCGGCCACGCTTGCTAATCCATGCTCGCCGGGTGCTAAGATTCTCTTGCCAGTATGGCGCTCTTAACAGGGTGGAGATGACGCAGATGCCGCCGAAAGTATCAGCCCAATCCGATTCGATGGCGCGATTTGCCGCGCATGTGGCGCATGACTTCAATAATCTCCTGACGGCGATTCTCGGCAATCTAGAACTTCTGCAAAACCGCTCCAGGCGCAGCGGAATCACTGAATTTGACGGCTTCATCGAGGGGGCGAACCGCGCCGGCAACCGCGCGACGCAGCTTGTGCGCCGCCTGATGGTGTTTTCCGGTTGCGACAGTCAGGAGCCGGGGCCGCATTTCCTGGGACAGCTGATCCGTGGGCTGGATGAGCATCTGCGGCCTGAGAACAGGGAGATTTCGATCCGCCTGACAGACGAGGATGCGCTCCTGTTCTGCGATCCTGCGCAGGCCGACCTTGCCTTGTCTGAGTTGCTGAAAAATGCTGCCGAGGCCACTGCGGCGGGCGGAGAAATCTTCGTCGAGGCCGGTGCCGTGGATGATCAGATCGTCATCTGCGTGCGGGATACGGGATGTGGCATGGCGCCAGAGACTTTGGCACATGCGGGGGAAGTGTTCTTCACGACCCAGCACAACCGCACCGGCAGGGGGTTGGGCCTGACGATTGCCGCGCGGTTTGTGTCGGCGGCTGGTGGCAGGATGGAGATTGAGAGTGAGTTGGGCCAGGGGTGTCGGATTACGCTCACCTTGCCGCGGGCCAAGTAGCAGGGTTGGCTGTCTTACGCAGCCGCGTTAATGCGCCGTACCATAGACTTTCTGCCCCTGATTGCCGCGGCAATAGCAGGTTGAGCCAGGTGAGATCGTCACCTCCATCGGGCAAGTATAGGGCGTGGCCACGCAAAGCTGCGCCGCGCCACCGTTCGATGGCGGGGGCGTCGTTTGGTCATAACCATCTCCCGGCGTTGGCGGCGGATAGCCGTACGCCGGCGGCGGATAGTAATACGATGGCGGCGGATAGTAATACGCTGGCGGGTAATACGGCCACCCCCAGCCGAATGCCGGCCCGCCCCAATAGAAGCCCCAGCCGCCGTGCCAGCCGCCGTGCCAGCCGCCACCGTACCCGCCACGCCAGCCGCCACCATACCCGCCGCCATGCCAGCCGCCGCCGGAGCCGCCCCACCCACCGCCACGCGCCTGGGCCAAGGGGATGTTCGTCAGGTTGAGCATGGCGGTGATCGCCATCATGCCAGTCAGATGTTTCGCGCCTTTCAACATCGACGCACCTTTGGTTTACTGCGGTTAATTTAGGCGATTCCCCCGGCTTTTAAAGCCGCCTGCGCTGGTTCATCCGGTAAGCCGGGCGTGGCTGTAAGCCATTGAGTAAAGGTGACGCCAAAATTCACGGAATAGCTAATATTCTCGATTCTGCTTTGAGGGATAATTTAGGGAGCTGGTTCTATCGTCGCCCGAAAATCAGCCGAAACCTTAAGGAGATGGCTGGGACGGGAGGATTCGAACCTCCGCATGGCGGAATCAAAATCCGCTGCCTTACCGCTTGGCGACGTCCCAAGACGCTGGCGTTCTCATAAGTCCGGTTGGGGCGGCTCGTAAAGCCCCCCTCCCCAGCGCCACCAGCTGGGCTGATCGATTGCCGCCGCCGCTGCCGCCGCATCGGCCGGGGTGGAGAAGATGGCGAAGCAGGTGGCGCCTGAGCCGCTCATGCGGGCGAGCCTGGCACCTGGGAGGGCGGCCAGCACGTCCAGAACCTCGCCGATGACCGGCTGAATGCCGATTGCGGCCGTTTGCAGATCGTTCGTGCAGTTGCGCAGATCCGCCACCATGGCGTCCACGCTGGTCCAGGCCGCGGGCAGGCTGGCCGGGGGTGAAAAATCGCCCTGCCGGGCCTTGAACACGGCAGGCGTGGGCACCGCCACGCCCGGGTTGACGAGTACCATGCCGAATTCCGGCAGGCGCGGCGCCGGGGCCAGGACTTCCCCGATGCCCTGCATGCGCGCGGGGCGGGAGGCGAGGCAGACGGGCACGTCGGCCCCCAGTTGCAGGGCCAACGGCGGCAGCTTGGCCTTGATGCCCCAGAGCCGGTTCAGGGCACGGAGCGCCGCCGCCGCGTCGGCTGAGCCGCCGCCGATGCCGGAGGCGACTGGCAGGTTCTTTTCCAGATGCAGAGCGGCATCCCGTCCCGGCGCCAGCAGCCTCGCGGCGCGCAGCAGCAGGTTATCCGGCTCCGCCTGCAGCACCGCGCCGAACGGGCCGGAAATGTCCAGGGACAGTGCCGAGGCGTCTGCCACGCGCACCGTGTCGCCAACGGCCGGGAACACCGCCAGGCTGTCGAGCAGATGGTAGCCGTCTGCCCGCTTGGCCGTGACATGCAGAAACAGGTTGACCTTGGCCGGCGCGAAAAGGCTGATCATCAGGGGGGCGTTCCGAAATGCTGCTGGATCTTGCTGTTCAGCTCGGCGGCCAGCTTGGGGTCCGGGTGCAGGGAGAGGGCGCGTTGCCACTGGTAGGCCGCTTGCAGCTTCTGGCCATTCTGCCAGAACGCATCGCCCAGGTGGCCGTTCACCTCCGGGTCGTCGGCGGACAGCTGCACAGCCTGGGTCAGGAGCGCCAGCGCCCCTTTCGTGTTGCCTTGCTTGAGTTCGATGAAACCAAGCGAGTCGATCACCGCGCCGTCATTCGGGTCGAGACTCACCGCGCGCTGCAGCATCGCCTTGGCTTCGGGCAGTTTTTCGTCGTGCAGGGCCCAGCTATAGCCGACATAATTCAGTACATAAGGCTGGTTGGGCGAGAGTTTCAGCGCCTGCAGCATGTCCGGCTCGGCGGCGGCCCAGTTGTTTGTCTGATCCTCGCAGATGCCGCGGTCGAAAAACAGGCTCCAGGCTTCCGGCGGCAACGGCTGGCCGATGGCGCCAATCGCCTGCGTGTAATACGGAAGCGCCGCCGGGCACTGGTTCGAGTTCCGCAGCACATCTCCCGCCGCGCTGAGCAGCCCGGGATTGCCCGGGTTGGCCGTGATCAGATCTTGCAGCAGGGCCACCGCCTGTTCCGGCTGCTTGAGGGCGGCGAGCAGGGTCGCCTCCTGAACGCTTGCGGGGGCGTAGAGCGGGTCGGTTTTCTGAATCGGCTGCAACGTGGCCAGGGCGTTGCTCATCTCCACAGGCGTTGGCGTGAGGCTGGGGTCGTCGGCGCCGATTTGCGTGTTGGCGAGCAGCAGTCTTGCGGCGGCAAGGTCCGGGCGCATCTGCAGGGCGAAGCGCAGCAGCACGGTGCGCAGAAACGCTTCCTGCGGCTGGTTGAGCGAGCCGGCAAGGGTGAGGTACGCCTCGGCCATGCCGTCCGCGGCGGTGGTGATCACGGGTTTGGCCAGCTGCGCCTGCAACTGCGGCAGGGCGATCTGCAGATCGGGATGTGTCGTGATCAGCGTGTTGAGCGTGGCATTGGCTTGCGCCATTTGCCCCTGCCGCGCGTACCAGCTGGCCAGGATCTGCGCCAGGCGCAGATTCGGCTGAGACGTATCGACGTTCGCGTAAAGCTGCGTGGCGGATGGGGTGTCGCCCGCCGCATCGGCGATCAGCGCGGCGTTCAGCACGTACACCGGGCCGAACTCGGGATCGGTGAAATGCGAGCCAAGGCCGGTGAGCGCCGCCTGTTCATTGCCTTCCCCGAGCTGTGCCCAGGCGAAGAGCAGCGGCTTGATCAGCCCGGCCAGGTTGTCCTGCGGCAGGGTTTGGAAAATCTGCTTCGCCTGGTCGAAATTCCCCGCCACGGCCGCCTGGTTGCCCAGCAGCAGCGTGGCCAGTGTGTTGCCCGGCAGTTTCGGCGCGAGCTGGGAAGCTTCGGGGCTGCCGGAGAGCACGCTGGCCAGGAACCCCTCGGCGATCAACTCTTGGTTGTTTTCATCGTTCTGCAAGGCCCGCGTGTAGAATTTGGCGGCAGCGGCCGGGTCGCTCTGCGAGGCGGCATAGCGCGCGGCGAGGAAGGCGCCATAGGTGCTGCCCGCACCCGGGTACCCGGTAGCGCCGCTTGGCCCGGCGGCACAGGCCGAGAGCGTGATGCAAACGGCGACGGCGCCACGGCAACCAAACAGCGAGGACATCTTCATGCTACCCGTGTAGCAGCGCCTCTCAACCTGGGCAAAACCCAAATTTCGCGCGGCTCTGATGCGCTTGTGGCGCCTACGGGGCTGCGTTACGGTCGGCTTTATGCGACCAGGCTTCACGGCAACCACCCATGACATCACGGTTGAGGTTCAGGTGTTTTACCTGGCAGATCAATCGAAACCGGACTCGGGGGAGTTCCTCTGGGCCTATCATGTCACCATTACCAATAATGGCCGTCTCGCAGTGCAACTCCTGCGCCGCACCTGGCGGATTACCGACGCGCATGGCCGCATGCAGACCGTGCATGGCGAAGGCGTGGTGGGCGAACAGCCCGTGCTTCAGCCCGGCGGGCGGTTTGAGTACACCTCCGGCACGTCGCTTTCCACGCCTTCGGGCTTCATGACTGGGCAGTACCACATGCAGGCCATCCCGTCCGGGGCGCAGTTCGATATCGAGATTCCGACCTTCAGCCTCGACAGCCCGCACCAGAACTCGCGGCTGCATTAATTTTTGGAAAGGTTGCGGCTTGCGTCGCGTCACCCATATCAACCCATACCAAGCCGCTTTGCTACGGAGACCGCTTTGAACGTTCACACCCCTGCCGCCAAGCTCGCGAAGTCCGCGCGCGGCCCCAAGAAGCCCAGCCGCGCCGAGGCCGAGGCCGCGATCCGCACCTTGCTGCTTTGGGCCGGCGAGGACCCGGAACGTGAAGGGCTGAAGGATACCCCGGCCCGCGTCGCCCGCGCCTACGAGGAATTCTTCCGTGGCTATGCCGAGGACCCGGTGGCGCTGCTGACCCGCACCTTCGAGGAGACCGAGGGTTATGACGAAATGGTCGTGCTGCGGGACATCCGCATCGAGAGCCATTGCGAGCACCATATGGTGCCCATCGTCGGCCGGGCGCATGTCGCCTATCTGCCGGGGACGCGCGTCGTCGGTATCTCCAAGCTGGCGCGCGTGGTCGATGCCTATGCGCACCGCTTCCAGATTCAGGAAAAGTTGACCGCGCAGATCGCCAACACCATTCTGGACGTGCTGCAGCCGCGCGGTGTGGCGGTGGTGATCGAGGCGAACCACCAGTGCATGTCCACCCGCGGGGTGCATAAGCCGGGGGCGAGCATGGTAACGAGCCGGATGCTTGGCGCCTTCCGCGACGACCCCTCCACCCGCCGGGAGTTCCTGGCGATGATCCAACCCCGCAATTGCAGCTCGGTGGAAGCATGAGCGAGCAGGACGGGTTCATGCGCCGCGCCATAGCCCTGGCGTATCAGGGCATGGCGGGCGGGCATGGCGGGCCGTTTGGCGCGGTGATTGTCCGTGAGGGCAAGATCATCGGCGAGGGGCATAACCGCGTGCTCTCCGCCTGCGACCCGACGGCGCATGCCGAGGTGACGGCCATCCGCGACGCAGCTCAGCGTGAGCAGAAATTCGACCTCTCCGGCAGCACCATCTACGTCAGCGGTATGCCGTGCCCGATGTGCATGGCGGCGATTTTCTGGGCCCGCATCGAGCGTGTGTACTATGCCTGCGGCCCGGCGGATGCCGAGGCGATCGGGTTTGATGACGATGAATTCTACCGCCAGCTGGAGAAGCGGCCCGAGGAACGCTCGGTCCCGGCGATCCAGCTGGATGAGTTTGTCGAGGAGGCGCGGGGTGCCTATGCCGCCTGGGCTGCATCTCCCGCAAAGGTTCCTTACTGACGGCGCTATGGTGGTTTTTGGCGTGGCGCTATATCCCGTCGGGCGATAGGAGCCGCTAATGCCGCAGAATACCGCCGCCACCCCGCAGAACCGGAAGCTTGTTGCCACCTGGTTGTTGGCTCTCGCCTTCATGATCTGGGTCATGGTCGGTATCGGCGGCTACACGCGCGATACCGGTTCGGGTCTCTCCATCATGAACTGGGACCCGATCATCGGCGCCCTGCCGCCGCTGAGCGGCGATGCCTGGGCCAAACTCTTCGCGCTCTACAAGACCATCCCGCAATACCAGATCCTGCACCAGGGCATGGATCTGGACGGGTTCAAGCAACTCTTCTGGCCGGAATATCTCCACCGGCTCTGGGGGCGGCTGATGGGCCTCGTGCTGCTGCTGCCGCTCATTGGCTTTGCTGTCACCGGGCGCATCGAGAAGCGGCTGATCCCCTGGCTGGCGCTGCTGTTTGCGCTTGGCGGGCTGCAAGGCTTCATCGGCTGGTTCATGGTTTCCTCCGGCTTCGTCCCCGACAGCACCGCCGTGGAGCCCTGGCGCCTTTCGCTGCATTTCTTCGCGGCCATGTTCCTGCTCGGTGCGGTGCTGTGGACGGCGCTGACCGTGCAGTCCCCCGAGCCGGCGCGCCACCCCGGGTGCAAGGGGCTCAGGCGCTTGAGCCTCGCCGCTTTCATCCTGCTGCTGCTGGCCATGTTCGGCGGCACCTTTGTCTCTGGCATCCATGGCATCACGGCGTTTGACCCGGCCACCGGCATCGGCACCGGGCAGCCCCCGGCGGGCTGGCCGATGAGCGGCATTTTCTCGGACACCGCGACCATCATCTTCGACCACCAGTTCCTGGCCGTGCTCGCCACGATCGCCATCCTGGCCGTTACGGTGCAGACCATCCGCCATGAGCCGCCCGCCCCGGTGCGTGACGCGGCGGCGCTGATCGGGCTGCTGGTGATCCTGCAATTCGTGCTGGGGGTGACCGCGCTGGTCTCGCAGATGATCGATGTCGGCGTGATCCACCAGATGAACGCGGTGCTGCTGCTGGGGGCGCTGCTCAACCTGCTGCACCGCCTGCGCGGGGCGACGGCATGAAGGCCGACAGGGCGCTTGGGAATTGGGTGCTGATTCTCGCCTGCATGGTCTTCGGCATGACCATCGGCGGCGGGCATGCGCGCACCATCGGCGCCGGGTTCAGCATCCAGGTTTGGCGGCCTTTTACGGGCTTCATCCCGCCGCATAGTGCCGCGGACTGGGCGTATCTGTTCGGCCTTTTCCAGAAGACCGCGCTCTACCAGTCCCACCCGATCAGCCTGGACGGCTACAAGGCGCTGTTCTGGCCGATGTTCCTCGACCGCTGCTGGGGGCGGCTGATGGCGCTGGTGTTCCTCGTCCCCTTCGCGGTGTTTCTCATCCAGGAGCGGTTGCGCGGCAGGCGGGCGCTGTGGATGGGCTTCATCTTCCTGTGTGGCGCGGGGCAGGCCGCCTTTGGCTGGTACATGGTGCAGACCGGCATGCAGCCAGGCGTCACCTCTCCTCCGCCAGCTTGGGCCGGGCCGCATCTCGGCTCTGCCATGCTGATCTTTTTCCTCCTGATCTGGACCGGGCTGACCTTCCGCACGCCTGAGCCCCTGCCGGTGGCAGGTGCGGCGCATTTGCGGTGCTGGGCCACGGCGAGCGTGGTGTTGATCTGGTGCACCATGGGGTTTGGCGCGCTGGTCGCCACCTCCAACGCCATCACCGTGTTCAACACTTTCCCCACCATGGATGGCGTCTGGGTGCCGCCGGGGATGTTCGACCTGCACCCGGAGCTGCTGAACTTCGTCCAGAACAAGGCGACCGTGCAGTTCTGCCACCGCCTCCTGGCTACAGTGACGGCGCTGACGGTGCTGACCACGGCTGTGATGGGCCTGCGCATGAAGCTGAGCCCGGCCCTGCGCGATAATTTTCTGCTGCTCGCCGGGCTGGTGGCGTTGCAATACCTGCTGGGCATGACCACCATCGTGCTGGGCAGTGCGAATCTTGGCTATGTGCACGAGTTGAATGCCGTGCTGCTGTTTGCCACAGCAATCGCCGCGCGGCACAAGCTGCGCGGTGCGTTGCCGGTGAATTTGCCGCAGCCACTGCCCGCCGCGGCGGAATAAGGAGACGATAGACATGACCGAGGCTTTGCAGACCGCCAGCACGCTGTTTCATGGTGTTGAGGGCCTCGACCTGGAACAGGCCGTCCGGCTCATCACTCCGGCGCTGGATGGCACCGACGATGGCGAGCTGTTCCTGGAATATCGGGAGTCGGAGTCCGTCTCGCTTGATGACGGGCGCATTCGTGCCGCCAGCTTCGATACGCGCCGTGGCTTTGGCCTGCGCGCCGTGCTGGGCGAGGCGGCGTATTTTGCCCATGCCGGGGAGATTTCCGAGCCCGCTTTGGCCCGCGCGGCCGAGACTATCCGCACCGCCAAGGCCCGTGAACACTCGCTGATCGCCGCGGGACCGGCTGTGGCGGCCAAGCCCCTTTATGCTGGGCTGAACCCGCTGGCCGAGGCGCCCTTTGCCGCCCGCGCCGAACTGCTGCAGCAGATCGACGCCTTCGCCCGCGCCGCCGACCCGCGCGTGGTGCAGGTTATGGCGAGCATCGCCGGGGAATGGCAGGTGATCGAGATCATCCGTGCCGATGGCTCCCGCGTGGCGGATCTGCGCCCGCTGGTGCGGCTCAACGTGTCGGTGGTGATGGAGCAGAATGGCCGCCGGGAGTCTGGCGGGCATGGCGCGGGCGGGCGCACCGGTTACGGGCCCGTCGTCGCCCCTGAATTCTGGCAGTCTGCGGTGCGCGAGGCGATCCGCCAAGCGGAGGTGAATTTGCAGTCCATCCCCGCTCCCGCCGGGGAGATGCCGGTGGTGCTGGGGCCGGGCTGGCCGGGCATCCTGCTGCACGAGGCGATCGGCCACGGGCTTGAGGGGGATTTCAACCGCAAGCAGACCTCAGCCTTCGCCGGGCTGATGGGCAGCCGCGTCGCCTCTTCGGGTGTGACCGTGGTCGATGACGGCACCATTCCCAATCGCCGCGGCTCGCTCACCATTGACGACGAGGGCACGCCGACGTCCCGCACAACACTCATCGAGGATGGCGTCCTAGTAGGCTTCCTGCAGGACCGGCAGAACGCCCGGCTGATGAACATGCGCGCCACCGGGAATGGCCGCCGCCAGTCCTACGCCCATGCGCCAATGCCGCGCATGACCAACACCATCATGCTGGGTGGCGATGCCTCCAGGGAGGACATGATCCGCTCGGTTAAGCGCGGCTTGTACGCGGTGAATTTCGGCGGCGGGCAGGTGGATATCACCTCCGGCAAGTTCGTCTTCACCGCCGCCGAGGCCTACCTGATCGAGGATGGCAAGGTCACTGCGCCTGTGAAAGGGGCGACGCTGATCGGCAACGGCCCGGATGCGCTGACCAAGGTGGAGATGATCGGCAACGATCTGGAACTCGACCCCGGCATCGGCACCTGCGGCAAGAACGGCCAGGGCGTGCCGGTGGGCGTCGGTCAGCCGACGATCAAGCTTTCCAGCCTGACCATCGGCGGCACGGCGGCGTAGGCTGTTCCATAAGCCTACCCCGGCGGCTGCCTAGCCGCGTTTTTCTGTGAGCCAGTGCTCACGTACTTTAAGTACGCTCCGCTCCGGTGCTCGAAAAACACGGCTATCCAACTCGCCAGAGCGGCTTCTGAAACAGCCTTGAAAATTTATTCCGACTTCAGGTGCGCGATGAGGCGCTCGATGGCGGTCGCCTTGTCGATCTGCTCCAGCGCCGCGTATTCCGCCGCCAGGCGGTCCAGCGCCGATTCGTAAATCTGCCGCTCGGAGAAGCTCTGGTCCGGCTGGCCGGCATTGCGGTGCAGGTCGCGCACCACTTCGGCGATGGCCGCCGGGTCGCCCGAGTTGATCTTGGCCTCATATTCCTGGGCGCGGCGCGACCACATGGTGCGCTTGATGCGCGCACGGCCCTTCAGCACGGCGAGCACGTCGTCGAACTGCTTCTTCGAGGCGAGCTTGCGCAGTCCGGCGGTGCGGGCCTTGTTGGTCGGCACGCGCAGGGTCATGCGGTTTTCGTCGAAGGTGATGTGGATCAGCTCCAGCGTATGCCCGGCGATTTCCTCGACCGCGATGCGCTCTACCTTGCCCACGCCATGAGTGGGATAGACGACGTAGTCGCCCTCCTGGAAGTTTTCCGCCTTGGCAGGGGCGCGGGGCGGGGAGAGCGGGCGGATCGGCCCGGCGGGGATACCGCCATGCATGACGGGCGCCGGCGCGGCGGGGGTTGCCACAGGCGCGGCCTGCTCATCGGCTTCCGCCGCACGCTTGGCTTTTGGCGCTTTGTCGGCAGGCTTTGCCGCCATGGTTGTCTCGTCTGCTTCAGCCAAGGGCTTGGTGGATTTCTTCACCATGCCGGATTTCTGCTTCTCGCTCATCGCCACTCCAACCACCGAAAACCGGGTGCGGTCGTCCCGCCCCCGGCTCATATCTGCATTATGTAACAGATTTTTTGTCCCCCGTCACCCGGGGGAGGTTAAGCTTACGGTTGGCCGGGTTCCGTGGAGAGCATCGCTTCCTTGCCGGGCTTGTCCTTCCACTCATCGGCATCAGCCGGCGGAGTGCCCTTGCGGGTGATGTTCGGCCAGGACTTGGCAAGGTCGCGGTTGCGCTCGGCCCATGCGGCGGCGCGGTCGTCGCTGTCGGGGAAGATGGCTTCCGCCGGGCATTCCGGCTCGCAGACGCCGCAGTCGATGCACTCGTCTGGGTTGATCACCAGCATATTCTCGCCAACGTAGAAGCAGTCCACCGGGCAGACTTCCACGCAGTCCATGTATTTGCACTTGATGCAGTTTTCAGTGACCACGTAGGTCATCAGACACTCCGTAAAAAGACAATCGAATTACTGCTCCCCTATGCGCGCGGCAGGGGTTTTAGGTCAAGTTACAGGGTCCGGCAGGCTGCCCGGCATTAATTTTCGGGCATGGCTGTGGCTGACCAGTCTCCCTGCGGCACGATACCGCCCTTGCGCAGATAAGGCGCGAGCTTGGACCAGGGGATGAGGGCGAAATACCCGCAGCCGCCGTCTATGTAGCCCGCAAACTGCCAATAGGAGTAGCTCAGCCCCAGCCCGCCGCGTTCCAGCACCCAATGGCTGGGGTCAGTAAAGTCGAGCTTTTGCAGCCCCCAGGAGGGAGCGGCGGGACGAATGGCATTGGCGGCAGCGGTAAGGGCGGCGCGCCAACTGGCGTTGGGGGCGAAGACGTCGCTGGCGGTGATGTCGCGATGCGCGCTGATGATCCAGTTGAAGCCCCAGAATTCGCCGCCGCCATGCCCGGCGCCGTGTGGGTAGACGTAGGTGCCGCAAGCCATAGAGATGACGCCGGGCAACATGCGCGCATCGTCAGGCGAGGGAGAATCGGCGGGCGGCGGCAGGCCCACCGGTTCGCAATCCAGCGAATAATCTGTAACAGGATCGGCGGCGGTGCTGTTGTCCTTCGGGGCATCCATGGCGGCCCACCATTGCGCGGCCCGGCGTTGCATCTCAGTGTTGAAGGCCTGGGTATCGGGCGTGGGCGGACTGGCGATAAGCGGATAGGTCCGGTCCAGTTTGATCGGACCGTTGCCGAACGGATCATCCTCTGGCCCTGGCGTGTGCTCCTGATGCTGGTGGATGATGACGATCTTATACCCCGCGCCATAATCGGTGGGAGGGAGCTTGTTCTCGTCAGTCTGCGCCTGCCCGGCGCCGGGAAGGAGCAGGGCCAGGCCCAGCAACATCATCAAGCGCTTCATGAATAACGGCTCCCGTCAAAAGCCCCTGCTAGGCACTCCATGTTATCGGGGCCATCTGTGCTGTCGAGGGCACACACGTGAATGTCATCGCGAGCGGAGCGAAGCGATCCATCTTTCGTGACGCGTCTCGGAAGATGGATCGCCACGCCGCTGCGCGGCTCGCGATGACGGCATCTACACGATCTCCCTGTAAAACGCCTGGGCTTGTGGCGCGCCGCCGCGCCTTGCGGGCAGGCCTAGCACCTCCACAACCTTCACCCCTTGCGGCAGGGCGAGGGTTAAAACGTCGCCGGGGCGGAGTTTGGCGTGGGGTTTGTCGGTGGGCATCCGGTTGATGCGCACGCCGCCTTGTTCGACCAGGGCCAGCGCCCCGGTGCGGGTTTTACAGAAGCGCGCGAAGACGAGGAATTTGTCCAGCCGAAGCCAGCCAGCCTCCTCGTCCGTCATTCAGCGCCGCGCGGTTTTCTTCAGTGCCGCCAGCGCGGCGAAGGGGCTGTCCGCCAGCATGGGCGCCGGTTCCGGCGCCGGGGCGGCAGGGGCGTGATGCTGGTGCTCCATCTTGCGCCGGGCCAGCATGGCGGGGGCGGCAGGGCCGAAATGTTTGGCCCCGAGCGTGCCGGCGGGGATGATGCGGAAGCCGAGCACATTCAGCACCGGGGCGAGCTGGTCCGGCTTCAGCCCCATGCGCGAGCCGATATTCGGCGGCAGCAGGATCGGGTGCTTGCGCAGCAGGTAATGCAGCTCGCGGGTGACGCGTTCGACCACGTCCAGGCGGATCATCAGATCGCCAGCTTGCACCCAGCCCATGACCAGGGCGAAATCTGGCCCCCAGTTGCTGGGCATCGGCGCGCTCACCAGCCCGGGGGCGGGCAGTGGCGGCGGGTTGCGGTCGTTCCAGACGCCCCAGAACAAGGCACGCAGCCGGGCGGCGCCGGGCTTCAGCGCGGCGGGCAGGTAGATGGCGAAACGGCCGAGGTCGATGCCGAACGTCTTCGCCTCTTGCCGCAATTCTGGTCCAACTGATTCAGCGTCCAGCACGCCGCCGGACTCGCTCAGCCGGTGCACGATGCCGCGCAGCGGGGCGGGCGGGTTCTCCATGGCCTTCAGCAGCGCGCCGAGGCGCTTTTCCGTTTCCGCGGCGAGCCAGGTGGCGAGGCGGGCGCGCAGCCGCTCTCGGGCCAGGCCGTCCAGGAACTCGGAATGGATGACGTCCACGGCTGGCTTCAGGAAGGTTTCGCTCTTCTTGAGCTTGGCGATCTTGGCGCCTTCCCATTCGATATGCCGGTCATCGGTGAGGGTGATGGCGTCATCGGTGGCGGTTTCGGCGCGGATGATGCGGCGTGGCATCTCCTGCGCCAAAGCGCGGCGGGCAGCGCGGAGCACGAGCTTCTTCTCGCTCCCCTGGGTTGAAGGATCGGGGTGGAACTGGAACCCTTCCACGCGCCCGACCTCATGGCCTTCCACCAGCACTAGGCCGTTACTGGCCACGACCGCCTGCAGCTCTGTCGCCTCGGCGTCTTCCAAACGTCTCGTCAAATGTGCTGCCCTCTTATCAACAAATCGCGCCATTAGTTTCACGTGTAGCGTATCGGAAATCCGGTCTTCCACTGCCCGGGCACGCATGGCCCAGGTGTCGGCATCGCGCATCCAATCCGCACGGGCGGTTATATACGCCCAAACGCGCACATCCGTCAGCCTTTGCATAAGCGTATCGATATCGCCGTCGACCTTGTCGAGGTTTTCGATCTCGCCTCGGACCCAGTCCTCGGGCAGTTTTTTCGAGGCGCGCAGGTGATTGAAGACGCGGCCGCACAGTTTCACGTGCGCGTCGGTGGCGAGCTTGCGGAAATCCGGGATCTGGCAGGCTTCCCACAGCAGCTTCACCGCGTTGCGGCCCTGCGCGGCCTTGCGGATGTCAGCGTCGTGGTTCAGCGCCGCCAGGGTGAGAACATCCGCCGCGTCTTGACCGCGCACCAGGCCTTGCCGGTCCGGGGGCGCGGTGAGGCTGTCCAGCAGCGCGTCGACGGAGTTGAAACTGAGTGCCGCGTTGCGCCAGCAGAGCTGTTCAAGTGGCTCGAACTGGTGCGCCTCCACGGCCTCGGCCAGTTCTTCGCCCAGTGCCGGGCAATCCGCAGTAACGCCGAACGTGCCGTCGCGCATACCGCGCCCGGCGCGTCCGGCAATTTGGCCGATCTCGGGCGCGTAGAGCAGGCGGGGCTTGTGGCCGTCGAATTTCTGGACCCCGGCGAAGGCGACATGGTTTACGTCCATGTTCAGCCCCATGCCGATGGCATCCGTCGCCACCAGGAAGTCTACCTCTTTGTCCTGGTACAGCGCGACCTGGGCATTGCGGGTGCGCGGCGAGAGCCGGCCCATGACCACGGCGCAACCGCCGCGCCGGCGGCGCACGGCCTCGGCGATGGCGTAGACCTCGGCGGCAGAGAAGGCGACGATGGCTGAGCGCGGCGGCAGGCGGGAGAGTTTTGCTCCGCCGGCATAGGAGAGTTGGGAAAGCCGGGGGCGCGTCTCGATCTCCACGCCTGGAACCAGCCGCTTGAGCAGGGGCTTGATGGTCTCGGCGCCCAGGAACATGGTTTCCACGAGGCCGCGCGCGTGCAAAAGGCGGTCGGTGAAGATATGGCCGCGATCGGGGTCGGCGCAGAGCTGGATCTCGTCCACGGCGAGAAATTCCACCTTGCGGTCGAGCGGCATGCCTCGACCGTGCAGGAGAACCAGCGCGCCCCGGGCGGCACGATCTTCTCCTCGCCGGTGATGAGCGCGACGTTGCGGATGCCCTTGCGGGCCACCATGCGGTCGTAATTCTCGCGCGCCAGCAGCCGCAGCGGAAAGCCGATGATCCCTGAAGAATGGCTTAGCAGGCGTTCGATGGCGAGGTGGGTTTTGCCGGTATTGGTGGGGCCAAGTACGGCCTTCACCCTGGGCTGGAATCCGGACATGTTCCGATCTTACTTAGGCGGCTGTGCCCGGTTTGCAAGCTGTGGGATCAGCGCAGCGCCGCCAGCGCGGCCGTGTGCAGCGCGGGGTTGGCGGAGGCCAGCACGTCGCCCGCAGCGCCCAGACGCAGAGGCTGGCCCGCCCAATCCGTCACCACGCCACCAGAGGCTTCCACCACCGGGGCCAACGCTGCCCAGTCCCAGAGCTTCAGGCTGCATTCCGCCACGACGTCGATCTGCCCAAGTGCGAGCAGCCCGTAGCCATAGGCATCGCCGCCCCAATAGACGCGTTTGGCCGCCACCTGCAGCCGGGCGAAGCGCGCCGCCTGCTCCGGGGTGAACATTTCCGGCGCGGTGGAGGAGAGCTCGGCCTCGGCCAGGGTGATGTTCTGGCGGGTACCGATCTGGCCGCCGAAATTACCCTTGAAGCAGGCGGGCACGCCGCGCCCGCCGATCCAGCGCTCGCCGGTCACCGGCTGGTCGATGAAGCCCAGCACCGGGACGCCGTCTTCCAGCAGTCCCAGCAAGGTGCAGAATGTGGTGCGGCCGGTGATGAAGGCGCGGGTGCCGTCGATCGGGTCGATCACCCAGGTGTATTTCGCGTCCGGCCGGTGGGCGGGGAATTCCTCGCCGATGATCCCGAAATCGGGGAAGGAAGCGAGCAGGTGTTCGCGCAGGACCTCTTCGGCCCGCCGGTCGGCCACCGTGACGGGGCTTTCGTCGGATTTGTCATCGGCCGAAAGGCCAACCCGAAAATGCGGGCGGATCGCGGCGCCGGCGGCGTCCAGCGCTGCCTCAGCCGCGGCTACCCAGGCGTTAAGGGAGTTTGGCTGGGGAGTCGGAGTTTTTGTTGAGGTAAGCAATGACATCAGCCCGCGTCTGGTCGTTCTTGATTCCGGCGAACGACATGGCCGTACCAGGAGCGTAGCTGTTAGGCGCTTTCAGCCAGTCGCTCAAGGCATCCGGGGTCCAGGGCTGGCCAGCCTTGGCCTGCACGGCGCTGGAATAGGTGAACCCGGCCACGGAGAACGCCTTGACGCCGACAATGCCGTAGAGGTTGGGGCCGAAGCCGTTATGGCCGCCCTTGGCGATGCTGTGGCAGGCGGAGCATTCCTGCTGGAATACGGCCTGGCCCTTTGTGACATCCGCGCTGGCGAACAGCGTGTCGATGCTTGGGGCCGCGGGTGCGGCAGCCTGGGCCGGAGTTGCGCTTGCCGGGGCAGCCGCAGCGCTGGCGGCTTTCACCTCGTCGGCGGTGGGGAGCGGCAGCGGGCTGGCGGCCAGGGTGCGCAGATAGGCGACCACATCGGCGCGCGTCTGGGTGTTCTTGATCCCGGCGTAGGACATGCCGGTGCCGGAGGCGAAGCTGCTTGGCGACGACAGCCAGGCGTTCATGCTGTGGTAATCCCAGTTGCCCTTGGCTTTGGCCTTGACGGCATCGGAATAGACAAACCCGGCATGGGCGAACATCGGGCCGCCCAGCACGCCGTAGAGATTGGGGCCGACGCCGTTCGCCCCGCCCTGGGTGAGGGTGTGGCAGGCGGCGCATTGCTCCTGCACGAAGGCCTGGCCCTTGGCGATATCGGCGCTGGCCAGCAGGGGAATGATGGATTCCAGCCCGCCAGTGGCGGCGGCCACGGGAGCCGCAGGGGCCAAGCCGGCCAGCTGTATGGCGGGCTTTTCCGGAGCTTCGTCGGAAACGACGATGTGGGCGATACGGTTCGCCCCCCACAAGATGAGTCCTGCCGTCAGCACGCCTGCCGCGATTTTGTTGCCGAGCAGGCTATCCTTGCCAGATTTGCTCATTATGCTCCCCAAACACTTATGCAATCGTGATTGCACTGGACCCTATAGCGTTTTAGGCAGGCGCGACAAGCAGGATAGAGGCCAAGCTTAAGTGACACCGATTATTCTGATCCCCGCCCGGCTCGGCTCCACCCGTCTGCCGGGAAAGGTTCTGGCGGACATCGCCGGGTTGCCGATGATCGTGCATGTGCTGCGCCGGGCGCAGGAGGCGGAGCTGGGGCCTGTGGCCGTGGCGTGCGGCGAGGCGGAGGTGGCCGAGGCCGTGGAGCGCGCAGGCGGGATTGCGGTGCTGACCGACCCTGATCTGCCCTCCGGCTCCGACCGTATCCATGCCGCGCTGCAGACGCTCGACCCCGCCGGGCGGCATGACGTGGTGATCAACCTGCAGGGCGATCTTCCTGCCATCGATCCGTCTTACTTGGCCAAGGTGCTCCGTCCGCTGGAGCTGGGCTACGATATCGGCACGCTTGTCGCCCCGGTCACCAGCGCGGAGGAGGCGCTGTCGCCGTCGGTCGTCAAATGCGTCTGCGCTTTTCCGGAGGGGGTGGAGGTCGCCCCGGCGCTGTATTTCTCGCGCAACGCGGTGCCGGGGGGCGAGGGGCCGCTCTGGCACCATATCGGCATTTACGCATACCGGCGGGAGGCGCTGGGCCAGTTCGTCTCGCTGCCGCCCTCGGCCTTGGAGCAGCGTGAGAAGCTCGAACAGCTCCGGGCATTGGAGGCGGGCATGCGCATTGGCGTTGTCCGCGTGCCGGGCGCGCCGTTCGGGGTGGATACCCCCGCCGACCTTGAACATGCCCGCCGCCTGCTGGGGGGAGCGGAAAAGTGATGCTCATCGCCTTCCAGGGCCAGCCCGGTGCTTATTCCGACCTCGCCTGCCGCAACGCCTATCCCGGCGCGCAGACCCTGCCTTGCGAGACGTTCGAGGCCGCGATGGAGGCGGTGCGTGAAGGGCGCGCCGACCTCGCCTTGCTGCCGCCGGAAAATTCCATCGCCGGGCGGGTGGCGGACATGCATGCCCTGCTGCCGGATAGCGGGCTGTCCATCATCGGTGAAAAATTCCTGCGCATCGAGCATTGCCTGCTCGCCCCGCCTGGCGCGACGCTGGGTACGATCAAGCGCATCCATTCCCACCCCGTGGCGCTGGGGCAGGTGCGCAAGCTGATCGCGGAACTCGGGGCTACGCCGGTGGTGGAATACGACACCGCGGGCTCGGCCGAGATCGTTGAGAAGTTGAACAATGCCGAGGATGCGGCGATTGCCTCTGCCCTGGCCGGGGAGCTGCACCATCTGCAGATCCTGCGGCGCAACGTGGAGGATTTCGAGCACAACACCACGCGCTTCTACGTGATGGCGCGGGAACCGCTCCATCTTGATCCAGTCACGCCGGACCTGATGACGACCTTCGTGTTCGACGTGCGCAACGTGCCAGCGGCGCTGTACAAGGCGCTGGGCGGGTTTGCGACCAATGGAGTGAACATGACCAAGCTGGAGAGCTACATGCTCAACGGCAGCTTCACCGCCACGCAGTTCCTAGCCGAGGTGGATGGGCACCCGGACCAGCCCTCGCTGCGGCATGCCTTCGAGGAACTCGCCTTCTTCTCCACCGAGATTAAGATCCTTGGCACCTACCCGGCTGATCCGTACCGGCTGAAGCAGCGAAAAAAGAACGGTTGAGGCGTCAGGGCCGCTCGGAGCGCGCCACGGCGCCGAGGCTTGCTCCAATGATCGAGGCAATAAGCGTGACGGCAAAGCTGAGCACGTAGCGCAGCCACATTTTCTGCCAGGCCAGGGCGAGCATTCCGTTGATGAAGCCGCCCTGGCCGCCGATGGCGGCGGCAAAGGCGATGAAGCCCAAATAGTACAGCAAATAGAACCCCAGCGGGGCGACTGCGTTGAGAGTGCCCACCAGCACGCCGCGCCGCCTTGCAATGGCACCGGCGACAAAACCCGAGATTGCCCCGATGGCCAGGGCCATGATGCCGCCAGCCATGGTCAGCGTGTGGTACTGAAAGCCCGGCGGGGTATTGGGGAGGTCCTGGAACACCAGAAGCTGAACCAGATGAAACAGCTTCACGCCAAGCTGGACCAGCAGCCCGGCCAGAACGGCGACGGCGCAACGCCAAGCCGTGTTCCCGCCCCGTGGTTCTTGCGTTATCGCCATGCTGTTCATGTGGGTGGGACTCGAGATCCAGATAGTGAAAGGGCCGGGAGTCTTCCCGGCCCTGGTCGCTCAGGTGTTCATCGCGTCGAAGAAATCCGCGTTGCTCTTGGAATATTTCAGCTTGTCCAGCAGGAACTCCATGGCATCGGTGGTGCCCATGGGGCTGAGGATACGCCGCAGCACCCACATCTTTGAAAGCACACTCTTGTCCACCAGCAGTTCTTCCTTGCGGGTGCCGGACTTCGTGATGTCGATGGCCGGGAAAGTGCGCTTGTCGGAGAGCTTGCGGTCAAGGATCAGCTCGGCATTGCCGGTGCCCTTGAACTCTTCGAAGATCACCTCGTCCATGCGGCTGCCGGTGTCGATCAGCGCCGTGGCGATGATGGTCAGCGAGCCGCCTTCCTCGATATTACGCGCGGCGCCGAAGAAGCGCTTGGGGCGCTGCAGGGCGTTGGCGTCCACACCGCCGGTGAGCACCTTGCCCGACGACGGCACGACAGTGTTGTAGGCGCGCGCGAGGCGAGTGATGGAGTCGAGCAGGATGACCACGTCACGCTTGTGTTCGACCAGGCGCTTGGCCTTCTCCAGAACCATCTCGGTCACCTGCACGTGGCGGGTGGCCGGCTCGTCGAAGGTGGAGGCCACGACCTCGCCGCGCACGGAGCGGGACATGTCGGTCACTTCCTCGGGGCGTTCGTCGATCAGCAGCACCATCAGGAACACTTCCGGATGGTTGGCGGTGATGGAGGCGGCGATGTTCTGCAGCATCACCGTCTTGCCGGTGCGCGGCGGGGCGACCACCAGGGCGCGCTGGCCTTTGCCGATGGGCGCCACCAGGTCGATGACGCGGGAAGTGTAGTCCTTCTGCTGGCCCTTCACGGTGGGCTCAGCGATCTCCACCTCCATCTTCAGGCGGGAGGTGGGGTAGAGCGGCGTGAGGTTGTCGAAGTTGATGTGGTGCTTCACCGCCTCAGGGGACTCGAAATTGATCTTGTCCACCTTCACGAGGCTGAAATAGCGCTCGCCTTCCTTGGGCGCGCGGATCTCGCCATCAACCGTATCGCCGGTGCGCAGGCCGTAGCGGCGCACCTGGGCGGGGGAGACGTAGATATCTTCGGGGCCGGGGAGGAAGTTGGCTTCCGGGTTGCGCAGGAAGCCGAACCCGTCGGGCCGGATTTCCAGCGTGCCATCGCCGAAGATGGATTGGTCGTTCTCGGCAAATGCCTTCAGGATGGAGAACATCATGTCCTGCTTGCGCAGCGAGGACGCGTTTTCGACCTCCAGCTCCTCAGCCAGGGCCAGGAGGTCGGTGGGGGTTTTTGCCTTCAATTCGGCGAGATGCATGGGGGCCCGATCGATGGAATCGCCGCGGCAGGACTGCCGCAACACGGATAGGAATGGGAAAAAATGCGCCAACCCTGGACAAGGGGCGGCACCCGGCACGGACGGCCTGCCACTCTAATGGTGCCTTCGCCCCAAAACGTCAAGCCGGGGCGGGGTTACAGTAAGTCAAGGGAGGGGGGACGCGTTCCCTTCCGGTCAGCTGGCGATAAGGAAATCAGCCTCGGTGAGGGCGCGGATCTCCTCGATGGTCACATCCGGCGCGTGCTCGACGAGCACCAGCCCGGGGGAGCTGTCCTTCACCACGTCGAACACGGCGAGGTCGGTGATGATCTTGCTGACCACGCCCTTGCCGGTGAGCGGCAGGGTGCATTGCTTGAGGATTTTCGGCTCGCCCTTGGCGGTGTGCTCCATCAGCACCACCACGCGCGGCACGCCGGCCACAAGGTCCATGGCCCCGCCCATGCCCTTTACCATCTTGCCGGGGACCATCCAGTTGGCGAGGTCGCCGTTCTCGGCCACCTGCAACGCGCCGAGGATGGAGATGTTGATATGCCCGCCGCGGATCATGCCGAAGCTGGTGGCAGAGTCGAAGAAGCTGGTGGTCGGCAGGGCCGTTACCGTCTGCTTGCCGGCGTTGATCAGGTCCGGGTCCTCCTCGCCCTCATAGGGGAAAGGGCCCATGCCGAGCATGCCATTCTCGGATTGCAGCTGGATGGTCATGCCCGGTGGGATGTGGTTGGCGACAAGCGTCGGGATGCCGATGCCGAGATTGACGTAGAACCCGTCCTGCAGCTCGGCCGCGGCCTTGGCGGCCATCTGGTCGCGTGTCCAGGGCATGTTACGCCTCCCTCTTGCGCACGGTGCGCTGTTCGATGCGTTTCTCGACATGGTCGAGCTTGACGATGCGTTTGACGAAAATGCCCGGGGTGATGATGTGGTCCGGGTCGATCTCGCCGGGTTCGACCAGATGTTCGACCTCGGCCACGGTGAATTTAGCGGCGGTGGCCATCATCGGGTTAAAATTGCGAGCGGTCTTGCGGTAGACGAGGTTGCCTTCGGTA
>NZ_JBKQJR010000072.1:0-6667 GCF_052326845.1 Acidocella sp. | reverse complement strand
GGATACTGGGCGCGCAGGCGGTCAGGCAAGGCCACGCCGGGATAGGCGGTCTTGAAGCTGATATAGAAATGGTGCCCGCCGGGCAGTCCCTCATGCGCAACATGTCGCAGCGCGGTTACCACAACCTGGCGCAATGCATCTTGCGTCCATTCGTCATAGGGCAGCAGCGAATCCGGTATGGTCACATCATCATCGGTCATTTTATTACACTCTCCCGGAGCTGGGCATAGTCTTGGCGCGGCTTATGGCTTAGCGGGCTTCACGCTCATAGAGCCGGTAATATTTTTCAGTCACAAGGTCGGTCTGCACCACCACGGCGATATCCGTGGTGTTGAACTGCGCGTCGATCACCGCGCCGTCACCCACGAAGCCGCCAAGGCGCAGATAGCCCTTGATGAGCGGCGGCAGGCGCATCAGCGCGGCTTTCGGGTTGATGCTGGCCGGGTCCAGCCGGCGCATCTCCACATAGCGGGAGGGCAGGGCGCGCGGGCGGATCGCCTCCGGCGCCATGTGGTGCGTGGCGAGATAGGTAAGTTCCTCAGCCAGCGCATCCGGGTCGGTGCCGAAGAGGCTGGCGCAGCCGAACATCAGGTCGATGCCATGATGGAATACGTAGGCTGCGATGCCGCGCCAGAGCAACTGCATCACCGCGCGGGAGCGGTAGGCGGCGGCCGTGCAGCTGCGCCCCAGCTCCAGCTTCTTGCCGGGGAAGGTCTTCAGCTTGCCGATGTCGTACTCGCTCTCGGAATAGAACCGGCCGAAGCGCTCCGCCTCCTCCTGGCGGATCAGCCGGTAGGTGCCGACGACGCTCGCAGCACCCTCGCCCAGGTCATGGTCCACCACCAGCAGATGATCGGCGATGGCGTCGAACTCGTCGCTGTCGCGGCCGGTGGCGATGGTTTTGGCATCGGCCTGGGCGCCCATTTCCTCGTAGAACACGCGGTAGCGCAGGTTCTGCGCCGCCTCCAGCTCGTCCGTGGTGGTGGCCAGGCGCACACCAAGATTACTCGCACGCAGCTCCGGGAAGCCAGGGGCGGCATTGCCGATGGTAAAGCGCGGCAGCTGGGGCATGAGACTCTGATTCATTTGGCCGTCCGCCGGCCAAAAAGCTCGATTTTTATATTGTCCACCTCGAAGCCCTGTGCCGCGGCGATTTCGCACAGCAGAGCCTCCGCCTGAGGGGCGGCGAATTCCACCACCGTGCCGGTGTCCTTATCGACAAGGTGGAAATGGTGCTTGTCCCCGCTCGGCTCGTAGCGCGCGCGGCGGCTGCCGAGGTCGCGGCGGGAGAGAATGCCCTTGGATTCGAGCAGGCGCACGGTACGGTACACGGTGGCGAGCGAGATCCGGCTATCGACGCGATTCGCCCGCCGGTGCAGCTCATCCACATCCGGGTGGTCGGTCGCCTCAGACAACACCCGCGCGATAACCCTGCGCGGCCCTGTCATCTTCAGCCCGTTCTCTATGCACAGGCGCTCGATGCTTATATCCATCGTCGTGCCTTGTGGCCCAAGTTTATGCTCTGGTCCAGCCTTAACGGGAATTACCATGCCATTATCCGCCCTGCCGAAACACGACAAAGCCATAGATATTAGCGCCGAAACCTGTCCGATGACGTATGTGCGCACCCGCCTTGCGCTGGACACGATGGTCCCCGGGCAGGTCCTGCTAGTGCGGCTGAAGGGCGAGGACCCGCTGAAGAACGTGCCCCGCGCTGCGGCGGACCAGGGCCACGATCCGCTGGATTTGCTGGAGCAGGAGGATGGCACCTGGCTGCTGGTGATCCAGAAGGGGTGAGGGCGGGTTCCTGCGCGTCATCGCAAGCGACGCAAAGCGCCGCCCGGAAGATGGACCACTTCGGCGGCTTCGTCGCCTCGCGATGGCGAACAAAACACCAAAAGCCGTGGATGGCATGCCATCCACGGCTCAATCTGGCGAAATGTCGTGAAAAAGTCTTAGAAGCCTTCGCGCTCGATGCGCTTGCGCTCCATCTTGCGGGCGCGGCGCACGGCCTCGGCAGCCTCACGGGCGCGGCGCTCGGAGGGCTTCTCGTAATGGCGGCGGAGCTTCATCTCGCGGAACACGCCTTCGCGCTGGAGCTTCTTCTTGAGCGCCTTCAGCGCCTGGTCGACGTTATTGTCACGAACGAGAACTTGCACCGGCTCGCCAACTCCTGAAAAAATACCAAAAAAAGTAGAGCGGAACGCGGCCTTGTCCAGGCCGGTTCCGCAAAGGTGAAGGCGCCTATAGCACAGATTCGGCTCTCGCCAAATCATTTCTGCCGGGGCAATCATGCAAATATGGCAATTCTGAAGATAGCCCGCATGGGCCACCCGGTTCTGCTCGCCCGCGCGGCGGAGGTCGATGACCTCACAACGCCGGAATTCGCCCGGCTGCTGGCGGACATGGCCGAAACCCTGGCCGATTCCGGCGGTGTCGGCCTAGCCGCGCCGCAGGTGTTCGCCTCACTGCGCGTCTTTCTCTTTCATGTGCCGGCCAGCCGGTCCGATACCGGGGCGGCGCTGCCGCTGCGGGCCATCATCAACCCGGTGGTCACGCCGCTCTCGCCGGAGAAGGTGCTGGGCTGGGAGGGCTGCTTGTCCATCCCTGGGCTGCGCGCTGCCGTGCCGCGCTTCCGGTCCATCCGCCTGACCGGCCTCGCCCCCGATGGAGCCAGAGTGGATGAGGAGCTGACCGGCTTCGCCGCCCGCGTGGTTCAGCACGAGACCGATCATCTGGACGGCATCCTCTACCCCATGCGGATGGAGGATTTCCGCTATTTCGGCTACAATGAGGAACTGGAGCGCAACCCCGCGCCGCTGCCGGAGATATGACGATGCAGGTCGATAACGAAACCGCCAAGGTGCTGGATGCGCTGTTGCCTAACGTGCCCTTCGATGGCTGGACCAGCAAGGCGCTGCACACGGCGCTGGCAGCGCTTGGCCGGGCGCCCGAGGAGGCTGGGCTGATCTTCAACGGTGGGGCGGGGGAGATGATCGAGGGCTATTTCGCCCTGGCCGACCAGCGCATGATCGAGGCGGCGCAGGGGCTGGAAGGCGGGCTCACCGCCCGGGTCCGCGCTGTCATCGCGCTGCGCCTGGCGCAGGCGGAGGGCGACAAGGAGGCAATCCGCCGCGCCCTCTCCTGGCTGGCGCTGCCATCCCAGGCGCCCCGCATGGTGTGCATCACCGCCGCCACGGTGGATGCCATCTGGTACGCGGCGGGTGACAAATCCGCCGATTTCTCCTGGTACACCAAGCGCGCCAGCCTGGGCGCCATTTATCTCGCCACGCTTTTGTACTGGCTGAGCGACACCTCGCCGGAGAACGAAAGGACGCTGGCTTTCCTCGACCGCCGCCTCGCTGGAGTCGGCCGTATCGCCAAGCTGCGCCATGGCCTGACCAAGCGGCTCGGCGTGCTGCGCCCGCGGCGGGGCGCAGCGGCGTAAACCGGCCCCCGGGCTCCGTTGCGGGCCGTTGCATTCGCAGCTAAGCAGGCGGGGCGCCAGTTCCGGCCATATTCCAGTTTTTTCAAGGGTATTTCGCCTTGCACAGCCGCTTTCTTCGCCTTGCCGCCGCTGTCTCTTTCACCGCGCTTTCCGGCTGTGCCACTGTAGGCCACCAACTCCTTGGCACGAACTCCGCGCAGGATAACGGCCAGGGCCAGACCGCCGCGCCTCCCGCTGTGTTCGGCTACGCGGTGGCGGATGAGCCGCAGGCGGCGCTGGTGGGGCGGCAGATCCTCAACCAGGGCGGCAATGCGGCGGATGCCGCGGCGGCGGAAGGTCTCGCCATGGCGGTGACCTTGCCTTCCCGCGCCTCGCTGGGCGGCGGCGGCGCCTGCCTGGTGCGGATGTCGGACGCCCAGGGGCGTTTGCAGGCGCCGGTGGCGCTGCTCTTCCCCGCCGGCTCACCTGCCGCTGCCAGTGGCGACCGCCCGGCAGCCGTGCCGACCATGGCCCGCGGCCTGCTGGCGCTGCAGGCGGGCTATGGCCAGCTGCCGCAATCCGCCGTCATCGTGCCGGCCGAGCGCCTGGCCGCCAGCGCCCAGCTCTCCCCGGTTCTGGAGTCCGACCTGCAGGTTGTGGGCTCTGCGCTGCTGGTTGACCCGGCTTCCGCCGCCGTGTTCGCCCCCAGCGGCACGATGCTGCCTTCCGGGGCCAATCTGGCGCAGCCGGACCTCGCCGTGACGCTGGAAATCCTGCGCACCCAGGGCGTGCAGGGCTTCTACGCCGGGGCTTACGCGCAGAATTTCGCCGCCGCTGCCCAGGAAGCGGGTGGCGGGCTGACCGTGCAGGACCTCGGTGCCGCCACGCCGCATATTGTCACCCCGGTGTTTGGCAAGGCCGGAGATTACGCCACCGCCTCCCTGCCGGTGACAACGCCGGCCATGGAGACGCTGCCCGCCTCCGCCAGCTTCATGGCGCTGGACAAGAACGGCGGCGCGGTGATCTGCGTCGCCTCGCTGAACAACCTGTTCGGCACCGGGCGCATCGCCCCGGGCACGGGTGTGCTGCTGGCCGCCTCGCCGCACAGCAACCCTGTGCCGGATCTGGCGGCCGCCATGGCCTATACCAACAGCAGCTTCCGCGCCGCCGCCAGTGGCACGGGCCAGGGTGGCGCTGCCGAGGCCGCGCAGATCGGCCTGGCCAATGCGCTCGCCGGCCACCCGGCGGCGCCGGTGCCTGAGCCCGGCCGCGCCAATGTCATCTCCTGCCTGGGCGGGGTTCCGGGCAGCGAAGGCTCCTGCACCGCCACGGTCGATTCTCGCGGCCAGGGGCTGGCCATCGGCGGCCGTTAAAAACCCTACTATGTCGGCCGCCTGGCACCGCATTTCTGCGCTCCGGTGCTCGAAAAACGGCACCATTCGGCACGCCCTAGCGGGCTTTAAATGGAGATATTGGTGTTGAAGATCGGTGCCGGGCGGCATGTTCCGCCCTTCCGGGTGATGGAGGTCATCGCCCGGGCCAATGCCCAGGCGGCGGCGCTGCCCCCTGGCGCGCCGCGGGTGCTGCGCCTGGAAGTCGGCCAGCCCGGCACAGGCCTGCCCGCGGGCGCCAAGGCGGCAGTGGCGGCGGCGCTGCAGGGCGGTGAAGCGCTGGGCTATACCGAGGCGCTGGGCCGCCCGGAGCTGCGGCGCCGGCTCGCCGCGCATATACAGGAGTGGTACGGCGTGGCCGTGCCGCCGGGACGCATCGCCGTCACCTTTGGCGCATCCGGCGCGTTTCCGCTGGCTTATCTCGCGGCCTTCGACCCCGGTGACGAGATTGCCCTGGCCGCGCCCTATTATCCGCCTTACGTGAACATCGCGGTGGCGCTTGGGCTGAAGCCGGTGGTGCTGCCCTGCGGTATCGAGACCGGGTTCCAGCCCACCGTGGCCATGCTCGAAGCCCTGCCGCGCCGGCCCGAGGGGCTGATCATCGCCAGCCCCGCCAACCCCACCGGCTCGATGCTGGCACCCGAATCCCTGGCTGAGCTGGCCCGCTACTGCCACACCAACCGCATCCGCCTGATCTCGGACGAGATCTATCACGGCCTGACCTACGGCAAGCCGCAGGCCTCCGCCGCGCAGTTTTCCGGCAGCGCGATCGTCATCAACTCCTTCTCCAAATACTTCTCCATGACGGGCTGGCGCGTCGGCTGGATGGTGCTGCCCGAGGAGTTGGTGCCGGTGGTGGAGCGGCTGGCGGCGAATTTCTTCATCTCGCCCTCCTGCATCTCGCAGGTCGCGGCCGAGGCAGCGCTGGACTGCCGCGAGGAACTGGACGCCAACCGGAGGAACTACGAAACCGCCCGTAAGGTGATGGCCGAGGGGCTCCGCGCCGCCGGGTTCACTGTTTTTTCACCGCCGGATGGCGCTTTTTATATTTATGTGGACCTGCAGGGCCGGGGCGAGGACAGCGCCGCCTTCTGCGCCAGGTTGCTTGAGGACCACAATATCGCGACCACCCCCGGTTATGATTTCGACGCCGCGCGCGGCGGGCAGTACCTGCGTATGAGTTATTGCGCCAAGCTGGCCGATATTGAAGAGGCGATGCAGCGGCTATGCCGGATGAAATAAGCGGCCTTATGGACGACTTGCTCGGGGCTTTCCAGAGCGGGCAACATCCAATATCAAGGCGCAGTCAATTTTCGGGACAGAAGCGAGGTATATAAGAAAATGAAATTGCTAGTCGCGGTGAAGCGTGTGGTTGATTACAACGTCAAGGTCCGGGTGAAGTCGGACAAGACGGGCGTTGAGACCGCGGGCGTGAAGATGTCCATGAACCCGTTCGACGAGATTGCCGTCGAAGAAGCGGTCCGCCTGAAGGAGAAGGGCGTTGCGACTGAGATCGTCGCTGTCTCGATCGGCGTGACGCAGGCGCAGGAGACGATCCGCACCGCGCTCGCCATGGGCGCCGACCGCGGCATCCTGGTGGAGACCGACGTGGCGGTGGAGCCGCTCGCCGTGGCCAAGCTGCTGAAGGCGCTGGCCGAGAAGGAAGGCGCTGACATCGTCGTGCTGGGCAAGCAGGCGATCGACGACGACATGAACGCCACTGGCCAGATGCTGGCGGCGCTGCTCGGCTGGCCGCAGGGCACCTTCGCCTCCAAGGTCGAAATTGCCGATGGCACCGCCACCGTCACCCGCGAGGTTGATGGCGGGCTGGAGACCGTGGCGCTGGCCC
>NZ_JBKQJR010000071.1:0-15402 GCF_052326845.1 Acidocella sp. | reverse complement strand
TTCCTATGACGTGAATGTCGGACCGCTCTGCCAGGAATATTGCGATACCATCCTCTCCTGGTCGCCGATGAAGGAATGGATTGCCGACGCCAAGGAAGAGCCGCAGGAAATCATCGAACTCGACCTGGATTTCTGATCACGCCCTGGGGACTGCCCCAGACCGTTTACATATCGGCATAAAAAGGGGCCCTTTGATGGCCCCTTTTCTGTATGGACGACACAAATCCGCCGCAAAGCCGGGCGGATCATTTCCATGGTGTGGGCGCCGGCACCGCGCATGGGGCTTCGGCTTCCACCGTGCCAAACGCGGCGGGAGAGGTGATCTCCAGATATTCCATGTCCGGCGAGTAATCGAACAGGTAGTGGACGATGCCGGGCTGCTGGTGAACGCAGTCTCCGGCTTCCACCAGATGCTCCTTGTCCCCGTACATGAACCGGGCCCAGCCCTTGGTCATGAACACGATATGGAAATCGGCGATGTGCCGGTGCCAGCCCGTGCCCTTTTCGGGTGGGAAGTCAGGATTGGCCTTCACCAACTGGGCGATGACATGCCCACCCGTGGCGTCGGCCACGCCGAGGTCGCGGTAGAGGAAAAAGCTGCGCAGCCCATCCGTGCGCCAGGGCGTTTCTCCGGGCTTCACATGAGAAAATTTATTGACGACTGTTTTGTCCAGCATCGGCCTCACTCCATCTGCAATGGGTGAGAGATAATTCTGGCATACTTCAAGGCAAGAGCGCCAGAAATTTTCGCGGCGCACAATTTCGGCTAGGTTCTAGTCATCACCCCGTTCGGCGCGGACCAGCACCTCGCGCTTGCCGACATGATTGGCCGGGCTGACGATGCCGTCCTTCTCCATCTGCTCGATGAGCTTGGCGGCGCGGTTGTAGCCGATGGTCAGGCAGCGCTGCAGGTAGGAGGTGCTGGCCTTGCGGTCCCGCGCCACGATCGCCACAGCCTGGTCGTACAGCGCGTTCTCGGAACTGGTGTTGCCGCCCACGGCTCCGGCCGGCATGGCGGGCCCGTCCTCGTCCTCGACAGGCTCGGTCACCTCGTCGAGATAGGCGGGCTCGCCCTGCTCGCGCAGGTACTCCACCACAGCCTCCACCTCCTGGTCGGAGACGAAGGGCCCATGCACGCGGGTGATGCGCCCGCCACCCTGCATGTAGAGCAAATCGCCCTGGCCCAGCAGCTGTTCCGCCCCCTGCTCACCCAGGATGGTGCGGCTGTCGAACTTCGAGATCACCTGGAAGGAGATGCGGGTGGGGAAATTGGCCTTGATGGTGCCGGTGATCACGTCCACCGAGGGGCGCTGGGTGGCCATGATCACATGGATGCCCGCCGCGCGCGCCTTCTGCGCCAGGCGCTGCACGCAAACCTCGATCTCCTTGCCCGCCACCAGCATGAGGTCGGCCATTTCGTCGATGAACACGACGATGAAGGGCAGCGGCTCCAGCGCCAAGGGCTGCTCCTCGAACACCGGCCTGCCGGTCTCGGAGTCGAAGCCCGTCTGCACCCGGCGCGTGACAACCTCGCCGCGCGCCCGGGCCTCGTTCACCCGGTCGTTGTAGCCGGCAATGTTGCGCACCGCGAGCTGGCTCATGGCGCGGTAGCGCCGGTCCATCTCGCGCACCACCCATTTCAGCGCCGCCACGGCTTTCGGCGGCTCCGTCACCACCGGGGTGAGCAGGTGGGGAATGCCGTCATAAACGGAGAGTTCAAGGATCTTGGGATCGATCAGGATGAGGCGGCACTGCTCGGGCGAGAGCCGGTAGAGCAGGCTGATGATCATCGCGTTCACGCCCACCGACTTGCCGGAGCCGGTGGTGCCCGCGATCAGCAGATGCGGCATACGGGCGAGGTCGGCGACGACCGGGGCGCCGGAGATATCCTTGCCCAGAGCCAGGGAGAGCGCGCCGTGCTGGCTCTCCCACAGGGAGCTGCCCAGCAGTTCGGAGAGATACACGGTCTCGCGCTTGGCGTTTGGAACCTCGATGCCGATGACATTGCGCCCGGCAACGGTGGCGATGCGCACGGCGATGACGGAGAGCGAGCGGGCGATATCCTCGGCCAGCCCCACCACGCGGGCGGAGCGGATGCCCGGTGCGGGTTCCAGCTCGTACAGCGTAACCACCGGGCCGGGGCGGATTTCCACAATTTTGCCCTGCACGCCGTAATCCTGCAGCACGGTCTCGAGCAGGCGGGCGTTGCCCTGCAGCGCCTCCTCGGAAGGGCCGGTGCCGGCGCGCTGCGGCGCCGGACGCAGCAGGTCGAGCGAAGGCAAGGTCCAGCCCATCTCGGGCAGCGGCAGGCGCTCCTGCCGTGGCGCCGGGAGCGGGACGGGGTTGGGCTTCACTGTGGGCTTCACCGTAAGCTTGGCCTGCGGCGCAGGGGCAGGCGCCACGGCGACAGGCCGCATCGGCGCAGCGAAGCCGGAATCATCGTCATCCTCGTCCTGCGGCGCCGGAACCCAGGCGCTGCGCGGCATGGCCTGCTGCTCGGCCGTGGTCTGCAGCACGCTGAGCCAGGAGGAGACGGCCTCCGCCCCGCGCCGCCCCTGCTGGACCGAGGCCGCGGCGGCACGGGCGGCATGCTGCCCGCCGGCACGCCATTCACCGGGGCTGATGCCGAGTGCGTAACCGAAGCAGGCGAGCCCGAGGATAAGGGTAACCCCCATGACGATACCGGCGAGCATATGCCCGGTGCTGGCATGGCTGATGAGGCCGGCGACGATTCCGCCCACGGCGCCGCCAAGCCCCGCCGGGACGGGCCAGGCGGTTTGCGGACCGGGAATCACCGCCAGCGCCAAGGCCAGAGCAGTGGCGGCCAGCGGCATCGCCAAGCCGCCCAGCACGAATCGGGTTTTCACGCGGCCGACGCCGCCGCGCGCGCCGAGCCGGTAGGCCCAGGCGAGCAGGACGAGCGGCGGGATGCAGCCCGCCACGCCGAATCCCTGCAACAGCAGATCGGCCAGCAAGGCCCCGGGCGGCCCGGCGAGATTGGTGGTCGATGCGCCGCTGGCGGTGTCGAAGGACGGGTCGGCGGGATTATAGGTGACGATGGCCAGCAGCAGGACGAGCGCCACCAGGGCCAGAAAGAGCCCCATAAGCTCGGCCATGCGCCGGCGCAGCTGCGCCCGCATCGCCGGAGAAATTAACCGCTGCGCCCCAAGATCAACCGCCATGAGTCCGATTATAAGCGGTAAGGGCTGATTCTGAAAGTTTTTCTTGGCTCCGCCTCACGGCGTGGCCGTCGCCGCCAGGACGAATTTCACCTCAACGGGCAGGCCAACCCAGTCGCCGCTGGCCCAGTTCCCCTGCCCCACGCCGTAATCACCGCGATTGAGGGTGATTTCCCCCTCGGCCGTAGCCTGGCTTCCGGCGACATCCATGGTGAAGGGCAGCGTGAGCTTGTGGCTGATGCCTCGAATCGTCAGCGTGCCGGTGGTGGTGAAATGGTTGCCGCCAGCCGGGGTGAAGCCCGTAGCGTCGAACACCGCCTGGGGAAAGGCGGCGGCGCTGAACCAGTCGGCGCCGGGCATGGCCTCGTCGCGCTGGGTGTCGCCGGTATGGGCGCTGCCGGTATTCACCACGATATGCACATGCGCGGCCTCGGGATGCGCCGGGTCGTAGGAGATCTCGGCGCTCCACTGCTTGAACTCCCCGGAGAAGGGTGCGCCGGTCTGGGTGCCGGAGAAGCCCAGCGTGCTGGCGTCGGGCTGCATGGTCCAGGTGGCGGCGCAGGCCGGTGTGGCGGCAAGCAGGAAGGCGGGGAGCAGAAAGGCTTTCATGGTCAGACTTTCAGAAAAGGCAGCATGCGGCGCAGAATACCGTCGCGGAGCACAAAATGGTGGCGCAGCGCCGCCAGCACATGCAACCCCACCACAGCGGCGAGCACCCATGCGAGACGGCTATGGATGAACCCGGCCACGGCATCGGCTGTGTTCTTGTCCGGCAGCGTGGAGAGAATGGGCAGGTCCGGCCAGGGGATGAGGCCGAACAGCACGGTGGGAATATTGTAGGGCGAGACCGAAACCAGCGCCCAGCCGGTGAGCGGCAGCGCCAGCATGAAGCCGTACAGCGCCAGATGCGCCCCCTCGGCGGCGCGGCGTTCCAGGGCAGGCATCGCCTCGGGCAGCGCGGGGGGCTGGTGCGTCAGCCGCCAGAGCACGCGCAGAACCACGGCGAACAGCACGGTGATGCCGATGGATTTATGGAGCTGGTAGATCTGGAACTTGAGGCCGACGGGGATGGCGAGATGCGCCATCCCCAGACCCATCACGATCTGCACCAGAATGCCGAGCGCGATAACCCAATGCAGGGTCACCGCGACGGTGCCATAGCGCGAACGTGCCGGCATTTTACTGAACGAACGCAGCGCTGATGGTCAGCGTCACGTCATCGCCGATCAGCGGCACGTAGGTCTTCTGGTTGAAGTCCGAGCGCTTGATCTCGCCACTCGCATTGAAACCAATCGTGTACTGCTTGGACAGCGGATTGATGCCCGAGGCGTTGAAGCTCACCTTCAGCGTCTCCGGCTTGGTCACGCCGTGGAAGGTCAGCTCGCCGGTCACCAGCGCGGTGTCCTTGCCAGTGCGGACAACCTTCTCGGACTTGAACTCGATGGTCGGATACTTCGCCGTGTCGAACCATTCCGGCGAGTTCAGCTCACCATCCAGCTTGGTGTTCGTGGTGCTCACGGTGTTGGCCGGGATGATGATGTCGAAGCTGGCATCGGCGAGCTTGGCCGGGTCCAGCGTCAGGCTGCCGGAAACGCCGGTGAAATCGCCGTACCAGGTGGTGAAGCCCATGTGGGAGACCGCAAACAGCACGCGGGTATGGCTGGGTTCGACCTGATAGGTGCCGGGCTTCACATGCGCCGGATTGGCATCCGGCGTAGTTGCCTGCGCCATGGCCGCCGCGGGGGCGGCGGCAAGGGCCAGGGCAAGAAGCGTGGATTTCATATGCTGCGATCCTTTACGCGAGGGCGGCGATGGCGGCCTCGGCATTGGCCAGGGCGCGGGGCTTGAGATCCGGCACGGCCACGCCCTCGGCGCGGACCACGCTGACATCGGTCAGGCCGATGAAGTTAAGGGCGGCGATCAGGTGCGATTCCTGATGCTCGATGGCAGCGCCCGGGTTGCCCGGCGTGTACAGCCCGCCGCGCGAGGAGGCGATGATCACCTTCTTGCCCGCCGGCACCAGGCCGACCGGCGCACCGTTCTCGCCGTACTTAAAGGTCTTGCCGGTGACCAGGATACGATCGAGCCAGGCCTTCAGCTGGCTGGGGATGCCAAAATTATACATCGGCGCGCCGATGACGATGATGTCGGCGGCGAACAGCGTGTCGAGGAAGGACGCGCCGGTGGCGATGTCGGCCAGAACCGCGGCATCCTCGGGCTGGTGGCCGAACAATGCGCCGATATGCGCGGGCGAGAGATGCTGCACCGGCGCGGCGGCGAGGTCGAGATAGGTCACCTCCAGCCCCGGGTGCAGGGCTTTCTCGCGGGCGACGATGCCTGCGGTGAGCTGGCGGGAGACGGAATTGTCACCCAGGACGGACGAATCGACATGCCAAAGTTTCATCAGGAACACTCCGTGTGAGCGCCGGGACTGGCGCTGATGGCACTTAATTAAGGCGACAGAGCCACCCTAAGAAGCCTATATAAAAATATGGATACCATCTGTTTTGCCGATATGATTGCCAGATGCTCGAAGGCGTGACCCTGGACCAGCTGCGCATGTTCATCGCCGCGGCGGAGACTCAGAGCTTTTCCGCCGCTGGGCGGCGCCTGCACCGGGCGCAATCGGTGATCAGCCAGGCCATTGCCAATCTCGAAGCGCAACTCGGGATTACCCTGTTCACGCGCGGGGGGCGGTATCCGGAACTCACCGAGCAGGGAAAGCTGCTGTTGGCCGATGCCCGGACAGTGACCGGCAGCGTGGCGGCGCTGAAGGCGCGGGCAAAGGGCATGGCGGAAGGGCTGGAGCCGGAACTCTCCGTCGCCATCGACGTGATGTTCCCCATGAACGTGCTCACCCGCGCCGCCGCCGCCTTCGGCGAGCACTTCCCGGCCACGCCGCTGCGCCTTTACGTGGAGGCACTGGGCGGCGTGGCCAAGGCGGTGCTGGACCAGCAATGCGGGATCGGCATCATGGGCTCGCTGCCGCTCAGCACGCCGGACCTCGTCACGGAACGGCTGCTCGCGGTGCAGATCAGCTTCTTCGCGGCCCCCGATCACCCGCTCGTCAAGCTGGGCCGCCCGGTCACGGAATGTGACCTCGCCAAACATGTGCAGCTCGTGCTCACCGACCGCACGGATCTCTCGAAGGGGCGGGAATTCAGCGTGATGTCCCCGCGCAGCTGGCGGCTGGCGGATATGGGGGCGAAGCATGCGTTCCTCCTCGCCGGGCTGGGCTGGGGCGGCATGCCGCTGGAGATGGTGGCGCGGGATTTGCGCGAGGGGGCGCTGGTCGAACTCAAGCTGCTGGACGCGCCGCCACGGGTGCAGATGGCCATGTCCGCCGCCTATCGCGCCGACGCCCCGCCGGGGCCGGCCGGACGCTGGTTCGTCGAGCAGCTGAAGCACCATGCCGGGGCGCTGGAGGCCCCGGCCTGAACCTACATCGCGGCCAGGGCCGCGCTGTCAGGCACGTAGATCCTCAGATAATCCTCGATCTGACGGATGTCCTCATCCATCGCCGCGGCGGCGACGTAGCCATCCGGCCGGCCCAGCCAGACCGTGCATGGGCTGATCGCCGGGCGCAGCCTGGGCTCCAGCAAACCGGCGAACTCCTGCTGCAGCTCCCACACGGCCGGGCTGGGTGCTGCAAACAACGCGAAGCGGGGCGAATCCCCCGCGCCCAGTGGCGGTTCGTCGGGGCGGGGCGGCAGGCGCTCGCCGGGCGCCGGACCGGGCAGCCCCCGGTCGTTGGTGCCGTTGATCGGGCTGTTGCGGTAGCTGTGCGAAACCTCCGCCACGCGCTCCGCCATGGCCTTGCGCGCCGGTTCCAGGCCGAAGAGCACATTGCCGAGCAGGTTGCGGGCGAACTGAATGGTCGGGTTTTTCAGCATCGCCACGGCGGCGGCGCGGCTGAGATTGGAGACGACCATATCCGCCACGGCGTGGCGCTCGGCATTGTAGCTGTCCAGCAGCACCTCCGTGTTGGCCACGCCGCGGCAAGCCAAAGCCAGCTTCCAGGACAGGTTGACGGCATCATGGATGCCCATGTTCAGCCCCTGCGCGCCGACCGGATTGTGCAAATGCGCCGCGTCCCCCGCCAGAAACACGCGCCCGGCGCGGTAGCTGGACATGTTGCGCTCATGGATGCGGAAGGCGGAGAGCCAAACCGGGTCGGACACGGTGATGCCGCCCGGGCCGCGCGCATCCACCAGCGCCTGCACCTGCGCCAGAGTTGGCTGTTCCGGGCGCGCGCCCTGCACGTCGTGCAGATCGGCGATCACGCGGTAATAGCCGGAGGGCAGCGGGAAGATGCCCAGGAACCCGTCCTCGTGCCAGAAGGAGTTCAGCTCCGTCGGGGGCGAGCTGAAGCCCTCCACCCGCACGTCGGCCAGCAGCCAGTCGCTCTGCTGCGCCGGGCCGGAGGAGGACAGGCCCAGACTCTTGCGCACGAAGCTTCCGCCGCCATCGCAGCCGATGAGATACGGGGCTTCGACGTTCTCCTCCCTGCCGTCGGCGTGGCGCAGCGTCGCGGTCACATAATCCGGGCCATTGATGAAACCGGTGATCTCCGTGCCGAACTCGACCTTACCGCCAAGCCGGGAGAGATGCGCGGTCAGGATGCGCTCGGTCTCCGCCTGCGGCAGCATCAGCGCGTAGGGATGGATGCTGTCGATGTCTGAAAGCTCGATGCGGCCGATACGCTTAGGCCCGGCCAGCACGTTCACCGCCTCGATCTTCTGCCCAGAGGCCAGAAGCTCGCCGCCAACGCCGTCACGGTCGAGCAATTCGAGCGTGCGGGTCCACAGGAACAGCGCGCGGGACTGGCCGGATGGCTGCGCGGCCTTGTCGATGATGCGCACCGGCACGCCGTAGCGGCGCAGCGCGGCCGCCATGCACAACCCCACGGGGCCCGCGCCAACAACAAGAATTCCCCGGCTCATCGGCACCTCCGGCCCTTTCCCACGCGAAACTTTTACTCCTCTGCGCGACGGGGGCGGGCTTGTCCTTGACGCAAATCAAGGTGGTTTCTTTGGGGTGAGGCTGTTGTGGGGGGATTGCGGTCTGGCTGCTCTAGGGAAGAGTTGAAAGCGGGCTGCCGAAGTTAGGTCGGATAGGCGATGCCTCGGTTCCGACAGGTGTTGCTGTATTAAAAGCGTCTAACAATGTGAGAAAAGCAACGTTGTTCCTACTCAATTTCGCGATGATTGCCCGACAAGTACATAGGTATTGGTCGCGGGGTGATAATGCCCGAAATTGCTCTATGCTCACATCGGGCCACGCCTGATCTTTCATCAAAGCCATTATGGCAAGGCGGTTACAGTTTTCGGTAATCAAAGAGGTAGAAAAACTGATTGGTAGTGCCGAATGTGCAAAAGCATTTCGCACAGCAGAAATCAACTTTAGATCTTTGGCTGTAATCGGCCCAAATAAACCATAGGCATACCCAATACGTATCTTTGCGCCAAAAGCCATAAGCGGCCCAGTTTCGCCGAATAACTCGTTAATCTGCCCGTTATCCAACTCGTTTACTATTCTATGCTTTAGAGATAGCTCTAACGTATAGTCGACCTCCGCTGCCATTATTAGTGCGGCAGCGCGGTCGGACGAAACGGAGACTTCTTGCTCCAGCTTATTACCTGCCTCACCTAAGATAGACGAACGATATAGGCTGTTCAGCCGGGGCGTTTTAGTAGGCATAATCAGCCTTTTCATCGAGCTTACGACCAAAGCCTACTCTGAATCGAAAGGCGGTAAAACCTTCTGCTTTCGATTTTGCCGCCGCAACAGCTATTAACCTTTGGTGCGGCATGGAACAAGTACAGCTCTTGGGTATTTGGCCTTCAAAGTGGCGGTTCGAATCTGGGATTACGATCATAAATTTCAAAAATCTCGGAAGATACGAATCCTGAAATACACGTTCCGTGGGAACGGCAGTTTTCGGGTCATGAACCGGGGCGCAGAAACGACGATAATGGGCGCGTTGCTGTCGGCATTGGGCGGCGCTGAACGTCCCCTCCCGAGATCACCTTCCGGACCGGCCTATGCCCGCCTCGGGTCGAAACCCGAAACTCAAAACCTAAACACCACCTGCCCTCTCACGAAATCGACCGCCGCACCATGAACGTCGCGGCAATCAGCAGCACGGCGGCGATCATCCAGCAGCGTAGATGAGCTGCGCGCGTCATCGAGCGTCTGCTGCGGGGTGGCGCCGCGTCCGACCAGCCCCTGCTGGCGGGCATAGGACACCTTGGCATGCGCCAGCTGCGCCTGCGCCAAGGCCAGGGCGGCGCAGGCCGCGGCTGCGCTAACGGCCAGGAAAACGGGCTTACGCTTCAGCTTCATGGCGTATGCCTCCTAGCCTTCCGGATAACCGGACCACTCAGGCCGTACATTGACCATGATCAAGCGCTTTAGCCCGGGGCGCTTGACGGCACGGCTCTTGCGTGCCTCCTTTCCCCCATGCCTGCCAAGCCCGCCGCGCGCTGATGCCCTCCCCCCTGCCCCTTCTGACCGATGCGCCGGACTGGCGGGAATGCCCGCATTGCGGACAGCTCAGCCACGTGGGGCCGCGCCGCCCCGGCATGGTGGCGGAATGCCCGCGCTGCGGCGAGGTGCTGTGGCACATGCGCGGGGCCGGGGCGAACTTTACCCTCGCCTGCGCTTTGGCGGCGCTGGTGTTCTATCTGTTCGCGCTGACCGCCCCGTTTCTGGAAATCAATGCCTATGGGAGGTTTGCGCTGGCGCGGCTGGATACCGGCCCGGAGCAACTGCTGGCCCAGGGCTGGGGGCTGGTGGCGGCGGCGGTGTTCACCGTGACCCTGCTCGGCCCGGCGGCCAAGCTCGCCATTCTGCTAGTCACCTTGGGCGGGCAGGGCTGGCTGCCGCCGCGCGCGCTGAAAACCCTGTTCCGCTGGTACAAGCCGGTCTCCCCATGGGCGATGATCGACGTCTACCTGCTTGGCTTCCTCGTCGCCTATACGCGCCTTACCGGCATGGCCGAGGTGCATCTGGACACCGCTCTCTACGCGCTGATCGGCTACATGCTGGCCATGGCCGCGGCCGATGGCAGCCTGGATATCGAGGCGCTGTGGCGCAAGCTGGACGAGCGCAGCAAAAAGCTCCCCCACCCGGTGGAGGGCGAGCGGATCGGCTGCGATGCCTGCGGTCTGATCAACCATGCGGCGGAGGACGAGCCATGCCACCGCTGCCATACGCCCTTGCGCCGGCGCAAGGAGAACAGCATCAGCCACGCCTGGGCCCTGGTGATCGCCGCGGCCTTCCTTTACATCCCGGCCAATATCTATCCCGTCATGGTTGTCACCAGCCTGGCAAAGACGAATGGATACACCATCATGCACGGCATCGTCGAACTGGCCCGGGCGGGGCTATGGCCGCTCGCAGGGCTGGTCTTCTTCGCCAGCATTGCCATCCCGCTGACAAAGCTGTTGGTTATGGCATATATGCTGACCATGACTCAACTTGGCCGCACCGAACACCTGCTGGGGCGTACCCGCGCCTACCGGCTGGTGGATTTCATTGGCCGCTGGTCGATGATCGACGTATTCATGGTCTCGATCCTGGTGGCGCTGGTACGCTTCGGGCAATTCGCTAATATCCAGGCCGATGTCGGCGCAGTCTGCTTCGCCGGCGTGGTGGTATTGACGATGTTCGCGGTCACCGCTTTCGACCCCCGGTTGATGTGGGACGTACTGGAACCGGCGGATGAACAAGCATGAGCGGCACCACTCCCACGCCCCACACCGCGCCGCGCGCGAAGCTGCGCCGCCCGCGCTTCCAGTTCGTCTGGCTGATCCCCATCGTCGCGGCGATGATCGCCGGCTATCTCGGCTACCGCACACTCATTGAGCAGGGGCCTCTGCTTACCCTCACCTTTGCCACGGCGGATGGGCTGCAAGCCGGGCAGACCCAGGTGAAGTACAAGGCCGTGGCGCTCGGCACGGTGGAGAGCATCGATCTCGCCAAGGATAACAGCCATGTTATCGTCAAGGTGCGGATGAACAATGTCGGCGCGCGTTTTCTCAATAGCCATGCGCGTTACTGGGTGGAGCGGCCGCGCCTGAACTTCGCCGATATCTCCGGCATCGAGACACTGGTCTCCGGCGCCTATATCTCGGTCGATCCCGGCACGCCGGGCGGTGACTACCAGAGCAGCTTCGCAGGGCTGGAGCAGCCCCCGGGGGTGCGCTCGGACGAGCCGGGCAGCACCTACACCCTCACCGCCGATACACGCGGCTCGCTGCAATCCGGCTCACCGGTTTTCTTCCGCGATGTCGCGGTTGGCGAAGTGCTGGGCTACGATCTTGGCAACGGGCTGGGCCCGGTAAAGGTCAGCATCTTCATCCGCGCGCCGTATAACAATCTGGTGCGCCCGGACAGCCGGTTCTGGAACTCCTCCGGCTTGGTGCTGGGCGTACAGGGCGGCGTGCTGCAATTGCAGCTGCAATCGGCGCAGGCGCTGCTGGCAGGCGGCGTCACCTTCAACGTGCCGCCGGCCGCGATGAACGAGAGCCCGAGCCCGGCTGGCACCAACTTCCCACTCTACGCCTCGGCCCAGGAGGCCGATGCCGCCGCCTACCGCACGCAGATCTCGCTCGTCACCTACATGAACGCCGATGTGAGCGGGCTGACCCCGGGCGCGCCGGTGAACCTGCTCGGCATCCAGGTCGGTGATGTGACCGGGGTGTCGCTGCAAATCGACCGTGTCACGGGCACGGCGCGGGTGCGCGTGGCCATGCAGGTGCAGCCGGACCGCGTGCTGACGCTCAGCCAGTCGCAAAGCCCCTCGGAAGTGCAGGCGGTGTTTCAGCACTTCGTCAACCAGGGCATGCGCGTGGAACTGGGCACGGAGAGCTACGTGACTGGGCAGAAGATGATCGACCTGACCGTGGTGCCCGGCGCGAGCCCGGTGCCGGTGACACGCGAAGACGGCGTTCTGGTACTGCCGTCGCAGCCCGGCGGGCTGGATACGATGCTGGCCAGCGTCGCCGATATTTCTGCCAAGCTGGACAAGGTTCCATTCCAGCAGATCGGCGACAACCTGAACAAACTGCTGGCCACCGCCAACGGCACGCTGGGCAGCAAGCAGATGCAGCAGACACTTACCGAGCTGGCGGCAACGCTGCAGAGCGCCAACACCACGCTGCAGTCGGTGAACCAGGGCTTCGGCGCGGATTCCGATTTCCAGCGCAATACGCAGCAGGTTTTGCAGGAGACGAACGCGGCCATGCAATCGGTGAAGGCGCTCTCGGATTATCTCAGCCGCAATCCGCAGGCGCTGCTGCTGGGGAGGAAGAGCCAATGAAGCGGCGTGGATTTTCACTCCTGCTGGCGGCATCGCTCGCCGGCTGCGCCTCCCCGGCGCCTCGCTATTACCGTCTGGCGGCAGTGCCGGGCGCCACGCGCGGCGGTGATGCCCGTCGCATCGGCGTGCGCAATGTCGGCATTCCCGGCGATCTCGACCAGAACAGCCTGGCACGGCCGGGCAATGCGTATGAGTTGAACGCCTATGCCAACGATCTGTGGGCGGCGCCGCTGGCGGCGATGCTGCAAACCGTGATGGTGCAGGACCTGGCGCAGCGCCTGCCCGGCGACGTGGTGCTCCAGGATGGCGGAGCGATCGGCGCGATGCCGGATGTCTATGTGGAGATCCAGGTGCTCCGCTTCGCTCCCGACGCCTCGGGCAATGTCACGCTCGATGCCCAGATCGGCGTGCGTCCGGTCAGCACCCAGGCGTGGAAGCTGCAAGGCTTTTCCGCCACCGCCCCCGGCGGCGGCACACCCGAGGGCCTCGCCGCGGCGATGAGCACGCTCTGGGGCCAGGCCGCGGATATGGCGGCGGGGCTGGTGTAGCCCGCGAAGCCCGAACCATGCCCGGCATCATCGTCGCCCAGGCCATCCTCGGGCTGCATCTGCTCATCATTGCCTTCAACATTGCCGGGCTGATTATCATTCCGCTCGGCGCCTGGCGCGGCTGGCGGATTGTACGGATCGCCTGGCTGCGCCTGCTGCATCTGGGCCTGCTCGCCCTGGTCACCGCCCAGGCGCTCGCCGGGCGAGCCTGCATTCTGACCATCTGGCAAAACCGGCTGGAGGGAGGCAACCAGCCGGTTCAGCCAATGCTGATGCGCTGGGTGGACGGCCTGATCTACTGGAATTTACCGATCTGGGTCTTTGCCCTGTTATACAGCCTGGTGTTTTTATATGTGCTGGCACTGACAATGCTGGTGCCGTTCTGGCGGCATCGCAAGCGGGCTCAGGGTTGAGCGCCGACTACCCCGCCCCCAGCACAAACGTCGCCGACTCAACATTAAAACTTCCGTCTTCGCCAATGGCGAAGTGCGCCCGCACGTCTTCCGGCGCGCCGCTCTGCAATTGGCGGATGGCGGCGGCGAGTTCCGGCGGGGCTTGCGTGCGCGCGATCCATATTGGAAACTCCATGCGCAAGCGGCGCAGCGTGGTGCCCTGCACCATGAATCCCGCACGGGCCAGCTCGGCCACCCATTCGGGAACAGAGTAGTTACGCACATGCGAGGCGTCGCGCAGCAGTTCCATGGCTTGCAGATGCGTATCGAGCACGCGCGGCGCAGGCGCCACCGTGTCGATGAACACCGCCAAGCCGCCCGGCTTCAGCACGCGCCGCGCCTCGCGCAAACCGGCCGCGAAATCCTGCCAGTGATGCGCGGTAAACCGGCACAACACGACATCGAACACGGCGTTGGCGAAGGGCAAATGCTCCGCCGGCGCCTGCCTGGTTTCGATATTGCCCAGCCCCTTCAGCGCCGCGGTTTTCTGCACTTGTTCCAGCATCGCTGGCGTGACATCCACTGCCACCACGCGGGCCACATGCGGGGCGGCGCGGTAGCTCACATGCCCGCCGCCGCAGCCAAGGTCCAGCACCACGGCCCCGGCATGGCCGGTGACCAGAGCCTCGATCTGGTCGAGATCCGGCCCTTGCGCGTGCACGGCGCTGGTTACGTAATCGGGGGCACGAGGCGTGTATTGCGCGGCAGCGAAGTTTTGTTCCGACATGGAGCAAAGCTTAGCGGCGCACCGGCCCGCCCGGCAAGTCATACTCCCGCCGGGAGAAAGCGCCTGGAATTTTAGCCCTATGACCGCGCTTGATTTCGTGCAACCAAATGGCCAGCCCCTCGCCCCGCGCGGCATCACCGCGAACAACCAAGAGGAAGTTTCATGCTGGACAGCCCTGATATCCTGGTCGAGACCGTCGGCGCGCTGGGGCGCATCCGCCTGAACCGGCCAAAGGCGATCAACGCGCTGACGCTGGAGATGATCCAGACCATCCAGGCGGCGCTGACCGGCTTCGAGAACGACCCGGCCGTGGCGGCGGTGCTGGTCACCGGCGAGGGTGAGCGCGGCCTGTGCGCCGGCGGGGACATCCGCCTCCTGTACGAGCACAGGCACGAGGGCACCGGCTTCGGCACGGCCTTCTTCCGCGCGGAATATCGGATGAACGCGCATATCGCGGCGTACCGGAAGCCCTACATCGCCATCATGGACGGCATCACCATGGGCGGCGGCATCGGCATCTCGGCCCATGGCACGGTGCGTATCGTCACCGAACGGACACGCGCAGCCATGCCAGAGGCGGGCATCGGCTTCTTCCCCGATATTGGCGCCACCTGGCTGCTCAGCCGCGCACCGGGCGAAATCGGCACCTTCCTCGGCCTGACCGGCGAAGGCATCGGCGGCGCTGACGCGATCTATGCCGGTCTGGCCGATTTTTTCGTGCCGGGCGCGAAGCTGCCGGGACTGGTCGAGGCGCTCAGCGCCCTGCCCGCCACCGCCACGCTGGCGGATATACGCGCCCCGGCGCAGGGCTTCGCGGAGATGGCGGCACCGCCATTGGCCGCGCATCGCGCCGAGATCGACGCCGCCTTCGCACATGATCGCGTGGAGGAGATCGTCGCGGCGCTGGACGCCTCGGGCACGGCTTTCGCCCAGAAGACGCTGGCGGTGATGGCGCAGAAATCGCCCACCAGCATGAAGGTGATCTTGCGCCTGCTACGCCTGGGCCGCGCTTCCGCCTCGATGAAGGAATGTCAGGAGCGTGAATTCGCCGCAGCGCATACGGTGCTGACCTCGGATGAGTTCTACGAGGGCGTGCGCGCCGCCGTGGTGGACAAGGACCGCAGCCCGAGATGGCACCCCTCCACGCTGGCGGCGGTGGGCGAGGACGTCC
>NZ_JBKQJR010000070.1:0-7235 GCF_052326845.1 Acidocella sp. | reverse complement strand
GACGACCGAAGCGGTGTAGGTGGAGGGCTCGCCGGTGGCGTCGGTCACGGCTCACGCCGGGGTGACACGCTCCGGCGCCGTGAGGAAGACGATACCGGCATCCTCGGGCGTTGCGTCGTTAACGATGATAGCATCGGCGTCCAGCGCTGGTTGAGGCCGGGCCAGACTTGCGGCGATATCCGCCGCACTCTCGTGGTTGCGGGCCCCACCCTGCAAGTAGAAATCAGGACGGGCCACCATCGCGACGCAGCCCAGTCCGTCGAGGAAGCGGGTATATGTGCCCTCCACATCCTTCACGCCGCCTGGCCCGTCTCCGAGATGCACAACCACGGCGTCGAGAGCCTTCAGGCCCGCGCGATTCGCATCGGACAGCCCCTCAAGAACGGAAGCGTCCTTGGCAATCAGCGTGAAATGAACGCCCAGCAAATCATCAAAAAGTCCGCGCTTGCCGTCAACTTCGATAACGCCTTGCGGCCCAAGCAACCCGCTATCAGGCGCGTCCTTCACGTACAACCCGCCATCTCCCAGCCGTGGCTGCGGCAGCGAAGGCGCCTTGTAGCCCGCTTCAGCGCGCGCAGCCAGCATCATGCGGTCACGCTCAGCGGCCGCTTGAGGATCGGTGATGCAGATCACCTTGCCCAACTCGATTGCAAACCTAATCAGTTCCTGCGCATGGGCGCTACGTTCGGGGCCATAACTGTCGAGCACGGCATCGCTCAGCTTGCCACGCAGCACGGCATCCAATCGCCAAGCCAGCGCGGTTGAATCGCGCATGCCGGCGCACATACCCTGGCCCGTGAACGGTGCCGTCAGGTGCGCCGCATCGCCGGCCAGAAAAGCCCTGCCCTGCCGCCATGACGTCGCCCATTGCCCCCGGAACGTATAGACCGCATGTCGTTCGAGCGTCGCATTCTCTGGCGTCACATCCCACTGCGCCAACAGGTCCCACGCGACTTCATCGCGATTCATCTCTTCAATTTTTTCGCCAGGCAGCAGCATGAACTCCCAGCGCCGGCGGCCGGGACCGCCCGAGATGACCGATGTCGGGCGGCGTGGATTGCACCATTGCCAGTTTCTTGGGCTCCAGACGCGTTCAGTCTTCGGAATCACATCGACGACAAGCCAGTTAAACTCGGCAAAGCCGATGTCGTGCATCGGGATGCCCAGCGAACGGCGCACGAATGAATTCGCACCGTCCGCACCAACGATATATTTCGCGCGTATGCTTTCGCGCGGGCCATCCCCCACCCACTGCCCGCCCTGCATTGAACCGCGTTCGATGTCGAGCTGCACGCCGTCAGCGTCCTGGGTGAATGCCGTAGCGCTCCAGCCCTGCCGGACAGTCACGGTCGGCAATGCTTTAACTTTTTCGTCTAAAACACGTTCCAAAATCGGCTGCGAAAACATGTGGGCGACCGGCCAGCCACTGATCGCTTTGCCGCCGACACTGAATTCCAGCAGCAGTTCCTTATCGACGTTGCGCCACTCATAGGCATCCGCGGTCTCAACAATCTTGTTGATATCTTCGATTGCATCGACCGCCTGGAACATGCGTGCGATTTCATGGTCAAAATGCACCGCGCGCGGCAGAGGGTAGAGATCTGGCCAGCGTTCGACCACCGTCACTTTATGCCCTTGGCGGCCCAAGAACATCGCAAGCAACTGCCCCGTAGGGCCATAACCAACGATCACGACGTCTACGGTTTTAGTCGCTTCCGCCGGATCTTTATCAGACAGTTCCATATTATTTTTCCTCGTGTTTCTTGTCGCTTACGCTTCGTTATTAATCGCCATGTTCACCGGAAAATCCGGCCCCCAGAGATAAAGCGCCTCTTCCGGGTCATGGTCGCCACCATCCCATGCCATGCCCGCGGGGATGTAGTCGATATGGCAGTTATATTCCCACCATTTTCCAAACGGATCCTGAACGTAGTTGAAATAGTTCGAACCCAGGACATGACGCCCGAGGCCCCAATGATTCGTATAGCCTGCATCGCGCATCTGCTTCTGGCCGAGACTAAGCTCCTCGATGCTGGGAAGATCCCACGAGCTATGTTGGATGCCACGTCCATGGCTCCTAACAAAGGCAATGAGATGATGATCGCATCCATAACGTGCATAGTTGAAGGCAACCATTTCCCCGGAACTATCGGAAATCTTCAAGCCCATACCACGGTTATAAAATTCACAGGCACGCCGGACGTCGGGCGTAAACAGCAGCATATGCGCCAGCCTTGTGGGCGCGACTTTCGGCGCCTGGGTACGAAACGGCGCTCCTTGAAGGCCCGCGGGAACCGTTCCGTTCGGTAACACTGCCTTTTCGTCGATCATTGTCTTCGGCGCGACCCGCAATTGCACCAAAGTACCATCGGGATCATGAAACCAAAAGCCGTCCGGCGTTCCCGCAGCGTGCTGCCTGGCCTCAACGCCGCCGGCTTCACGAATTTGGCTTACGATCTGATCAAAGTCGCGATCATAACATCCCATGCTAAGAAATTGAAACGACTTCTTTTCGCCTGAAATCACCTTTAACCAAACATGCTCACTGGCGCTTGCACGGACCAATAACGTGTTCTCATCGTCTTGCACTCTCAACCCGAAAGCGAGCAAAAATTTCTTCGCCTCCTCGGGATCCGGAACGGCAAGTCCGAAATGATTGATAGAGTGAACGCCCGCTTTTGCCCAATCCTGGGCAAGTGGTTTAACCATATCCAATTTCCTCCAAACAAAGCGTTTTTATTTTGACAAACCACTTGCCTGCATTAATGCAGGCAAGAAAACACATTGAACCACATCTGAACTTTAGATGCGGCCAACCCTTTTTATGAGCGGATTGCCCGATAATTGCAGCTGTCAGATCGACGATACGCGCACGAGTTAGAACAACTCGCTGCAATAGCATCCGCGTGGAACATGTCCGGCACGCATGAATTTCAAAAACTTCATTTTCGTTCCTCGGTTATTGCGAAAACATCCCCAAAGATGACCACTCCGAGTTTCTTAAGTAAACGATACAGTGATGTCGGAATGACCGTCAAGTCAGTGTGATCTTGCGCTGCAAATTTTTTTAGTGCCAAAATTTGATATAGATCAAATTATTTTATTCCGATTGTTCCTAGAGTTTTTCTAAATGTTTCTTTTATCTAATTCGACGCATAGCCTGAGTTTCTGAGGTAGTTTGCGCACTCGTCTGGCTTGAACTCCTTGAGCAATGTGCCGATGCGTTTCCAGGTTATCTCGACGGTTCGTTCTGCGGCTTTGCGGAGCAGGGTTTTGAGCTTTGCGAAGACCTTCAGGGACACCACCCCCTGCGCTCCGGCAGGCCGGTCCTCTCCTGCAATGCCTACTTATCTCGCCCCCTTCACCGACTGCGGTCTGACCGCTTTCGGCCCCTCCTAGTCAATCCTGAGCGAGTGTGAAGCACGCAGTGTGATCACAACATTGTTTAAAAACAATATATTATTGTTGGCCAAGGCGTTCTGAAATCGTATCTATGTAGTGCGGATTTCCTCAAATTCCGGTTCATGGCATCCGCGTGCGCGTGCATTTGCCGCCGCTGCCGAGTGTCGTCATGTTATTGGCGTCCATAAGCTCGGAGAAATACGTCCACCGCCCAGTGGGGGCCGGTTTCCTCGTCAAGCCGCAGTGGAGCGCCGTAAAGTGCGGGCTCAAGAAATCCAGCCTCGAGCAGGCCCTTAAAGTGCAGCGCGGCAATTTCCGGGTCAGATTTCCGCAAGACTCCAGCATCCATTAGCCCCTCTAGGCGGCTGGCCATCTCCTGCCAGACCCGCTGCGGTCCGCGCGCATAGAGCAAGGGGCCCAGACTGGAATTTGCTCCTTCGGCCATTGCCATGCGGATGATGGACAATACCTTGGCGGATGTGACGAAGCGCATGAATGCGCTGCCAAAATTGCGCAGGACCACGGCCACATCCGCATCCTCCCGGTCAAGCAGCGCGAGCAACTGCATGCCTTGTTCCTCTATCGCGTCGAGCATCGCCGCCGCGAACAGTTCTTCCTTTGATTTGAAATAGTTGTACAAGGTCGCTTTGGAGCCGCCGACGCGTGCCGAAATCTCGGCCATGCTCGCGCGCTCATAGCCAACCTCCTTGAACACCTCCAACGCCGCTTCAATGATCGATTGACGCCGGCTTTCCGTCTTCACACGCATATCAGATCCTTTTCCACACCATACTGTACGGTTTTCCGTTGACTGACAACATTCAGGCACATATAACCGTACCGTACGGTTTAATAAAGAGCCATTTTGCCCTGGCACTGATTAACCGGGTGACAGCTTCGGGTTCTAAGAGAGGTTTCATATGGATACAGGCGTAAACGCCGCGGCCGTTACCGCGGCAACAGCACCCGCGAGCGATGCGCGACGCTTGCAGCGGCGGAAGAGACTTTTGGGCAGCCTTGCGGCCGGCGTCGTGGCCGTTGGTGTTGCCGGCTTTGGGTACAACGCCCTGGTTGCGTCGCATTATGCCGAAACCGACAATGCCTATGTCGGCGCCGACACCGCGACCATCACGCCGCTTTATGCCGGGCCTGTCGCGCAGGTGCTGGTGCAGGACGCGCAGGCGGTGAAACGCGGCCAAGTGCTGGTGCAGCTCGATGATACCGATGCGCGCATCGCCCTGGCGCAGGCGCAGGCCAATTTGGCCAACACCCGGCGCAATGTGGAAGCCCTGTTCGCCAAAGATGCCAGCCTGCAAGCCGAGATCGCCGCCCGTGTGGCGGACGAGAAGGCGGCCCAGGCCAACCTCGCCAAGGCCAAGATCGACCTCACACGCCGCCAGTCCCTTCTCGCCTCCGGCGGTGTCTCGGCGGATATCGTCACCGCCGCTCAGACGGCCTACAGCACTGCCGCGGCGGCTGACCAACTGGCCCGCGCCAACTACGATTCCGCCGTTGCCGCCTATCAAGCCAACCACGCGCTCATCGACGGCGCCACTGTCGATACGAACCCGCAGGTGCTGGCTGCCCAGGCCGAGCGCGACCAGGCGCAGGTAAACCTCAACCGCACCATCATCCGCGCGCCGGTGGATGGAATCGTCACCAGCCGAGACGTGCAGGTGGGCCAACAGGTGCAGCTGGGCCAGACTCTGATGCTGGTTGTGCCCGTGGACCAGGCCTATGTGGATGCCAACTTCAAGGAGGTCCAACTCGCCAAGGTCCGGCCCGGCCAGAAGGTGACGCTCACCTCCGACCTTTATGGCGGCGGCGTCAAGTTCCACGGCATGGTCGAGGGTTTCTCCGGCGGCACCGGTGCAGCCTTTGCCCTGCTGCCGGCCCAGAACGCCACCGGCAACTGGATCAAGGTGGTGCAACGCCTGCCAGTGCGCATCGCCCTCGATCCTGATGAACTGGCCAAGCATCCGCTGCGGGTGGGGCTCTCGATGGACGCCGTCATCGACACCGCCAAGTAAGGGGCTGCCATGGATCTTTCCGCCATTTTCGGCGACGGCAAAGCGCCGCCGCTGCGCGGCTCGAAGCTGCTGACCGCCGCCATCCTGATCGGACTTGGCAATTTCATGGTCGTGCTCGACACCACCATCGCCAACGTCTCGGTACCGACCATCGCCGGCTCGCTCGGCGTCGCCTCCAATCAGGGAACGTGGGTGATTACCTCTTACGCAGTCGCCGAGGCCATCACGGTGCCGCTCACCGGCTGGCTGACCAAGAAATTTGGCGGGGCGCGGGTGTTCATCACCTGCTATCTGGGCTTTGCGGCCGTGTCGCTGTTCTGCGGAATGGCCACCTCGCTGAACATGCTGCTCTTCGGGCGCGTGCTGCTGGGCCTCGTTGGCGGGCCGATCATGCCGCTCTCGCAGATGCTTCTGCTGCGCGTGTTCCCCAAGGAGCAGGCGACACTCGGCACGGTGCTGTGGGCCATGACCACGCTCACCGGCCCGGTGGCCGGCCCCATCCTCGGCGGTATCATCTGCGACGATTACGGCTGGCCGTGGATTTTCTACATCAAGGTGCCCATGGCCATCCTCGGCGGCCTGGCCGTGCTGTTGCTGCTGCGCGGCCAGCCCGACCCGACCGAGAAAGCCACGATCGACAAGGTCGGCTTCGGCCTTCTGATCGTCTGGGTAGCCGCTTTACAGATCATGCTCGACGAGGGCCGCAACCAGGACTGGTTCAATTCTCCCGAGATTTGCACGCTGGCCATCATCGCCGTGATGGGCTTCCTGGCGTTCCTGATCTGGGAGCTGACCGAGGAACACCCGATCGTCGACCTGACCGTCTTCCGTTATCGCGGCTTTGCCGCCGCGGCAACCACCTATGCCGTCGGCTTCGGCGCCTTCTTCGCCACCGTGGTGATCCTGCCGCTATGGCTACAGTCGAACCTTGGTTACACCGCCACCTGGGCTGGTTATGCCACGGGCATCATGGGCATTTTCGCCGTGCTTTCCGCCCCGCTGGTCGGCAAAGCCACGGAAACATTTGACCCGCGGCTGATCGTCTGCCTCGGCATCGCCGGGCTGGGGTTAACGGCCGCATGGCGCACCGGCTTCGACTCGGACGTGACCTTCGGACAGCTGGCAATGCCGACGCTGGCGATGGGCCTGTTCATGGTGATGTTCTTCGTGCCGGTGACGGGGTTGGCCATGGCCAGTGTCAAACCGCACGAACAGGCCAATGCCGCGGGGCTTTCCAACTTCCTGCGGACGCTGGCGGGCGCTTTCGCCACCTCCATCGTGCAGACCGTCTGGCAGAACGCCACCCGCACCAAGGAGACCGGGCTGGTCGACGCCATGACGCAAGGGCAGCAAGCCATCCAGGGCATGATGGCGAGAGGGTTCACGCACACCCAGGCCACGGCGGCGCTTGGCCAGATCACCGACGGCCAGAGCGTGATGCTGGCGACGCTCTACACGTTTGCCGCCATTACCGCGGTGTTCTTCTTTGCCGCGTCGCTGATCTGGTTCGTACCGAAGCCGAAAGGAAAAATCGATATGAGTCACAGCCACTGATTGAACGCATATCGAAACGTAATTGCCTGCCAGGCCCACTCTCGCCCCAAAGAGTACCCATACCTTGACCTACGCCCTCTCCGGCCGCTTGCGGCTCCTGACTTCCGTTGCCCTCGTTCTCACCCTTTCCGGCTGCATGATGGGCCCCAACTTCCAGGCGCCGCACCCGGCTGTCCCGCCATCGTACACCCAGGAGGCCCCGGCGGGCGCGCGCCCCTATGTGTCGGGCGATGCGGTGGATCCGCAGTG
>NZ_JBKQJR010000069.1:0-15796 GCF_052326845.1 Acidocella sp. | reverse complement strand
CGCAATACCCGGTCTGGATCGCCAATTTCGTCCTCATGGAATACGGCACCGGCGCGATCTTCGGCTGCCCCTGCGGCGACCAGCGCGACTACGAATTCGCCAGCAAGTACGAGTAGCCCATTCCGGTGGTGGTGTCCCCCAGCGCGGACACGCTGCCCGAGTTGCAGGGCAAGGCGCTGGATGGTGACGGCTTCATCGTTAATTCCGGCTTCCTCTCCGGCCTGACCACGGCGGAGGCGAAGAAGCAGGCCATTGCCGAGTTGGAGGCGATGAGGGCCGGCAAGGCCGTGACCAACTGGCGCCTGCGCGACTGGGGGATTTCCCGCCAGCGCTATTGGGGCTGCCCGATCCCGGTGATCCATTGCGAGGCCTGCGGCCCGCAGCCCGTGCCGGACGACCAGCTGCCGGTGGCGCTGCCTGGGGATGTGAGCTTCGACAAGCCGGGCAACCCGCTGGACCATCACCCGACCTGGCGCCATGTTGCCTGCCCGAAATGCGGTGGCACTGCCCAGCGCGAGACGGACACGTTCGACACCTTCATCGATAGCTCCTGGTATTTCGCCCGGTTCTGCGCGCCCCGCGCGGCCACGCCGACGAACCTGGATGCCGTGAAGCACTGGCTGCCGGTGGACCAGTATGTCGGCGGCATCGAGCACGCCATTCTGCACCTGCTCTACGCGCGCTTCTTCACCCGGGCGATGGAGAAGACCGGACACGTCACGGTACAGGAACCATTCGCCGGGCTGTTCACCCAGGGCATGGTGACGCATGAGTCCTACAAGGATGCGGACGGGCGCTGGCTGTATCCGGACGAGGTGATCAAGGATGCAGGTGGCGCGAAGCACCGCGATACTGGCCTGCCGGTTGCTGTCGGGCGCGTCGAGAAAATGTCGAAGTCGAAACGGAATACCGTTGATCCGGGTGTGATCATCGAGCGTTTCGGCGCGGATACCGCGCGCTGGTTCGTGCTTTCCGACAACCCGCCCGAGCGTGACGTGGAGTGGACGGAAACCGGCGTGCAGGGTTCGTACCGCTTCGTGCAGCGCCTGGCGCGGCTTGGCGCGCTGATCGCGGGCGAGCCGGTGGCGCAAGCCCCGGCGGCCCTGGAGGGCGAGGCGAAGAAGCTGCTGAAGCTGACGCACCGCACCATTGCGGCGGTGACGGAGGCGATGGACACCTTTGCCTTCAACCTCGCCGTGGCGCGGATTTATGAGCTGGCTGGCGCGCTCGCCGGCACCACGCCGGAAGACCCCGCCCTGCTCTACGCGCGGCGCGTGGCGATGGACATCATCGCCCGGTTGGCGGCGCCCATGATGCCGCATCTGGCGGAGGACATTTTCGCCAAGCTGCATCCCGAGGGCGGGCTGGTGGCGCAACAGCCCTGGCCGCAGCCCGACCCGGCGCTGCTCACCGTGGATGAGGTGACGATCGCCGTGCAGGTGAACGGCAAGCTGCGCGGCACCATTACCGTGCCCGCTGGGCAGCAGCCTGAGCAAAATATTGCGGTGGCGGCCGAGGCGGTCTCGACAGCGCTCGCCGGGCAGACCATTGTTAAGCAAATCCACGTGCCGGACAGGATTGTGAACTTTGTCGTCAAACCTGCTTAAGCCCGTCTCTTGTGCCGCCCTGCTCGCGCTGTCTGCCTGCGGTTTCTCGCCGGTCTATGGCGGGCAGGACGGCGCCATCGCCAGCACCCAGCTGGACGAGATCGATGTGCGCAACATCCCCGAGCGCCCGGGGCAGATCCTGCGCGACAGCCTGGAGACGCAGCTGCACGCGGCCGGCGCACCCACAGCCGAGCTTTATTCGCTGAACGTGACGTACAACATCGCCTCCGCCGGCATCGGCGTGCTGGAGGATACCTCGACCACCCGCAACCGGTTCACCGCCACCGCGAGCTGGACGCTCACCCCGATCGGCGATCCGTCGAAGACGCTCACCTCCGGCATGGCGACGGCGATGAACGCCGAGAATATCATCGACCAGCAATATTTCGCGCTCACCCTGCAGGGCGACACGGTGAACAGGCAGCTGGCGGATGAGGTGGCGGCGCAGATCACCGCCCAGATCGCCGCCTGGTTCCGCGCCCACCCGAACGCATGAAGCTTGATTCAGGCCGTATCGACGCGTTCCTGAGGTCCCCCACGGCGCCTATCGTTCTGCTGCACGGCCCGGATGCCGGGCTGGTGGCCGAGCGCGGGCTGGCGCTGGCGCGCTCGGTGCCGGGCGCGCTGAACGATCCGTTCCGCTTCGCCGAGCTGAGCAACCCGGGCGCTGATACGCTGCTGGCGGAAGCCTCCGCCGCGGCGCTGACCGGGGGCAAGCGCGTGGTGCGGGTGCGCGATGCGCATGAGACCCTGGCAAAGCCAGTGGAAACGCTGCTGAAGACGCCGCCCGAGGCGCTGGTGATCCTGGAGGCCGGAGAACTCACCCCGAAATCAAAGCTCCGTGCGCTGGGCGAGAAATCGCCGGATGTGGCGGTCATCGCCTGCTACGCCATCGAGTCCGCCAAGTTGCCGCAGGTCGTCACCGCCCGGTTGCGCGCCATGGGCGTGAGCATCGACCAGGACGCTGCTGCCTGGTGCGGGCAGAATTTCTCCGGCGAGGAAGGCCCGCTGGGCCAGGCGCTGGAAGTGCTGTTTCTTTACGCGGGCGAGAGCAAGGCACTGAGCCTCGCGGATGTTTCCGCCGCGCTGACCGATGGCGGCGATACCTCGATGGGCGACGCCATAGACGCGGCGCTGACCGGCGACCCGGCCGCGACCGACAAGGCGCTGGCCCTGGCGTATGAGGAAGGCGTGGCGCCGGTCGGTCTCATCCGCGTGTTGCTGGGTGAGCTGCTGCGCCTGCGTGTGGCGGCGGGGGCAATGGCGCAAGGCGCCTCGGCCCAGGAAGCCATGGCGGGAATGCGCCCGCCGGTGTTCTTCAAGCGTCAGGCGACAGTTCAGAAAATGCTCCGGCTCTGGTCTCTGCCCGCGCTGGACCAGGCGGTTGCCGCCGCCCTGGCCGCCGAGGCGGCGTGCAAGACCACGCATATCCCCGACCAGGCCTATTGCCGGCAGACATTGCTGGCCATGGCCACACGGGCGCGTTCTGCCGCCCGGCGGTAAGTAATTTAAATAATTTAGCGTGGAAATCCGGGGCCAATGCTCCACGTGGAGCATTGGCGGCGGGTTCAGCCGTTAAGCAGGGCCAGTAGGGAGTCCAGCTGGTCCAGATTGGCGTAGTTCAGCACCAGCTGACCGCCCTTGCCGTTGTATTTGATGTCAACGCGCAAGCCGAGCCGCTCCGTCAGGCTGCCCACCAGGGCGGCGATGTCGGCATCCGATCCGCCTTTGGCGTTGCTGCTGGTCTCGGGCTTCGCCGTGCGATTGGCGGCCTGCACCATGGCCTCGGTCTGACGCACGTTCAGCCCCTTTTTCAACACCTCGCGCGCGGCTTTCGCCGGCTCCGGGTGGCCGAGCAGCGCCTTGGCGTGGCCAGCGGTGAGCTTGCCCTCGCGCACCAGCGCCAGCGCCGGAGATGGCAGCTCCAGGATGCGCATGATGTTGCCGATATGCGAGCGGGACTTGCCAACCGCCTCGCCCAGCTTGTCCTGGCTCAGGCTGAACTCGCTGACCAAGCGGCGATAGCCTTCGGCCTCTTCCACCGCGTTTAGGTCCTCGCGCTGCAGGTTTTCCACCAGCCCGGCGGCCATGGCGTCGGCATCCGAAAGCAGCTTCACCAGCACCGGCACCTCGTGCAGGCTGGCGCGCTGGGCGGCCCGCCAGCGGCGCTCGCCCGCGATGATCTGGTAATGCTCAGGCTTTTTGGGATGCGGGCGCACCAGCAGCGGCTGCAAAATGCCGCGCTGGGCGACGGAATCTGCCAGCTCCTGCAGGGCTTCGTCCTTCATCTCCTGGCGCGGCTGGAACGGCCCTGGCTCCAGCATGTCCACCGGCAGATGCTGCACCCCGGGTGCAGCCACGCTGGCTGGCACCGCAGCCTCGCCCAGAAGTGCGGCCAGACCGCGGCCTAAACGTTTCGGCTGTTCCTTCGCACTCATGCCAGCACCTTTTTTGCCCGTGCACGCTTCATAAATTCTGCCGCCAGGGCGAGGTAGGACTGCGCCCCGACGGAGCGGAAATCATAAAGCAGGACTGGGATGCCATGGCTAGGGGCTTCCGTGACGCGGATGTTGCGCGGGATCACCGTGTCGAACACCATCTGCTTGAAGAACGCCCGCACGTCGTTGGTGACCTGTTCGGACAGGTTGTTGCGCCTGTCCGTCATGGTCAGCACGATGCCCTCGACCTCCAGCACCGGGTTCAGGTTACGCTTGATCATGTCGACCGTACGCATCAACTGGGAAATGCCTTCCAGCGCGAAGAATTCCGCCTGGAGCGGGATTAGCACGGCATCGGCCGCCACCAGCCCATTCAGGGTGAGCAATCCCAGGCCAGGCGGGCTGTCAATAAACACCACATCGGCGTCGCTTTGTTCGCGCAGCGCGTCGCGGAGCAGGAATTCGCGCTTCTCCACCCCGCCGAATTCCAGGTCCACGCCGATAAGGTCAGCGACCGACGGCACGATGGAGAGGTTTTCCACGCCCGAGGGGATGATGCACTCCGCCAGTGTCGCATCGCCGGACAGAAGCGCGTAGGAGCCGCCCTTGCGGACGGATTGGTCGATGCCCAGGCCGGTGCTGGCATTGCCCTGCGGGTCAATATCCACCAGCAGCACCTTCAGCCCGCCCACCGCCAGCGCCGCGGCAAGGTTGATGGCGGTGGTGGTTTTGCCGACGCCGCCCTTCTGGTTGGCAATGGCGACGATACGCGGGGGCTTATTCTTGACCGGCATGGCGGATCTGACTCACTTTCAGGATACAGCTTTCGCCCCAGTCAGGGGCGGCAATACGTTCAGCCTGCATGTGCCAGAGCGCCCTCGCGGCCGTCAATTCAACTTCCCAGCCACGGCCTTTCGGGAACAGGCAAATTCCGCCCGGGGCCAGCAAAGGTGCCGCCAGCCCCAGCAGTTTTTCCAGCGGCGCCAAGGCCCTGGCGGTGATCAGCGGCGCTGGTTCCAGCTTTACCGCCTCAATCCGCGTATTATGAATTTTCGCGGGCGCGCCGGTAATCCGCGCCGCCTCCCGCAGGAACGCGGCTTTTCTGGTGTCGGACTCCACCAGATCGAACGGGATGCCGGTGGCAATGGCCAGAACCATGCCCGGAAACCCCGCACCCGAGCCGAGGTCGATGGCGCGCGCTGTACCGGCCGGGATATATGGCACCAGGCGCAGTGAATCCTGCACATGCCGCTCCCACAAATGCGGGATGTCCGCCTTGCTCACCAGGTTGATCTTGGGCGACCATTTTTCCACCAGTGCTGCGAACTGGCGCAGTTTGTCCTCGTTCATGCCGCCCGCCGTCCCTTCTTCAGCGCCCCGAAAATCGCGCCCAGTGCTGCCGGGGTCATGGCCTCGATCCGCCCGGCGGCGGCCAGATTGCGTGGCCGAACGCGCTCCAGCTTCTCCCGCAATTCGGCGGAAAGCCCGCCAACCTGGGAGAAGTCGAAATCCTCGGGGATCAGCACGGCCTCATCGCGCTCCCGGGCCTTGATCTCTGTCTCCTGGCGGGAAAGGTAGCCTGCATAGTGCAAATCGGCGTGCAGAATGTTTGCGGCGCGGCTTTCGCCTTCTGGCCTGCCGTTGAAGCCTGCGATTTCCGCCGCCAGCGCAGCGAAGGCGGTCTCGCGCTCGGAGCCGACGCAGCCCCAGCCCAGCCCGAGCGGCGTCAGGCGCAGCTCGGCATTGTCGGCGCGCAGTTGCAGCCGATATTCGGCGCGGGAGGTGAACATGCGGTAGGGTTCGGTGACACCTTGCGTCACTAGGTCGTCGATCATCACGCCGATATAGGCCTGGGCGCGGCCCAGCAGCGCGGGCTCGGCCCCGCCCGCCGCCCGCGCCGCGTTCAGTCCGGCGATCAGCCCTTGCGCGCCTGCTTCCTCATAGCCGGTGGTGCCGTTGATCTGCCCGGCGAGATACAGCCCCGGCAGCGCCTTCACCTGCAAGCTGTGGTCCAGGGCGCGCGGGTCCACATAATCGTATTCCACCGCATAGCCGGGGCGCAGGATCTTCGCGTGTTCCAGCCCGGAGATGGAGTGGATCAGCAATTCCTGCACATCCGCTGGCAGCGAGGTGGAGATGCCATTGGGGTAAACCGTATCGTCATCCAGCCCTTCCGGCTCCAGGAAGATCTGGTGCCCCGACTTTTCCGCGAAGCGCACCACCTTGTCCTCGATGGACGGGCAATAACGCGGCCCGCGCCCGGCGATATTGCCGCCATACACGGCGGATTTGTGGATGTTGGCGCGGATGATCTCGTGCGTTTGCTCTGTGGTCTTGGTGATCCGGCAGGAGATTTGCGGGTTGGTCACGCGCGCCGTCAGCGCCGAGAACGGCTCCGGCGAGTCCTCGCCCTTGTCCTCGGGCAAATTGCCCCAGTCGATGGACGTCTTGTCCAGCCGGGCTGGGGTGCCGGTCTTCAACCGCCCGAGCGGCAGGTTTAGGCGCCGCAACGCCTCGGCCAGATGGGTGGAGGGCGCATCGTCAATCCGCCCGCCGCTGACCATCTCGGTGCCGAAATGCAGCATGCCGTTGAGGAAGGTGCCGGTGGTGAGCACCGCCGCACCACAGGCGATCTCCCGGCCATCGGCCAGGATAATGCCGGAAAGCCTGCCGGAGGCATCCTGCACCAGCCCGGCGGCCTCGGCCTGCAAAATGGTGAGGCTTGGTTGCGCCGCCAGCAGTGCCTGGATGGCTTGGCGGTAGAGCTTGCGGTCCGCCTGGGCGCGCGGGCCGCGCACGGCCGGGCCCTTGGTGCGGTTGAGCAGCTTGAAATGGATGCAGGCGGCGTCCGCTGCACGGCCCATCAGCCCGTCCAGCGCGTCGATCTCGCGCACCAGATGCCCCTTGCCAATGCCGCCAATGGCCGGGTTGCAGGACATTTCCCCCAGCCGGTCCGCCCGGTGGGTGACAAGCAGGGTGCTGGCCCCGTAGCGCGCGGCTGCGGCGGCGGCCTCGGTGCCCGCATGCCCGCCGCCAATAACGATGACATCGTAGTGCATGGCGGGGTATTAGCGAGTTTGCCGGTAAAACACCAAGAAGTAGTTTCACAAGTCTACTCTGGTGGCTGCCGAGCCGCGCATTTCTGCGCTCCGGTGCTCGAAAAGCACGGCTATTCACCTCGCCAGAGCGACTTCTGAAACAGCTTCTGCGCTTTTGAAGCGGGGCCGGTCGTGCTCCACGTGGAGCATTTTCCGCGGGCGGTTTTGATGAGATTTTGAAATTATTCGGCCACGTTAGGCAGTTGCCCTTGGCGCAGGGCTGCAGCATTGGTTGAAATCCGCGCCTGCAGCGCTGTGCTCAGGCTCTTGCGGCTTTTGTAGGTGCCGGGCGGGATCGGCGCGTCCAGCCAGATGGTGGCGCGCAGGTTGCGCCGGCGCAGCAGCTTGCTGGCATGGGGGGCGAGGTCCATGTCGCCGAACCAGGCGATCTCGGCGCGCTCCCCCCGGCGCACGGGCAGGCCCTCGAGTTCGTCGTACACGATCGTCACCGGCTGCACCCAGGGGGCTGCCTCGGTAAAGGCCAGGGAGAAGAACGCCGCGGCGAAGGGCAGCACGCGGTTGCCGTCGGAGGATGTGCCCTCGGGGAACAGGATGACATTATCCCCCGCCGCCAGCCGGTCCAGCACTTCCTTCTGCTCCCGGGCCACGGTGTCCCGCCCGCGCGAGACGAAGATCGTCCGCCCCAGCCGGGCAATCAGCCCCAGCATAGGCCATTGCCCCACCTCGCCCTTGGCGATGAAGCAGGCCGGCAGCACCGCGCCGAGGGCCATGATATCCACCCAGGACCAGTGATTGGCGGCGAACAGCACCGGCCGCACCGACGCGATCTGGCCGATCACCCGCAGCTTGAGTCCCAATATCCAGGCCACGCCGCGCCAATAGAAGCGGGCGAAGCTCTCCTTGCCCCGCCCCGGCAGCATGAGCAGCACCGCCTGCACCGGCACCGCGAAAAGCGTCCAGAGCAGAAAAAAGACGACGCGGTAGATCAGCCGGATCAGGGTGCGCCGCCTTTCAGCATCTGCCGCAGATCAACCAGGATCGGCTCCGGATCGGCGCCCATGACGTCCCGTACCACCTCGACCCAGTCGCCCACATCTTCCACGCGGGTGGGGTTGTCGCGCAGCAGCTCGCGCTTAATGAAGGGAAAGCCGGAGACCAGCAGTTGCCGCCACAGATCCGAGGTCGGGTTCAGCGCCATGCGCCGGGCGACGCCGTCACGGATGCGCAGGATTTGCAGCTTGCGGGTGATGTGCAGCGGGTCCTGCTTGCCGAGGTCGGTCTCTTCCTCGGCGATCAGCTTTTCCACATCGGCACGGCTTACCATGCGTACCAGATCCTCGTATTTCCACACCGCGGCGCAGCGCAGCCCGCCCTTTGTCATTGCCTGGGTAATGCCGACCTCGTATTCGCGCACGATATAGGTTTTCATGGGCACCGGCATCACCTCTGCCCAAAATTTCCGGAACGTCTCTGAGCGCAGCGCCGCCGGGCCAAAGGCAAGAAAGTAGGATTGCAGATGATAGCGTAGCTGCCAGCTTTCGGTGAGGCCCCAGATATCGGCCTTGTTGTAGTTGAGCCGGCGCAGCGTATCCGTCATCGGCGTTAACGGGCCAAACACGCTGTCATTGGCGAGAATAACCTCCTGCGTCTCGGCGCGCGGCAGGCCGAGATAATCCAGCGCATCACGCCAGGCGCCGAAATCGTAGCCGATATTCTTGCGCACGATCACCGCGGCGCAGAGCGCCTGCACGGCCAGCAGCGCGGCGGGCTTGAGCCTGCCGGAATTGGTGACGAACACCACGTCCCGGTCATTGGCCTTCAACTCGGCGATGTAATGCAGCACCTGCTCGCGGACGAGGCCGCGGCCATCGAAATGCATGAACAGCGCGACCTTCGGGCCGAGCTTGATCTCCCCCTCCGGCCAGGCGAGCGCAATCTGCCGCGGTCTGCGCATGACCGCCACCACGCGCGCCAGCGGCACCAGCAACTGCCATTTCAGGAAGGAGCGCAGAAGCAATAGTTGGTGTTTGATCATGGGCATAGGGTCTCGTGCGGTTCGATTTGCTGCCGCAGGTCTTCAGGTGCGTCTGGATACGTGCCGATGAATTCCTGTAGCAGAAGGGTTGCTTCCTCGTAGCGTTCCAGCCGGTGCAGCGCCACGACCTCGCCACGCAGCGCCGGCCAGAAGAGCGGTTCAGGCGCCGCGCCGGGCGGTGCTGATTTGGCCAGTGCATCTCGCAGCCGGCCAAAGCAGCTGGCGCAGCGCCGCCATTCCTGCTCATCCTCCAGGTAAAGCGCGCCAGCGGCGAAAAGCGCGTCGCGCCCGGCAGGGTCGAAGGGCGGGCGCAGCGCCAGCAACTCCGGCTCTACCGGCGCCAGCAGCGCGCGGGCGGTGGCGAATTCCTGCTGGTTCACCAGCGTCGTGAAGGCGATTAGTGTCAGTTCGCGCAGCTGCGCGGCGCAGATCTGGGTTGGCCGTAGTGCCGTCACCCGGTCCGGCACGCGCGCGGCGGTGCCGCCAGGTTGCAGTTCCAGCAGCAGCAAGGCCACCAGCGCGTCCTGCCGTGCCGGGGCGGTGCAGTGCTGAAGGCGCCGCTCCACGCCCTCTTCTTGCGCCAGTTGCCGTGCCAGGGCGAACGCGCCATCGTTCACTAGGCGGATGAAGGCATCCACATACAGCGCGCCGAGCGTGGCGCCATCGGCGCTGGCCTGTTCCAGAGCCGCCATCTTCTCCACCGCCGACGCCAAGCGCCCGCGCTGCAAATCCAGCATCATCGCGGCGAAACGCGCATCCGCCGCTGCCTCTCCCCGCATGTCCGGCAACCGGGCGAAACAAGGTTCGGCGGCGGCCAGAGCTTCTGCCTCGTCGTAGCGGGCGGTATTCACCAGCGCGGTGAAGGCGCCGAGGGTCAGCGCCTCGGCGCGCTCCGGCGGCACATCCAGCCCGGCCAAGTGCCCTGGTACCAGCGCGGGGTCGCCCAGTTCCAGCTCCAGCACGGCAAGGGCGATCGCCGCATCGGCGCTGGTCTTCTCGCCCGTGCGGCGGAGCAATTCCGGCACGCGGTTCGTGGTGGCGGAATCCTGCGCCTCCGTGTAACGAGACGCGTTGACCAGCCGGATGAAGGCTTCCAGCAACAGCACGTCGCGCCGCTCGGGCTCGATCTCCAGGCCTGCGAGGCGCGCGGGTATCTCCGCCGGGTCGCCTACAGCAAGATCGAGAACCATGCTGGCGAGGCCTGTGTTTTTTGCCACCTCGCCGCCCACGCGCGCGGCCAGGGCGGACACGTCATGCGTGGCGATGAATTTTAATGCTTCATCGTAACGCGAGGCGTTGACCAGCCGGATGAACGCTTCCAGCAACAGCGCGTCGCGCCGCTCGGGTTCAATGTCCAAGCCCCGCAGCCGCGCTGGAATCTCCGCCGGGTCGCCCACGGCCAGATCGAGAACCATCAAGGCGATACCAGTATTGTTCGCCGCCTCCCCGCCTGCGCGTTCGGCCAGAGTGGACACATCATGCGTGGCGATGAACGCCAGCGCCTCATTGTAACGAGATCCGTTGACGAGCCTGACGAACGCTTCCAGCAGCAGTCCATCACGCCGCTCGGGTTCGATCTCCAGCCCCTCCAGCCGCGCCGGGATTTCCGCCGGGTCGCCAACGGCGAGGTCCAGAACCATCCTGGCGAGGCAGGTGTTGTTCGCCACCTCACCGCCCACACACGCGGCCAGGGCGGAGACGTCATGCGTGGTGATGAACGCCAGCGCCTCATCGTAGCGCGAAGCATTGACCAGCCGGATGAACGCCTCCAGCAGCAGCCCATCCCGCCGCTCGGGATCGATCTCAAGGTCCCGCAGCCGCACGGGGATTTCCGCCGGGTCGCCAACGGCGAGGTCCAGAACCATCCTGGCGAGGCCGGTGTTTTTCGCCACCTCGCCGCCCACGCGCGCGGCCAGGGCGGAGACGTCATGCGCGGCAATGAACGCCAGCGCCTCATCGTAACGTGACGCATTCACCAGACGGATGAACGCCTCCAGCAGCAGCCCATCATGCCGCGCGGGCTCGATCTCCAAACCTTGCAGCCGCGCCGGAATCTCCGCCGGGTCGCCAACGGCGAGGTCCAGGACGATCTGCGCCAGCCGCGCATCCCGTGCCGCCATCCCTGCCCCGCGCGCCAGCGCCGCGATGTTGTAAGTCCGCCCGGCCGCCAGCGCTTCCTCGTAGCGTGAGGCATTCACCAGCCGGGCGAAACCGCCGAGCAGGATTTCTGCTCCTTCCCCACCCAGCGCCTCGGCGACGGGAAATGCCCGCGCGGCATCCGCGTCCGGTGCCAGATAAAAGTTCGCGAGACTCAGCAGCGCATCGCGCCGCACCCCGGCGGGGACATCCTCGCCCGGCAGACCGAGCGGCAGCCCATCCTTCAGCGCCGCCGCCAGGGTAAAGGCCCCGGCATTCACCAGTGCTACGAAGCCGCGCCAGCCCGCCAGCACATCGCCGCGCGCCAGCAGCCCGGAAACGCTTTCCGGCTCTGCCGCCTCGGCGGCGCAGAGCAGCAGCTCCTGCGCGGCGATATCGGCGATATTGCCCGCCAGCCCATCCCCCAGCGAACGTTTGGCCAAAGCGCTCTGCAACGCTGTTGTGGCCTCCAGCGCCAGTTGGAACAGAGGCCGCAGCGCCGCCCTGCCCTCGCCCTGACCAAGACGCTGCATCGCCCGGCTGAACAGGATCACTCCGAGCCCGAGCGGGATTTTTTGCGCGAGCCCCGCCAGATCTGCCGGCATGCAGCCCGGCGGCAATGCCGTCAGCGTGTCGAGATCATAGCCGAAGCGCTTGGCCGCGCCTTTGCGCGAAGCCGCCCAGGCGGTTTCCGCCATGTCCCAGTCTGCCGCATTCACCGCCTCGAACAGCGCCCGTCCGGCGAAGCCGAGCTGTACGTCGCTCCCTGGCGTGGCCTGGGCAGCGCGCTGGGCCAGATAGCGCCGGTATGCGGCATGGCCGGTGGCGAAATCCTCGTTCAGCGCAAGCGGCGCGGGCGAGGCATAGGCGATCAGCGTCATCGACTCCCGGCGCACCGCCACATGCGCGAACCCGGCGTCGCGCAGCGCGTGCTCCAGGCTCCGCGCGGTTTGCAGGATCAGATGCGCGTCGGGGGCCAGCAGCGAAACCAGATCCCCCGTGTCCAGCGCCGGGGTGATCCATTCCGCATCCGGCGTGGTCAGCACCAATATGCCGTCATCGGCCAGCGCTTGGCGCATCAGCCGCAGGAAGGCTGGCGGGTCCGGGAGATGCTCGATCACCTCGGTGGAGACGATGACATCCCACGGCCCGGCGGCGAGATTGGCCTCGGTGAAATAATCCTGGTGGAGATCGAGCCCCAGCGCCCGCGCGCCATGTGCGGCGAGCGGTGAAGGGTCGAAGCCCTCGCCCCGCCAGCCATGGATCTGCACGCAGAAATCCAGCCCGAAGCCATAGGCGCCGCCGATCTCCAGCACTCTTGCCCCTGCAGGCTTGCTGACCCGCGTGAGCGGCGCGGTGACGGACCAGATGCCAGCGCCGATCTGCGACTGGTAGCTGTGCCAGCCGAGTTCAATCAGATGCTCGCCCTCATAGTCCATGGTGTGCATGTTATCGACGAAGCGCGCCGAACAGCGCGGGCAGAGCTGCTGCACGAAGCGCAGCGCCTGGCCGGGCGGCGTGTAGTCGGTGGCCAGAACCTGCGCCACCTCGCCTGTATAGCCGCAATTCGGGCAGACGGCCTGGGCGCTCCGCCCCTCCAGCCACTCGATCTCGATATGCTCGGCGACCCGGATTTTCCCGGTGTTGGCCATTAGGCGAAGAGTTCCGGCACCCGGGCCTTAAGCGCGGCGTTCAGCTCGTCGCGCCGCTCCCACAGGCCGCGGTACCAGGCGCTGCGCGCGTCCACCTGGTAGGCCAGCATGCGGTTGCCCGCCACGTAGGCGCGCGCGGCATCGGCCATGCGCTTCGTCGCCTCCGGGTAGGCAAGCAGGCGCAGCAGCGCCGCGCGCAGCTGCAGCGGGTCGTTGAACAGCAGGCCGGTTTTACCGTCCTCGATGCTGCCGGCATAGACCACGGGGCTGGCAAGCGCCGCCACGCGCGAGGCCGCGGATTCGATGAATTTCAGGTCCGACTTGGCGCGGTTGAATTCGCTATCGCCCAGCGGCATGAAGCAGATTTCCGCCTCGCCCAGCATGCGCAGATAGCTTGCGTAATCGGCCATCGGCGCGAAGCTCTTGTGCGGGGTTTCCAGCGCGTCGAAGAAAGCCTCGTCGTACAGCACCTGGAATTTCAGCCGCTCGCCCACGGCGCGGGCGACATCGTTGATCGCCCCGATCAGCGGCGCCCAGTCCGCCTGGCGGTTGAGCGCGCCGAAGAACAGCGTCATCTGCTCTGGGTTCTGGAAATTGCGCGGCTGCGGCAGCTCGAAGATCCCGTTGGGGAACACGGCGACTTCCGGATTTTCCGGCAGCAGCGCCTCGGCCAGGGCGCGGGTGCTGGTCTGCACCGCATGCACGCCGCGGAAGGTGAGCAGTTCGCCGCGATTCACCCCGCGCTCCTCCAGGAACACCGGGTGGTCGTCGAACTCGCTGACTACGACATAGCCTTTTTCCAGCAGCGCGCGCACGCGGGCGAGGCCGTTGGCCCCGGTGAGCAGCGGCCGGTGCAGCACGGCGATGCGCGGGGCATCCGGCAGCGCGGGGTGCAGTTTCGCCTCGTCCATGATCGTCCCGAACAGTGCGCTGTCGGTACGGAGCGCGCGCACCGGCTCCACCACGCGCACGTCGGAGACGCCACCCTGCGGCGTCAGCATGGTGGCGCTGAGTTCCAGGCGCGGCGGCGCGGATTTGCGCGCGCGCCAGATGAATTGCAGCGGCCCCGCGCGGTTGAGGTATTCCTGCGGGTCGACCCCCACGGCGCGCAGCCCCGGCGCCATCGCGGTGACGAATTGCTCCGCCTGGTCCATGGCGATGGGCCGGGGGGCGATATCGGAGAGTTGCAGCCCGGCATCGAGCAGCGCCTGCGCCATGGTGCGCGGGGTGAACCAGCGCAGATGGGTTTTGTCGAACAGCCCCTGCTCGTCATAGCCGAAGGAGCCGGCGAGCAGGCGCGCCACGAAGGACCAGTGCTCGACATTGGGCATGCAGACCAGGATGGTGCCCTGCGGCGAAAGATGCTTGGCGTGCTCCGCCAGCAGGGCCCAGGGGTCCGCCAGATGCTCCAGCACGTCGCCGTAGATGATGCAGTCGATCCCCTCCGGCACACTGAACGGCATCGGTGTCTTTTCCACATCCCCGCAGAACGCTTCCGAGATCCGTTGCCGCGCGTGGCTGATCGCGTCCTCGTCGATGTCGATGCCGAGCACCCGGCAGTTCGGGTTGCGCCGCAGGTAATCGGCGCCCAGCGCTCCCTGCGCGCAGCCGACATCGAGGATGGTCTTGGCGGAAAGCGGGATTTTTTCGAGCAGCTCGGGATTGGCGAAATCGGGATAAGGCGTGTGGGCTGCGTTCAAGGCGGGTTTATCCTCGTGCTGGTCGGTGCAGGGCGGCTCAGGGGGCGGGACGGCCAATGCCCGAATAGGCAAAGCCGGCGTCGCGCATGGCCTTGGGGTCGAATACGTTGCGCAGATCGATGACGACATTGCCGCGCATCAGCTCCTTCAGCTTCGCCGGGGCCAAGGCGCGGAACTCGTTCCATTCGGTCACCAGCACCAGCGCGTCCGCCCCGGTCAGGGCTTCCGTCGAGTCCGCCGCCAGCTTCACGCTCTCCGGCAGCAGCGGGCGGGCCTGGTTCATCGCCTCGGGGTCGAAAGCCTGCACCTGCGCCCCGCGCGAGATCAGGCCGCGCACCTGCGGCAGGGAGGGCGCCTCGCGCATGTCATCCGTCCCGGGATTGAAGGCGCGGCCGAGCACCGCAATGGTCTTGCCCGTCACGTCGCCGCCGCAGGCCGCCACCACGCGCGCGGCCATGGCTTCCTTGCGGGCGTCGTTCACCGCCACCACGGACTGCGTGAGCCTAGAGGGCGCGCCCGCCTCCTCGGCGATGCGCATCAGGGCCAGGGTGTCCTTGGGGAAGCAGGAGCCGCCGAAGCCCGGGCCCGCGTGCAGGAACTTGCGGCCGATGCGGCCATCGAGCCCGATGCCGCGGGCGATGTCGTTCACATCCGCCCCCACTTTTTCGCAGAGATCGGCCATCTCGTTAATGAAGGTGATTTTCATCGCCAGGAAGCCGTTGGCTGCGTATTTGATCAGCTCCGCCGACTCCAGGCCGGTGAAGACGATCGGCGTCTCGATCAGGTTGAGCGGCCGGTAGAGCTGGCGCAGCACTTCGCGGGCGCGCTCGCTCTCCGCGCCCACCACCACGCGGTCCGGGCGCATGAAGTCGCCAATGGCGCTGCCCTCGCGCAGGAACTCGGGGTTGGAGGCGACCTCCACGGCGAGGTCCGGCCGCAGCTCCCGCGCCACGGCGAGGATCTTCCGCCCGGTGCCCACCGGCACGGTCGATTTGGTGACGATGACGGTGGGGTGGTCCAGCGCGCGCAGCACCTGCTCCACCGCGGCGAACACGTAGGTGAGGTCGGCATGGCCATCGCCGCGGCGCGTCGGGGTGCCGACGGCGATGAACACCGCTGCGGCCTCCCGGATGCCCTCCTCCAGCGTCGCGGGGAAGGTCAGGCGCTGA
>NZ_JBKQJR010000068.1:0-15982 GCF_052326845.1 Acidocella sp. | reverse complement strand
TCTATGGGAAGCGGCGCCTCGAACAGGTCTGGCATTGCAGCCGGCCGGACCGGGGCGAGCCAGATCGGGTTCCATAGCGAGGACGAGCGGATCGTCAGCAACATCAGAACGCTGAAATCCATCCGCGACTCTCATGGCAGTCAAACGCCGCATGTCTACATCAAGACCATCGACAGCGGTGATGCTGCCCGTAACGCTCGTTTCCGGACCCTGTTTCAGGATGTCGGCGATGAGACAGCTATCGAACCAGCCATGAACTGGAACGATAGCGTTGATGAAATTAACCTATCCGGCCTCGGCGAGCAGGTTCTCAATACGCCTTATCTTTCTCACAAGAAGGAGGTCTGCCCCTTTCCATTCTACACGCTGGTCATCAACGCAGATCTGCAGGTGACGGTCTGTTGCACGGACTGGCGGAAGGAAACGGTTGTCGGCAACCTTAAAGCGCAATCACTTGAAGAAATATGGAGGGGCGAGGCAATGCGAAATTTCCGCCTAACCCACCTGGAACGGCGGCGGCTTGAAATCCCGGCATGCACGAAATGCACCTACCTTTACACCACACCCGACAATATCGACGAACTTTCCGCAGCAGAATTTTTAAGACGGGGCTGAAGCCGCCTCGCCAAAACCCATATCATCAGCACCAGTATCCGGTTCTCGATCGGGCGGTGGGCCTCCACACGAGCGCGCCCGGGCCGCAGAGATAGATATCCCGCCCGTCCGCGCCATATCACCGCAATGTAGGCTAGGAAAAGCCAGAATTCAGACACAACCGGCCAAGCATAAGCGCCTGGCGGACTTAAACAGTTCGCGGCTGACCAACAGCAGAGGAGCGGAATCATGGCGGTGTATCTCATCACTGGCGGAGCGCGCGGCATTGGTGCCGGCATTGCGCGGAGGCTGGCGGCGGCGGGCGGCACGGTGATTATCGCCGACAAGGAAAAGGCCAAGGTGGACGGCGCGCGCAGCGTGATCTGCGACGTGTCGGACGAGGCCCAGGTGGCCAGCCTGCTCATGGGCATCGAGGCGCTGGAGGGCCAGCTGAATGGGCTCGTCTGCAATGCCGGGTGCATGGTCCGCAAACCGGTGGAGACGCTGACGCTGGATGAATGGAACAGCGTGCTGGCGACAAATCTCACCAGCACCTTCCTGCTGGTGAAGGCGGCTGCCCCCCTGCTGCGCGCGGCCACGGGGGCGGTGGTCACCATCACCTCCACCCGCGCCCATATGTCCGAGCCGGATACCGAGGCTTACGCCGCCTCCAAGGGCGGGCTGCTGGCGCTCACCCACGCCCTGGCCATCTCGCTCGGCCCCGAGATCCGCGTGAACTGCATCTCCCCCGGATGGATCGACACCGGACATTACGAAATCCGCCCCGAGGACCACGCCCAGCACCCGGCCGGGCGCGTCGGCACGGTGGAAGACATCGCCGAGCTGGCGGCGTTTCTGCTCAGCGACAAGGCCGGGTTCATCACCGGGGCGGAATTCATCGCCGATGGCGGCATGACGCGGAAAATGATCTACGCCGAGTAGGCATGGCGGGCGCCAGATGCTACCCGCGCTACGTGAAGAAATTCTTGAAATCGGCCCCGATGCAGGCCGCCCTGGCCTGGGCGGTGGCGGCCTATATTCAGCTTATCGTCCGCACCCAGCGCTGGCGGATTGAGGGCGAGGAACATGCGCGCACGGCTTTAACCGCGCCGGTGGTGGCCGCGCTCTGGCACGAGGCGCTTCCCGCCTCGCCCGTGTTGTGGCGGCTGGTGCGGCGCCTGGGCATGCGGCGCGGCGTGGCGGTACTGGCCAGCCGGCACCGGGACGGTCAACTGATCGGCAATGTCATGCGCCATCTGGGCATGGAGCTGGTCTCCGGTTCGTCCTCGCGCGGCGGAACCGTGGCAGCGGACGCCCTGATCCAGGCCCTGGCCGAGGGCAGGCATGTGGCCATGACGCCGGACGGCCCGCGGGGCCCCCGCCGTGTGGCGGCACCGGGCGTGGCACGCCTTGCGGCGCTGAGCGGCGCCAAGGTGCTGCCCTTCGGCGTCTGGACCTCCCGCGCCATCCCCCTGAACAGCTGGGACAAGATGCGCCTGCCATTGCCCTTCGGACGCGGGGTTCTCGTGGTCGGCGCGCCAATCTCCGTGGAAGGCCCCTGGGAGGACGCGCTGCCGCGCATCCAGGCGGCGCTGAACACGGTGCAGGATAAGGCGGCCGCCGGATGATGATGCGCCTCTACACCGCAACCACCACCCTTGCCGCCCCCCTGCTGCGGCGCATGCTGTGGGGCCGTGCCGCGCGGGGCAAGGAAATTACCGCCCGCCTGCCCGAGCGCGAGGGCATCACCACCCTGCCCCGGCCGGATGGCCGGCTCGTCTGGGTGCATGCGGCGAGCGTGGGGGAGACGATGTCCGTGCTGCCCGTGCTGCGCGAACTGGCGGCGCGGGTGCCGGTGCTGCTCACCACCGGCACCGTGACCTCCGCCAAGCTGGCGGCGGAGCGCCTGCCCGCAGGCGCGCTGCACCAATTCGTGCCGCTGGACGTGCCCGCCTGGGTGGCCCGCTTCCTCGGCCATTGGCGGCCAGATGCGGCAGTGTTCGTGGAAAGCGAGATCTGGCCCAATCTGCTGCGCGGCTGCGATGCACGCGGGATAAAACGCGTGCTGCTGAACGGGCGCATCTCCGCGCGCTCCACCAGCAACTGGCGGCGCGTGCCGCATCTGGCGCGGCGGCTGCTTGGCGGCTATGCCGCCGTCCATGCCCAATCCGCCGCCGATGCCGCGAATTTCCGCACCCTTGGCGCACCGAACGTGCTGGAATGGGGCAATTTGAAATTCTTCGCCGCCCCGCTGCCGGTGGATGACGCGGCGCTGGCGGCGCTGAAGGCGCAAATCCCCGGCCCGGCCTGGCTCGCGGCCAGCACGCATCCGGGCGAAGAGGAATTAGTTGCCACAGCCCATGCAACGCTGCTGGCCGAATACCCAAACCTCGTCACCATCATCGTGCCGCGCCACCCGGAGCGCGGGGCGGAGGTGGCGGCACTCTGCGGCAATGCCCCCCGGCGCAGCCTGGGTCAGGCGCCGGTGCCGGGCAAGATCTACGTCGCGGACACGCTGGGCGAGCTTGGCCTGTTCTTCCGCCTCGCCCCCTTCGCCTTCATCGGCAATTCGCTGGTGGGCTTTGGCGGACACAACATCATCGAACCCGCGCTGCTGGCCCGCCCGGTGCTGGCCGGGCCGCACCTGGAGAACTTCACCGAGGCTGCCCAGCGCCTCACCGAGGCCCGCGCCCTGGTGCAGGTGAATGATGCCGCCGCTCTGGCCGAGGCGGCACGGGCCTGGCTGGCAACTCCTGAAGCGGCACGCGAAGCGGGGCAACGCGCCGCCGCCTGCTTTGCCGAGGCCGCGCATCTGCCCTCACGCCTCGCCCAGCTGGTGCTGACGCCATGAAGGCCCCGGCATTCTGGGCCAAGCGCGGCCTGCCGGCGCAGCTGCTGCGGCCCTTCAGCCTCATCACGCGCATCGCCACGGCGCACCGGGTCAACCGCCCGGGCTTCGCGCCCGGCATCAAGGTCATCTGCATCGGCAATGCCGGGGTCGGCGGCGCGGGCAAAACCATCGTGGCGCTGGACGTGCTTTCGCGCATTCACGGTGCCTTCGCCCTCACGCGCGGCTATGGCGGCATGCTCGCCGGGCCGGTGCTGGTGAACAGATCCGTGCACACCGCAGAGCTGGTGGGCGACGAGGCGCTGCTCCTGGCCCAGGCGGCGCCGACCGTAGTGGCGCGTGACCGCGCCGCCGGGGCGCGCCTGGCCCTCGCCGAGGAAGCCAGCGCCATCGTCATGGATGACGGGCTGCAAAACCCGACGCTGCAAAAAGACCTCTCGCTGATGGTCATCGACGGCGGCTACGGCTTCGGCAACGGGCTGCTGCTGCCCGCCGGGCCGCTGCGCGAGCCGGTTGCCGAAGCCGCCGCCCGCTGCCAGGCCGCGGTGCTGATCGGCGAGGACGAGACCGGCGCCCTGGCCGCCCTGCCCCCGGACTTGCCGGTGCTGCGCGCCGCACTGGTGCCCGACTGCGCCGAGCCGCTGGAGCGGCGCCGGGTGATCGCCTTCGCGGGCATCGGCCGGCCAGAAAAATTCTTCCGCTCCGTGCTCTCCCTTGGCGCCGAGATCGTCAACCGCCACGCCTTCCCCGACCATCACGCCTACACCACGCGGGACGTGACGGCGCTGCTCGTCGAGGCCGCCGACAAAGCTACGCTGCTGGTGACGACAGAGAAGGATTACGTGAAGCTGCCAGCACCCTTGCGCAAAGGCTGCGTGGTGGTACGCGCGAAGCTACGCTGGGAAGACACAGCTGCCTTGGAAAAACTGCTGCGATGAGCAACGAAAAAATCAAACTCGGCCACCGGCTTGAGGCCGCCATCGTATGGGTGCTGATAAAGGCATTGCAGCCCTTCCGCCCGGAGACCGCCTCGCGCATCGGCGGCGCGGTGGCGGGGGCCATCGGCCCGCTGATCCCGACATCGAAGATCGCGGACAAGAATCTCCGCCTCGCCATGCCGGAACTCTCCGCCGTAGAGCGCAAGAAGATCGTCAAAGAGTGCTGGCAGAACCTGGGGCAGACGGCGGCGGAGCTGGTGCGCATCGGCTGCATCAAGGAAACCGAGAGCGGCCCCGGCTACAAATTCATCGGCTGGGAGGAGAACGTCGTCCCCGCACTGAAGAACGGAACGGACGGGCCGTCGATCTTCATCACCGGCCATATCGCCAATTGGGAGATCACCCCGCCCGCCGCCTTCGCCCGTGGCGTCGATGTTGGCTTCATGTACCGCGCCGCCTCCAACCCGCTGGTCAACGACATGATCCTACGCCTGCGCGAGGCGAATTTCGGCCGCAAGGTGACGATGTTCCCCAAGGGTGCCGCGGGCGCGCGCGCCGCCTACGCGCATCTGCTCAAGGGCGGGCATCTCGGCCTGCTGGTGGACCAGAAGCTTGATACCGGCATCGCCGCGCCATTATTCGGCCATGAGGCGATGACCATGGACGCGATGGCCAGCTTCGCGCTCAAATTCCGCTGCCCGGTGCTCCCGGTGCATGTGGTGCGCGTGGCCCCGGCGCGGCTGCATATCATCTGCGAACCACCGATGCCCCTGCCCGACAGCGGCGACAAAGCCGCAGACGCGCTGGCCCTGACCACCGCGATGAACCAGACCCTCGAACGCTGGATCAGGGAAAAGCCCGGCGCCTGGCTATGGCTGCACCGGCGCTGGCCCAAGGCGCTGTACCGGGGCTAGAGGCCCCAGCGGCGGATGAACCAGGTCTTCACCAGCGTGGTGAGCACTGCGTAGCTGAGCAGGAAACTGGCGACGATCGGCCAGAACAGGCCCGGCAGCTTCACGAAGCCCAAAGTGGCGCCGAGCGGCGTGAACGGCAGCGCGATGCCGATGGCGCAGATGATCAGCGTGGCGGCAATCAGCGGCGGGCTCGCCCAGCTCTCCACGAACGGGATATGCGCGGTGCGGATGATATGGATGATGAGCGTCTGCGTCAGGATCGATTCCACGAACCAGCCGGTCTGGAACAGCGCCGGATTGTTCCAGCAGTGGAACACGTAGAGCATGGTGAAAAAGGTGGTGTAGTCGAAGATCGAGCTGATCGGGCCGATGAAGATCATGAACCGGGTGATGTTGCCCAGCTCCCATTTGCGCGGGCTGGTCAGATATTCCTCATCCACCTTATCGGTCGGGATCGCCGTCTGCGAGAAGTCGTAGAGCAGATTGTTGGTCAGCACCTGGATGGGCATCATCGGCAGGAACGGCAGGAAAATGCTCGCCCCCAGCACGCTGAACATGTTCCCGAAATTCGAGCTGGCGCCCATCTTGATGTACTTGATGATATTGCCGAACACCTCGCGCCCGGCGAGCACGCCGTCATTCAACACGGAGAGATTCTTCTCCAGCAGAATGATGCCCGCGCTCTCTTTCGCGATGTCGACTGCGGTATCGACAGAAACGCCAACATCCGCCTTTTTCAGCGCCGGGCCGTCATTGATGCCATCTCCCAGGAAACCAACAACATGCTTGCGCGCCTGCAACGCCGCGATGATGCGCGCCTTCTGCTCCGGGGAGACCTTGGCGAACACGTTGGCGCGCTCGGCGGCAGTGGTCAGCTCGGCATCGCTCATCGCCTCCACCTCGCGCCCCAGCAGAAGCCCGGTGATCTCCAGCCCGACGTCCCGGCAGACCTTGCGGGTGACGAGATCGTTGTCGCCGGTGATGATCTTCACCGCCACGCCGGAAGCTTCCAGCCGGGCGATGGCGGCGGAGGCAGTCTCCTTCGGCGGATCGACGAAGGCGATAAAGCCTCGTAGGGTCAGCCCGGACTCATCGGCGGCGCTGAAATCATTCAGCCGCTCCGGCGGGAACTTCCGGGTGGCCACCGCAACGACGCGGAACCCGTCCTCATTCATCTCCCGCGTCACGACCCCAATCTTCTCCAGCTCGGCCGCGTCCAGCACGTGTTGTTCGCCGTTCAGCTCGTAACCGATGCAAACACTCAGCATCTCCTCCACCGCACCCTTGCAAATGAGCAGCGGCGCGCCCCCCGGCTTGCGCACCACCACGGAGAGGCGCCTGCGGGTGAAGTCGAAGGGAATTTCGTCGAGCTTGGAAAAACCCGTGTCCAAGTTGATATGCTCTTCCAGTTCGGCATGCTCCAGCACGGCATGGTCGAGCACGTTCTTCAGCCCGCTCTGGAAATGGCTGTTGACGTAGGCGAGCATCAGCACGCCGTCATCCACAGCGCCATGGACGTCCAGATGCAGTTTCATGATGATGCGGTCCTGCGTCAGCGTGCCGGTCTTGTCCGTGCACAGCACGTCCATGGCGCCGAAATTCTGGATCGCGTTCAGCCGCTTCACGATCACCCGCCGGCGCGCCATCATGATCGCGCCGCGCGCCAGGTTCACGGTCACGATCATCGGCAGCATCTCGGGCGTCAGCCCGACGGCGACGGCCACCGCGAACAGCGCCGCCTCCAGCCAGTTATGCTTGGTCAGCCCGTTGATGAGAAACACCGCTGGCGCCATGACCAGGATGAAGCGGATCATCAGTCCGGCGAAACCGGCTATGCCGCGGTCGAAGCTCGTTTTCCCGTGCTGGCCCACGATCTTGTCCGCCAGCTGGCCGAAGCTGGTAGCCTCCCCCGTATGCAGCACCACGGCCGTGGCAAAACCGCTGATCACGTTCGAGCCCATGAAGCAGACGTTCTGCAGTGCGAACGCATCATCCACCGCCGAACCCTGCGGCAGGGAGGATTTCTCCTGCGGCATCGACTCGCCCGTGAGCGCGGACTGGTTGATATAGAGATCCTTGTCGGTGAGCAGCCGCACATCGGCGGGGATCATGTCGCCAGCGGAGAGACGAATGATATCGCCGGGCACCAGCTCATCGAGCCCGATCTCGGCGTAGCCCTCCTCATCCGCCCCAGGCGTGCCGGGCCGGCGCACCGTGGCGTGGATCTTCACCATATTGGCGAGCTGCGCAGCGGCGGTGCTGGAGCGATGCTCCTGGATGAAGCCCAGCCCGACGCTGAGCGTGACCATGACGGCGATGACGATGGCCGAGCGCGCATCCTGCGCCAGGACCCAAGAGGCGGCTGCCAGCACCAGCAGCATAAGGTTGAGCGGCGTCTTGGCATTGCGCCACAGCTCGGCGAGCACGCTCAGGCGTTCCTCGCGGGCGATGCGGTTGGGGCCGAAGCGCTTCAGCCGCGCGGCCACTTCGGCGGAGCTTAAGCCTTCCGGCATGGCGCCCAGGCGGGTGCAAACCGCCTCCGGCGCCAGCGCCGCGATCTCAGCAAGGTCATGCGGGGCGGGGGGCTTGCCGGTCATGGCGCGCCCATCTGCAGGCCCTTTGCCTCCTGGCTGGCCCGGTGCAGCTTGTAGTGCCGCCATTCGCGGTCCAGCGCTGCGTTCACCTCGGCACCGAACAGCACCACATAGGCGGAAATGTAGAACCACATCATCAAGCCAATCAGTGTTGCGAGCGGGCCATAAAGCACGCTGTACGCGGCGAACCGCCCGACATAGAGGCCAAACGCCCAGGAGGCGAGCAGCCACAGGACAGTGGCGATGACCGCGCCCGGGGCGTGAAACACGCGGCCCGTTCCCGCCGGGCCGAAGCGGTAGAGCAGCCCCAGGGCCACCAGCAGGAACACGATCATCGCCGCGGCGCTGATCAGCCCGACAAGAAAGGTGGTGGAGCCGGAGAGGCCGAGAAACGCCAGCGCCACCGGCAGAAAAACGAGGAAGCCAACGGCCATCGCGGTGCCGATGATGGCGACCAGCGTCATGCCCATTGCCACAAGCTGGAAGCGGACGATGCCGCGCGTCTCGCGTTCATGGTAGGCGAGCGACAGAGCGTTCAGCACCGATTTGGTGCCGGTGGAGGACGACCAAAGTGAAATCGCCAGCGAGATGAGGAAGCTTAAGCCAAGCCCCTTGGCCGGCTGGGCAATAACGCTCTGGATGCGGTCCGAGATCAGCGAGAACGCCGCCGGCGGCATGAAACTTTGAAGATAATGCAGCTGCGGCTGCACGGTGTCCGGATTGTACACCAGCCCGTAGAGCGAGATGAGCATGGTGATGGTGGGAAACAGCGCCAGCGTGGCGTAGAAGGCGCATCCGGCCGCAACCAGGGAGACCCGTTGCGAGGCCGTCGCCCGCCCTGCGGAGAGCAAGGCGCGCCGGAGCAGCGGCAGATGCGCGCGGAAGACGAATCGGTCAGCCATCGGGCTGGATTTTAATCGCATCCGGCACGGTGGCAAACCTGTCACGCCACCGACACAAAAACCTCATCCGCTGCCTAGAGCCCCTTGTAAAACCCGCTAGGCTGAACCGAATGGCGCCGCTTTTTGAGCACCGGAGCGGAGCGTACATTGAAGTACGTGAGCACCGGAGCAGAGAAATGCGGTGCCATTCGGCCAGCATAATAGGGTTTTGCTGGGGCTCTACAGGCCGGCGAGCAAGAACGCCTTGATCCGCGCCATCGATTCATAATCCATCAGCGCCGGGGCGTGGCCCGCATCCTCCACCACATAGCCCTCCGCGCCGGATTCCAGCATGCGGGTATAAACCGGCTCGGTCAGCAGATCGCTCTGCGCGCCGCGAATGACGAGCCGGGGGACCTGGATCAGGCCCCAGAGCGGCCACATATCCGCATCCAGCGGCACCGAGGCGAGTATCGGCTCGATAATCTTGGGGTCGTAATGCATGGCGAACGCCCCCTCCCCGGTCTGGTCCAGCACCCGCCGGGCGGAGAAGCGGGCGAGATGCGCCCATTGCGCGTCGCTCAGCTTGCCGAACGGCGCGTGCACCAGGCGCAGATGCGCCTCCAGCGCCGCCATGGAGACAAAGCGCTCCGGCGCAACGCTCATGTAGTCGCGGATGCGCTTGAGCGAGATGGCGGGGATCTGCGCGCCGACATCGTTGAGCACCAGCCGCGTGATCGGGGCGTTCTGCGCGGCGGCGATCATCATGCCGCAGATCCCGCCAAGCGAGGTGCCCACCCACGCCACCGGCTTGTTCAGCTGGGCCAGCAGATGCGCCAGCGCCACCACATAGCTTGGCGGCTGATAGGCCATTGATTCGGACAGCCAATCCGACTTTCCGCGCCCCGGCAGATCAGGGCAGATCACATGGAAACGGTCGGACAGCGCCTCCGCCAGCGCGTCGAAATCCCGCCCGTTGCGGGTGAGCCCGTGCACGCACACCACGGCGGGCGCCGCCGGGTTGCCGGATTCGACATAGGCCATTTTGTAGAACCTGGTGCCGAACAGATAGTTGACTGAACCCGCGCGCGGCATATGCCCTCCATCGACCGTAACCAGAAGCTGCTCTAAGGCTTAGATGATGCCAACCCCGCCCACAACTGGCCTGCACCGCATGGCGTTGACCGCCGTGCTGACGCTGTGCGCGACGCTGAACGGGGTCACGCTGGTCTGGATGCTAGCCAAGCAGCCGCACATCAACGCCGATTTCCTTGGTTTCTGGGCCTATCCGCGCTTCTCGCCTCTTCTGGAAATCTATAACCCGGATGCCATGATGCGCTTCCAGCAGGCGCTATACCCAGGTTTCAAGAGCTATTACCCGTTCACCTACCCGCCGGATTTCCTCCTCGCCACCCCATGGTTACGCGATCTAAGCTACACTACCGCGAAGACGGTTTGGACGCTTGCCGGGCTCACGGCGTTTACAGCGGCGGGGCTGGGGCTTTTCAAGGGCCGGACGGTACCGGTGCTCGCGCTGCTGGCCAGCCCCGCGGCGCTGCTCACCCTGGTGCTGGGGCAGACGTCATTCTTCGCCGGCGCCCTGCTGCTGGGGGGGCTGGCGCTTCTGCGAGAACGGCCGGTGCTGGCAGGCATCGCCTTCGGCTTACTCACGCTGAAGCCACAAATGGGACTGTTACTGCCCTTGCTGCTACTGGCAAGGTGCGAGTGGCGGACGATCGCCGCCGCCGTGCTTACGGCCGGTGCGCTGGTGATGCTCTCCTGCGCCCTGCTGCCGCCGGAACTGTGGCGGCTCTGGGTGCAATCCCTACCGCAGATCCAGCGCGACTACTTCAGCGGCGGCGCGAATTTGAACGTGATGATCACCCCGGCGGCAAATTTGCGGCATCTTGGCGCATCACCCGCCCTGGCCATAGCCGTACAAACCATCTGCGGCCTTGGGGCAGCCGGAGCGGTGGTCACTACTGCACGCCGGACGGAGTATGGGCTGGCGGTGGCGGTGCTGCTGACCGCAACCTTGCTGGCACAGCCGCACGCCTACGCCTATGACGCCGTGATCCTCCCCGCCGCCCTGGCTCTAGGCTGGCGCGCAAACTGCCCAGCCTGGCTCAAGGTGCTCGGTGGGATCGTTTACCTGGCGCCACTTGCCATGCTCTCCCCGCTTGCATCCTGGTGCCTCTACGCCCCGCCTCTGGCGCTGCTATTGGCCGGGTTGACGGCGCTTGCGCTGAAGGCGCCTCGCGGCGCAAACTCCCCGGCATGACCAGGTTCCTCTCCACCCCGCCGCTCGACCCGCGCCTGACCGACGGCGTGCTGCCACGCCGCTTCCTGGCGCTGCTGGTGGATTGCCTCGTCCTCAGCATGCTCGGCTCGGTGGCGGCGCTGCTCATCGCCGTGTTCGGCGTGCTCACGCTGGGCATAGGCTGGCTCGCCTTTCACGTCATCCCGCTGATCCCGCTGGTGTATTACACGCTGCTGATCGGCAGTTCCGGCGCCACGCCGGGGCAGCGCCTGGCCGGGCTCACCGTCCGGCAGGACGACGACTGGACCGCACGTCCCAACCTCGCCCAGGCGCTGGTCTGGGCCGTGCTGCTCTGGCTCAGCTTCGTGCTGGTCGGCATTCCGTTCCTTCTGGCGCTGCTCAACCCGCGCGGCCGCGCCACGCATGACATCCTCTCAGGGCTGGTGATCATCCGCGCCACGTAAATTCCTGTTGACGCGGTGGGGTCGAGACCCAAACATAGCTCTGCAATGAGCTTCAAGCCCCCCCGCCGTCCGCATTTCTTCTACACCACGGCGCCTCTGCCCTGCCCTTACGTGCCCGGGCGCACGGAGCGCAAGGTGGTGACGGAACTGGCTGGCGTCTCGGCGGAATCCTTGCACGACAAGCTTTCCCGCGGCGGCTTCCGGCGCAGCCACAACATCGCCTACGCGCCTGTCTGCCCGGGCTGCACCGCCTGCCTGCCCATCCGCATCCGCGCGCGTGATTTCGCGCCGAACAAGACCCAGCGGCGCGTCGCCCGCATCAACGCCGATCTCTCGGTGCAGGAGATGCCGCCCCGCGCCACGGCCGAGCAGTACCAGCTGTTCCAGACCTACCAGCAAATCCGCCATGGCGAGGGCGACATGGCGGCGATGAGCTTCTACGACTACCGCGCCATGATCGAGGACACCCCGATCGAGACCTCGGTCGTCGAATTCCGCCTGCCCGATGGCCGCCTCGCCGGCGCCTGCCTGACAGACCGCGTGGGCGACGGGCTCTCCGCCGTGTACTCGTTCTTCGACACCACGCTGGACGCCCGCTCGCTCGGCACCTACGCCATCATCTGGCTGGTGCAGCGGGCCGTGGAGCTGGAACTGCCGCATGTCTATCTCGGCTACTGGGTCGCCGAGAGCCGCAAGATGTCCTACAAGGCCAGGTTCCGCCCAAGCGAAGTGCTGCGCGGCGGGCAATGGGTGCCGCTGGGGGAACACCAAACCGCCCCAACGCGGAACGCCGCGCCGGCCATCGCCTAGACTAACACCGAGACGTCATTGCGAGCGCAGCGAAGCAATCCATCTTTCCCGGTACGTCACGGAGATGGATCGCCGCGCTACGCTCGCGATGACGTCTAAAACCCGAACATGTGGTCGAGCGAAAACCCGCCCGCGCCATCATCCACGCCGTGGAAGCCGAACAGGCGGCAGGTGGCATCACGGATCAGCACGTAGCCGGTCTCCCCGGCGGCGCTCAGATCATCGACGGAAAAATGTTCCAATGGCCGCACGATATACGAGCCGGAGCAGGCGATCTGGATCCGCGCCGCCGCCAGCTCCCGCCCGGCGCCGTCATAGAGTTCAAGCTCGGTGGAGGATTGCGGCACCCATGGCCCCGAGGCCGGGTAGATCAGCACGCAGAAGCTCTGCCGCCCGTCGAAGCCCAGTTTCAGGAACAGCCGCGTGGAGAGCCCCGGCGGCTTTCCGGTATAGCTTTGCGGCTCGTTCTTGTAGACCATCAGCGTGTTGAAGATATGCCCGCCGAAGCTGCTCTCCGCCGCGTGGCCGCTCTGGCGGTCCTCGAAGCGGAACAGCGCGTGCAGCCAGCCATTGGCCTCGCCGCCGAGGCGGAAATCATAGACCAGCTCGGCATGGCCGCCCTCGGGCAGCGCCCCCTCGGGCAGCATGTCGTCAAGGTCGAAGGCGCATTCATGCCTGCGCGGCAAGACGCCGAAATAATGCTCGCCCAGCTTGGCGCCGTCCGGCGCGAACACATCCAGCCGCAGCGGCGTGTTCTGCTCCGTCACCGCCATCGGGGTGGGCAGCACGATAGTCCTGAAGCGCCCGCGCGGCGGCACCGGGAAGGGCAGCAGGAAGCCGCGCCCCATCTCGGGATGCAAGGTCTTCAGCCCCTCATCGGGCTTGAGGTCGCCGCGCTCGACATTCACATGCGCGATGCGCGTACGGTCGCCGCGCTGCACCTCGTAGCGCGGGCGCACCACGTGGCGCCCGGCCAGAACCTCGAACTGCGCCGGCCATTGCACATCCGGGAACAGCTCCGCGACATCAAGCGCCAGCGTGGCGAAGGGCGGAATATCGGTATCCAGCGCCACCGGCATGCCCTCGCCCATGCGGTCCAGCGCCACACCCCCGGCCGCGATGGGCACGGCGTGGCTGTTCTGCACCCACAGGATCACGCGCTCATCCGCACGCGGCGCGGGCAGCCCGGCAAAGCGCTCGGAGGGCCAGGCATTGGCGTCATGCGTGCAGGAGAGCGAGGGACCGTTATCGGTGGCGTAGGTATCCAGGGCATATTTCACCACGTCATGCCCGGCGATGCCGGTGGCATGGATGAAGAGCTGCCCGGTGAAAGGCCCCAGGCCGAAGCGCCTGCGCATTGCCTGGCTGTCCAGCACATATCCCCCCGGCCCGGCGGGGGCTTCGTCGTCCCACTCGGCCAGCACCTGCCCGGCCTCGTCGAACAGGATGTGGAAGAACCGCACCTTGCCCGCGCCATATCCGGCCCAGTAATTGGCCGTGGTCAGGCGGGTGGCGAAATGCCCGTCATCACGGAAGAACACGAAATTCGTGGCGAAGTTCCGGGCATCCAGATAGCGCTCCGGCACGCTGCGCCATGCCGCGGGGAGCTTCACCTCATCCAGCGTCAGCACCTCAGCCCCTGCGGGGAGGAAGCGTTGCAGCCGCTCCGCCACGCGCCCGGCATCAAAGGCCGCGATGAGCACCGTCCGCACCCGCGCCTCGGGCAGCGCCGTCAGCGCCCGCGCGATATGCCCGCCGCGCACCTGGCCGATGGCCAGCACATCCTGCACGTAAACGCCCTCGACATCGAAATCCGGGCAGAGCGCCAGCAGCGGCCCGGCGAAGCCCTCCGGGTCCACCACCGCGACACTGCCAATCCGCCCCGCCAGCGCCGCCAGCGCCCGCGCCGCAACGGGATGCGCCAGCGCCTTGTAAACCGTGTTGCCGCCGCGGACGTTGTCAAACGTTTCAATATCAAGCATATTTTTTATCTCACAGGCCCAAACGACGGCGCAGTTCCGCCCCTGCTTCCGCCGTATCATCCAACGGCGCGGTGTTCCATAGGTCCAGCCTTCCGTCGAAGTCCCGCACCCGGCCATCTTTCACCAGCGCATCCATGAAGGCGCCGATGCGCGACGATTTTCCCGGCAGCCGCACCAGATACACCGGCGCGTGCGTCGCCACCGCCTCCGAGACCATGGACACGCTATCCGCCGTGGCGATGATGGCATCGGCGCAGGCCAGCATGCCGAAATACGGGTTCTCGCCGGTAAAATCCCAGATCCACGCGCCCAGCGGCTCAAGTGCGGCGCGCAGAATGGCGATTACCTCCGGCGCGGTGCGGCGCGAGGGAGTGACGACGAGCCCCGCCTCGCGCGCCACATTGGCGAGTTGCGCCGCCAAAGCGTGGGCTTGCGGCGCCTCGAACCGATAACGGCCATTGGAGCCGCCCAGCAGCACCGCCACCAGCGGGCGGCGATACGCGGCGAAGTGCGGCGCCCAATGCTCGCGCTCGGCGGCCAGCCGCGCCTGGGTCACGCGGTGCAGCGCCGTGCGGGTGACAATCACGTTCGGCCCGGTGATGCCGTCATGCCGGGCGGCGAGAATGGTGTCGAACTTGCCCAGCGCCATGCGCGGGTGCTGGATGGCGACGGCGCGGACATCCTTGCTCCGCAGCGCGGCTGCCACGCGCGAGCCCGCTCCGCCGCAGCCGAACACCACCGGCGGCAGCGGCGCCTCGAATGCCTCCGCGCCAACGGCAAGGCGCGGGTTGAACCAGAAACTGGTGGGGATCTTGTCCCAGGGCGGCAGAAAGCGCAGCGTGCGCATATCCGGCGCGAGCCCTGCGGCCTCGGCCAAGCCCAGCGCCTGGTTCCGCAAACCGGCGAGGTCGGTGCAAAAGAGTCTCACGATCTGCATGGCTCCGGCTTTGGCCGGAGCGGGGTGCCACGTCAACCCGCGGATTGCACCCCGCGCCAACCCGGTTACAGTGGCCATCATGAGTTCCGGTCCCCTCCCCGAAACCCTGCCGCAAAGCCCGCTCCCCGCCGGGCTGCCGGATTTCGGCATGGAAATCGTCCCGCCCTATCTCGCGCCCTTCGCCGCCGGCAATACCGGCGTGCCGGGCTTCACCACGCTCAATACCGGCGAGCCGGGTCCGCATGTTGTGGTGGTGTCATTAATTCATGGCAATGAGTTCGCAGGCGCCATCGTACTGGCCGAGCTGCTGCGCGCGGGCTTCACCCCGCTGCGCGGGCGCCTCACGCTCGGCTTCGCCAACCTCGCCGCCTTTGCCCGCTTCGACCCGGCAAATCCCCTGGCGTCGCGCTATGTCGAGGAAGACCTCAACCGCGTATGGGACGATTACCAGCTCTTCGGCGTACGCCGCTCGGCGGAGCTGAACCGCGCCCGCGAGATGAAGCCGGTGATAGACAGCGCCGACCTGCTGCTCGACCTGCACACCATGCTCTGGCCCTCGGAGCCGCTGCTGCTCTGCGGCGCGGGGACGCGCGGGCGGGAACTGGCGGTGGCGGTGGGCACGCCGGGGCTGGTGGTGGCCGATGCCGGGCACAAGGGCGGCAAGCGGCTGATCGATTACGGGCGCTTTACCGAGGGCGCCGAGCAGAAGGCCGCCTGCGTGCTGGTGGAGGCCGGGCAGCATTGGGAGGCCAAGGCCGTC
>NZ_JBKQJR010000067.1:0-4532 GCF_052326845.1 Acidocella sp. | reverse complement strand
CAATGAAAGAAGCCAGCATCCTCAGACCGGGTTGCCCAAACCCTCAAACAAAACCTGCACGCCAAGCGCAGCCGCCGCCCTTAACACAAGCACCATTCCCGCGCAGCGGGTTAGTTCTTCGGCCCGTCACTGCTGCTTTGCGCCCGGGCTGGCCTCTTGCCATAAAGGTCACTCGACACTCTGAGTGGCGCGGCGGAGAAGTTTGAAAATGCGCGGATCGGCGCACTGCGCCACGTTGAAGCGCAGGAAGCGCCCGGCCGTCTGCGCCGGGCTGAACACGTTGCCGGGCGCCAGCACGATGTTCTCGGCCATGGCCCGCCGGGCGATATCCGCCGCATCCATACCATCGGGCAGTTCACACCATAGGAACAGCCCCGCACGCGGCTCCACCCAGGGTGTCAGCCCCACATCGCGCAGCCGGGCCCCGGCTTGGCTCATGGCGGAGGCCAGCCGGGGGCGCAGGCTCTCCACATGCTTGCGGTAGGTGCCGTCCTGCAGCACCGTCAGCAGCACCTCCGCGGAAAGCCGCCCGCCGGCGAAGGAGGTGGCGATCTTGAGGTCCGTCAGCCCCTCGATCCAGTCCGCCTTTGCGGCAATGTAGCCGCAGCGCAGCGAACCCGAGAGCGTCTTGGAGAAACTGCCGATCTGCACCACCCGCTCCAGCCCATCGAAGGCGGCGAGGCGCGGCGAAGGCTCGGATTCGAAATCGGCGAAGATATCGTCCTCGATGACGATGAGATCGTGCTGCTCGGCGAGCTTGAGCACCCGGTGCGCGGTGAGCGCCGAGAGGGAGGCGCCGGTGGGGTTATGCACGGCGGCGTTGGTGATGTAGAGGCGCGGCCGCTCCGCCGCCAGCACCTGGGCGAAGGCGGCAACATCCGGCCCGGTGGGCGTGTACGGCACACTGACCACCCGCGCCCGATGCGCCCGCAACAGCGCACGGAAATTGAAATAGCATGGGTCGTCCACCAGCACGGCATCACCCGGCTCCAGCAGGAAGCGGCAGAGCAGATCAACCGCATGGGTGCCGGATTCGGTGAGCAGAATTTGCCCCGGTGCGGCCGGCACGCCAAACCCCGCCAGCCGCCGGGCCAGGTGCTCCCGCAACGGCGCCAGCCCCAGCGGACTGCCATAATCGGTCAGTGCCGCCGCCTCGGCCCGGGCCAGGCCGCGCAAAGCGCGGCGCAGGCTGGCCTCCGGCATCCAGCTGGGCGGCAGCCAGCCGCAGCCGGGTTTCAGCGCATCATCAGCGGTTTCCAGTGACTGGCGGGAGACCCAGAGCGGATCCACCGCGCGGTCCAGCTTTGGCCCGGCATCCGCCAGGCTGAGCGGCGGCAAATGCCCGGCCACATAGAAGCCGGAGCCGCGCCGGGACTGGATGATGCCTTCTGCCGCCAGCCGGTCGTAAGCCTCGACCACGGTGGTCTTGGACATCTTCCGCGCCTCGGCGAGGGCGCGGATGGAGGGCAGCCTGGTGCCCGCCACCAGACTCCGCGCGGCAATGCGGCTGCGCATCTCCTGCACCAGCTGCGCGACCAGCGTGCCTTCGGACTGGGGCATCCGTACCTCCATATTCGCAAGTACAGTTCAGTAAAATTGTACTTAACTATACCTGGAGGAGCCGCGTTGTCCACGGCACAAAACCGGCATCTTTTGTTGGGATGTGGAGCATGGAGAAGTCGGCGAGCGGCTGGGTGAACGGTGCGTTGGGAGTGGTGATTTTCAGCGGCTCTATGCCCGCCACCCGCGCGGCCCTGGCGGGGTTCGACCCTGTTTTCCTCACCGTGGCGCGGGCGACGCTGGCCGGGCTGCTGGCGCTCGGCCTGCTGCTCGCCTTCCGGCAGCCGCGCCCGGCGCGAGGCGATCTCGCTTCCCTGGCCGTGGTGGCTCTGGGCGTGGTGCTGGGGTTTCCACTGCTCTCGGCCCTGGCACTGCGTCATATCGACGCCGTTCAGTCGCAGATTTTCCTAGGGCTGTTGCCACTGTGCACGGCCCTGTTCGGCGTGCTGCGCGGCGGCGAGCGGCCGCATTACGGCTTCTGGCTCTGCGCCGGGTTGGGCAGCGCCTGCGTCATCGGCGTGGCGTTGCACCACGGGGCGGGGCTGCCCGGCGCCGGCGTGGCGCTGATGCTGAGCGCGATCATCGTGTGCGGTCTCGGCTACGCAGAAGGGGCAAAACTCTCGCGGCGGCTGGGCGGCTGGCAGGTCATCTCCTGGGCGCTGGTGCTGGCGCTGCCGCTCACGCTGGCGGCAAGCTGGCTCACCTGCCCCGCCTCGCTGGCACGGGTCACGGGCGGCGCCTGGGCGGGGCTGGCTTATGTCTCCGCCTTCAGCATGCTGCTCGGCTTCGTCTTCTGGTACCGGGGCTTGGCGCTGGGCGGCATCGCCGCGGTCGGACAACTGCAACTGCTGCAGCCGGCGCTTGGCCTCGCCGCTTCCGCCCTGCTGCTGCACGAAACCGTGCCGCCCGCGATGCTCGCGGTCACCGCCGCCATCATCCTCTGCGTCGCGGCGGCGAAGCGGTTCGTGTGACGGAGAATAGGCGCCGTCATCCAACCAGGTGGGTCGAGCCTGTTGAGCCGGGGCATCTACACTGGGGAAGACCTCGATGCTGAATCCGCACAACGCACGGCGCCCGAGGACTACGAGCGGCGCGTCGCAGCCGGATATCTCCGAGCAGTGGAAGAAGACCGCCCCGCAGTCATGCCTATAAACATGATGGCCGCGAACCTGGGAGTTCTAGACTTTCTCGCTCGAATTCACGGATATCGGCTCGACCCCAATGCTAGTTTCGCGGGGCAGACAATGAGTCTGACGCACGGCTATTACGAATCGGTACAGGATGGTGTGCCGTGCAAAGTTATGGGGCGGATAGTGGGTCTCGGCGACAGGCTGTTGAAGCCATGAGAAGCGTCATCAGTGCTGCTTGGCGAAGGATCTGGAACCTTTGGCCATGGTCGAGGTGGAAAATCGTCTACGTTGAGGATGCGCCTGATGCTCCACGGCCGGGCCGTGTGTACATTGTTGGTGGCCGGGAGCACCCGTTCCAGGCGGTGATGGACTGTCCGTGTGGCTGCAGCAACCCAATCTGGCTGGATCTTGTGCCGGGTCACGGTGAGCACTGGAAGGTACAGGCGGGACGGCGTGAAGTGGCCTCGCTTAAGCCGTCGGTCTGGCGCACGGACGGTTGCCGGTCGCCTTCATGGCGGTCTCGATCCGATGCACCCGGTAATCCTGCACGGTCCCGGGCGTCACCTCGGAGAGCGGCATTTTCCCGAAGAAGGGGAGCAGGTGCAGCCGCAACCTGATCTGGTGACCAGCCACCCATTTGGGGCTGCGCTCGCCCTCGGTGATCACCTCATATTCGCGGGTGAATTTCTCCGCCGCGTCCTGGACGGTCTTCTCCGTCTGCAGCAGCCCCGCGCGCGATTTGCCCATTTTTTCGAGATACCAGTCCTGGGCGATCTCCTTGGCGAGATTGAACTGCTCTTGCCTAGTGCTGAAGCGGTATTGCCGGCCGCCGACCGATGCCGCGCATTGCCACGCCTTGCGCCCCGCGCGCTTGAACAGCTGCAGATCGCCATCCATGAGCTTGTGCGTCGCCATGCTCCCCCCCGTCGCTGGGGCGGCCCCGCTCCCGGGACCACCGGTTGCGCTAAAGCGCGCTAATTGCGCGCTAGGTATTTTGAGGCTATTTCAGGGGGTGGGCGATCTCAAGTTAAACTTGGATCATTTTGATTTGCTTTAGAAAGCTTGGTTGCGGGGGCCAGATTTGAACTGACGACCTTCAGGTTATGAGCCTGACGAGCTACCGGGCTGCTCCACCCCGCGTTGGTATTTTGACGACAAAACCGCCCTTATGGACGCGGATGCGTTTTGGGGGCGGTTTTGTTGTTTGTTTTGATAGGCTGGAGGACCTGGCGGCGACCTACTCTCCCGTGCCTTAAGACACAGTACCATGGGCGCTGGGGATTTTCACGTCCGAGTTCGGGATGGGATCGGGTGTAGGCTCCCCGCCAGAGCCACCAGGTCGTCCAGCCTATCAAAGCTGTTTGATCTGGGTGGTTTGGTTTTGGTGCTTTGCTGTGTGTGTCAGCGTCATTCATCTTTCGATGGATGATTGCTGTGTATGGGGGTTGGTGAGGGATATTTGAACTCTATCGGATGATTAGTACCGGTTAGCTTCGCGAGTTACCCCGCTTCCACACCCGGCCTATCGACGTGGTGGTCTACCACGATCCTCTGGGAGGCCTAGTTTTGAGGTAAGTTTCCCGCTTAGATGCTTTCAGCGGTTATCTTTTCCGTACTTAGCTACCCGGCTATGCCGCTGGCGCGACAACCGGTACACCAGAGGTACGTCCATCCCGGTCCTCTCGTACTAGGGACAGATCCTCTCAAGCCTCCAACACCCACGGCAGATAGGGACCGAACTGTCTCACGACGTTCTAAACCCAGCTCACGTACCACTTTAATCGGCGAACAGCCGAACCCTTGGGACCTGCTCCAGCCCCAGGATGTGATGAGCCGACATCG
>NZ_JBKQJR010000066.1:0-2953 GCF_052326845.1 Acidocella sp. | reverse complement strand
GCCGGAGGTGCCTGGCTACGAGTTACTGGGAGAGATCGCGCGCGGCGGCATGGGTGTCGTCTTCCGGGCCCGGCAGATCAATCTCGACCGCACCGTGGCCCTCAAGATGCTCCTGGCCGGGCAGATGGCCTCCGCCGATGAGGCGCTGCGCTTCCGCACCGAGGCCGAAGCGGCGGCCCAGCTCGATCATCCGAGCATCGTGCCCATCTACGAGGTGGGCGAATACGAGGGGCAGCCGTACTTCTGCATGAAGCTGGTCGAGGGCGGCACGTTGGCTGGCTTTCGGGGCCCCTCCGAGGAGGCGGCACGGCTGCTCGCCACGGTCGCTCGAGCGGTTCACTACGCCCACCAGCGCGGCATCATCCACCGCGACCTCAAGCCCGGGAACATCCTGCTGGACCGCGAACGACAGCCCCACGTTGCCGACTTTGGCCTGGCCAGGCGGGTTGAGGGCGACAGCAAGCTGACCCGCACCGGGGCCGTGATGGGAACGCCGGCCTACATGGCGCCGGAGCAGGCGTCCGGAAAGAGGGGGGAAGTCACCACGCTGGCCGACGTCTACAGCCTGGGCGCGGTTCTCTACGAGTTGCTGACCGGCCAGCCCCCGTTCCAGGCCGAGACGCCGTTCGACACGCTCTCGCAAATGATGGAGAAGGAACCGCAGCCACCGCGGATGTTGAATCCCCGGGTGGACCGCGACCTGGAGGCGCTGTGCCTGAAGTGCCTTCAGAAGGACCCGCGCCAGCGCTACGGCTCGGCGGCGGACCTTGCCGACGACCTGGATCGCTGGCGGCGCGGCGAGCCGACACGCGCGCGGCCGCCGTCGGCCTGGCAGGCGGCGCGCTACTGGCTGCGGCAGAACCTGCGCGCGGCCCTGTCGGTGCTGGTCGTGGGGCTGGTGCTCGGCGTCCTCTTCGGTTACACGATCTACTTTCGAATTCTTCAGAAGCCGCTGACCGAAACCATCGACGCCAGTTACGGCCGCCTGCCGTCCACCCCGCGCCCCTGGCTGGCGGCACTCCCCCGGCCCCCAGGGCCGGTGAACATCGCTCTCGCCATGGCGGTGGTGCTGGCTGTAACCACCGCCGGCCTGGCGATCGTGCTCATGGCCCGACCCCAAAGCGCCGGCGCCGACCTGTCTCACGGCCTGGCTGTCGGGCTGGTGGCGGCCTACATCTCGTCTCTGTGCGGCGGCGCATGGACGTTCGCCGGATATCAGATGAGGAACACCCTGCAAGGGCGGGAAAACGTGCTCGCCTTCAAGGACGACCTGTTGCAGCGCCAGCCGGAGCCGCTGGCTGATGTCTTGTTCAGTCCGGAGTTCGGGGAGCTTCGCGGCGAAGTCTACGCGCCGGATTGGCAGGAGCGCCGCTACCCGGACCTCAAAGGGATGGCCCGGGATGATCAGCGGAGAATCCTTTACGATAAAATGGTCTGCGACGCCATCATCGGCGTGCAAATCGGGCTGCTCTGGGGCATGCCACTGTACTTCATCGTCATGTTCCTTGTCCCGGCGTTGGAAGCGCTCGCGGCGGGCAGCCTTTGGCGGCGCTACCGGCGGCCCTGGCCCGTGACGGTCGCCTACGTCGAGCGCATCATCCCCCTGGCGGTGACCTTGATTCTTCTCGCCGAAGCCGTGTCGGCCTTGGGGCTGCCCACCATGGTCTCGCAGGAGTGGCGGGCCACGTACCAGCCCGCATACTGGCCCCTGGCAGTCGCCCCCGCCGTGCTGGTTGTGGCGCAAGTAGCCACGTGGCGCGGCTTGTCCTGGTGGCTCCGACTGCTCCTGCACGCCGGCTGGATTGTCCTGCTTAGTTGGGCGTAGATGCGGCTGCCTTGACGCTGGTGCGGGCCGTTCCTTGGCCGCGTCGGGCCGCGGGGCCCGGAAACGAAGCCAATTGTTCGAAATTCTCTCAAGAATTTGCCCCTCCATGTGCCATTGGCCCGTCGACGGCGATGGAATAGATAGGGTACCGAGCCTCTCGCACAGAAAGGCCGGCTGAAGGACGATCAACTGGAGAGAAATCGCTCGGCGACTCGTCGCGTGAGGCGGAAGTGGCGCGCGGCCGAGTGGGCGCCCCATCGCGCCTGGAAATCCTGATAAGACCAGTCTGATGTGGTCAGCCACAGCGCTCGCCGTCATGGCATCGTCTGAAGACCGTGCCACTACAGGGCGCCGCGAGCGGCCGGACGAAAAGAAGCGGCCGGCGACTGCTCGCCGCGAAGCAGGAGTCTCACCGGCCCCTGGCGCTCGGTCTGCGCGCCGGGAACGCCCTCAGTCGTTCCATCGCGGACCTCGACCAAAAAGGAGCTTGACCATGTCCGTTTCCTCTTGGTTTTCCTCAATCCTTTCGCGCAGCGCCGCCCTGCGCGGCCAACGTCGTACTTCGGCGCCCCGTCGCAAAAAGGCACGCCTGTTCCTCGAGCATCTCGAAGTTCGGGCGCTGCTCTCGAGCTACACTGCGCCCACCGTGTCAGCCCTCATCGCCGACATGAACGCCGCCAACACGGCCGGCGGAGCTAACACCATCAGCCTGACGGCCCCGACCACATCACCCTATCTCTTCACGGCGAGCAACAACGGCACCAACGGCGGGAACTTCCTGCCGGTCATCGCCGCCAGCGACAAGCTGACCATCGTCGGCAACGGCGACACCCTCCAGCCGGGCCGCCTTGGCGCGGGCGCGGGCGCCCGCTTCTGCGACGTGACTGCGGGCGCCTCGCTCACGCTAGAGAACCTGACGCTGGAAGGCGGTTCACTGGTGGATTCCTCCCAGTGGGGGGGTGGGGCAATCTATAACCAAGGCGCCCTGACCCTGAGCGGAGCCACCGTATATGAGAACATGGTGAAACCTCGCAGCCTCGATGCAATTGACGGACCGGCCATGGGCGGGGGCATCTGGTCCAGCGGGTCGCTGATCTTGGAAAACGGCACGATCGTGCAGAAGAACCG
>NZ_JBKQJR010000065.1:0-3914 GCF_052326845.1 Acidocella sp. | reverse complement strand
GGTCAGATGTATCCGGAAAGCTGTAGATGGCGGAATCAACTTCCGGCTTAATCGTGAACATCCCCGCAACAATTTCGTCGCTCGCGCGAAGATCGGTCACCGCGAAGACCAGAGGGCGGGTCAGATTTTGCGTATCGATATCGAAACCTGTTTCCGCGCCGCGCAAATAGGCGGCGGCGACAGTGACAACCTCGCGCGGCAGCTCTATCCGCTCGCCCCCCGCAAGCATGGCGGTGACGGCGTTTTGCGACGCATCCTGTGGATAGGCGGAGCTGTTGACCTCGGCATAGGCACCGAAACCGGCGACCGGGTCGGACACCAGAACGCTGGGCGAGGCGTTAAGCAGGGCGGAGCCCCCGGCCCCGTTGGGCGCGGAATCATACCCCGTGCTGGCGGCAAGAGCGGGCGCCAGGGAGATGCCGTTCCACTCCCATCCGGTGGCGCCGGGGGCGAATTCCTTGTGCTCGGATATGACGCTGAATTTCTGCCCGTAGCCGGGCACGCTGTCCTCCGGCAGAAGGAGGTCGAGCTGCTGCGCCCTGGCCGGGGCCGCCAGGACCAGACAAGCCGTTAGTGCGGCGGCGAAGTGCTTCTCTGCGGTCACTAGCCGTCTTTTGCATTAACGTCTTGCAACGTATAGTAGCAAAAACAACCGCAGGTTAACTTCTTTGCAGGCACGGCGCTCGGATATCGACGCAGCGAAGGGCATGGCCATCCTGTTCGTCGTCTTCGGGCATCTGGTGGCCAGGGCCGACCCCGCGGGCGCGGGCTGGTACGAGCCGCTGCGCCAGGCCGTGTATGCGTTCCATATGCCGTTCTTCCTGTACTTAAGCGGGCTGGTGGCGGTGGAAACCGGCATGCTGTTCACTCCCCGCCCAGGCTGGCGCGGCGTGGTGGTGGCGCGGGCGAGACGGTTGTTGCTGCCATTCTTCGGGCTGGGGCTGCTGATCGTGTGCGGCAAGCTGGCACTCGCCCGGGTGATAAGCGTGGACAACGCCCCCGCCGCGTTCTGGGCGGGGGCGGGCGATCTGCTCTGGCACACCGCCGCCAGCCCGGCGCTCAGCATCTGGTACCTGTTCGTGCTGTTCGTGGTGAGCACGGTCAGCATGGCGGCGCTCAACGGGCGGCCTCCCCGCCTGCCCTGGCTGCTCGCGGCGAGCCTCGTGCTTTATGCCATGCCGCTGCCCGCCTATGCCTATGCCGACCGGGTGGGCAGCTACGCGGTGTTCTTTCTGCTCGGGGCCGGGGCCGGCCTTCTGGGCGGGCGCTGGCTGGCGTTCATCGACCGCGCCTGGAGGCCAGCCATGGCGGCGCTGCTCGCAATGCTGGCGGCGATCATTGTGTTCGGCAGGCACTGGCCGCAGGCGCCGTTGCTGCTGGGGGTGGGCATGCTCTCCTTCCCAGCACTTCACGGCTACTTAAGGGATTTGCCGGATACTTCGCTCAAGCAGAGTTTCCTGTTCCTTGGGCGGTACAGTTTTATGATCTACCTGTTCAACACGCTGTTCATCGGTCTGACGAAAGGCGCGCTGCTGCGGTGCGTCTCCTGGGACGGGGCGAATTTCTACGGGTTTGCCGCCGTGCTAATGCTCTCCGGCGTGCTGGGCCCGGTGGCGCTGAAACGCTACATCTTCGTGCATGTGCCGTACCTGGACAGGCTGACCAACTAGCCCGCGCCGTGTTGCGCAACCAGGACATGGCGCGCTTCCTGGCCCGGCTGGAGCCAGCGCTCGCCGCGAGCTTCTCCAGGGCGCAGCTGGAAGCGGTCGAACTGCACTTCGCCATGCGCAACCGGGTGGACCATGCCATCGACTGGCGGCGGCGGTTCAGCCTGCCCGGCTTGCACGCCTATATCGTGCTGCTGGCCGGGCGGGAGCGTAACGCCGATTAATGTAGAAAATACCCGCCATAGCGCGGCTGGTACACTTCCGCGTCGGCATAGCCCGATTTCTCATGCTGAGCCACGTTCACGCGCGTCAGCGCCGTGCCGGCCAACACCACCCCGGCCTCCTGCAACAGGGTGATGGCGGCGCGGACCACACGGCGCGGTGTGTGCCCCCAGCGGATGCAGAGCAGTGCGGAATCCGCGAGCCGTGCCAGCACCCGCCCCTCGGCCAGGGCGAAGGCGGGGGGTGCGTCGATCAGGATGACGTCGAACTCCTCGCGCAGCATGAACAGGAACTGCCGCAGTGCTGGCGACAGGAAGAGCGAGAGCGCGGCCTTCGCCTGGGTGCCCGCGGGCAGGATCTTCAGGGGAGTCAGGCTGTCCCGCCGGATCACCTCATCCGCACCCGCCAGCCCGGCGAGATGGTCGGTGAGCCCAGGGGCGCCCACGCAGTTGAACACCGGATCGAAGCTCGGCTGGCGGATGTCGCCATCCACGGCGAGGACACGCAAACCGGCGGAAGCCAGGGAGCGCGCCAGGGCGATGGTCAGCGTCGTCTTGCCCTCGCCCGGGCGGGCGGCGGTGATGGCGATGATCTTGCACGGGCCTTCACTCAGGCCGAGCCCGGTGCGCAGGGAGCGCAGCTGCTCGGCATAGAGCGAGAACGGCGCCTGCAAGGCGGCCACCTGCGGCGCGGCGGTTTCCGGCAGCAGGGCGAAGCAGGAGAGGCCGAAATGCGCGCGGACATCCACGCCCGAGCGCAGGGAGGTGTCCAACGCGTCCCGCAGCCCGGCCAGCAGCACGCCGAGGCAGAAGCCCAGCCCCAGGGCCGCGCCGAGGATCAGGCCCCTATGCGGCGCGCTGGGCTGTGTGGGCACCGCGGCGGTGGAGAGGATGCGGGCATCGGGCTTGGTCAGCGAGGCATCCTGCGCCAGCTGGTCCGCCTGCTGGGTCATGGCGCGCAGCATGTCCTGCCCCGCGGCGGCGCGCTGCTCCAAAGCGCGGATGGGTGCTGCCTCCTCATCCTCTGTTTGGCTTTGCGACCGTGCCGCCTCCAGCGCCGATTGCAGCGTGGCTATCTGCGCCTTGTCCGCCGCCACCTGGGCGCGGGCGGCATCCAACTCGCGCCCGGTCTCGGCGGTGATCTCGGCGGTGATGGCGGCGAGTTGGGTGCGTGCGGCGATGAGATCGGGATAGTCCGGCCCGTATTGCGCCGCGAGCGACTGCGCCTGTGCCGTGAGGTCCGCCTGCTCCTTGCGCAGCGGCAGCAGGTTGGGCGCGATGGCGGCGTTGGCGGCGGCGGCATCGCCACCGCTGGCGGCGTCCAGCCGGGCCTGGGCCATGGCCAGATCCGCCTGCGCCTCCACCAGCGAAGCCGCCAGCCGGCTCACCGTCTCCGTCGTCAGGGTCGATTGCGCCCCCTGAACCACCCCGGCGGCGGCGCGCGCCTGGGCCAGCTCTGTCTCCGTTACATCCAGCTGCGACTGCACGTCGGCGGCGTGTTTCTCCAGCCAGGACTGCGCGTCGTTCAGCGCGGCGAAGGAAACATCCCGCTCATGATCCAGATAGAGCTGCATCGCGAGGTTGGCGGCGGCGGCGGCAAGCTCAGGCGAGGTGCTGGTAAAGGACACGGTGAGCACGCGCGAGCCCGGCAGCACCTGGACATCCATAGCCCGGCGCGTGGCCTCGGCCAGTTCATCCGGCGTGGACGGCTTCGGGCTGGGCAGCAGGGTGAAGGGAAAATGCCGGGGCGCGACGGCGGGGTTGAATGCGGGCGAGGCCGCGAGGTTCAGCCTGGCCGCGATCTGCCCCGCCGCCGGCAGGCTGGCGATCACCTCGCTTTGGCTGGCCACCACTGCATCCTCATCCGAGGCATCCTGCGGGACAGTGTTGTTGTCGCCGGGCACCGTGGCGCTTGCCGGGTCGTAGAGCACGATGCCCGTGGCCGTGTAGGTGAGCGGCGTGCGCAGCACCCCCATCAGGGTAAGGGCCGGCACCAGCACGGTGCTGGCAAGGATGATGCGCCAGC
>NZ_JBKQJR010000064.1:0-29905 GCF_052326845.1 Acidocella sp. | reverse complement strand
CGAGGGGCTTGCCATTGCCTTACTCCATAAAACAAAACTGCCGAATTGCCGGGATAATAGCCCAGGCTCCGCAAGGGTTCCATTATAGGGATCGGCGGCCCAAAATGCTCAATTCATTCGGTACGTTTGACGCCCTCGGCGGATTGGAGACCCTTTCCGCATCGCGGGAGGCTTGTTAGAAGGCGGCCCATGAACGAGCCGACGCCGCAGGCGCGCGACTACAGCGAAACGCTGTTTCTGCCCAAAACCGATTTCCCCATGCGCGCCGGCCTGCCGCAGAAGGAGCCGGAGATTCTCGCGCGTTGGGAGAAGCTCGGGCTATACGGGCGGTTGCGCACCGCGGCGAAGGGCCGGCCGCGATTCGTGCTGCACGACGGGCCGCCTTACGCCAACGGCAATATCCATATCGGGCATGCGCTCAATAAGATCCTCAAGGACGTGGTGACGCGGAGCCAGCAGATGCTCGGCTTCGATTCGAATTACGTGCCCGGCTGGGACTGCCACGGCCTGCCGATCGAATGGAAGATCGAGGAGCAGTACCGCAAGAAGAACAAGGACAAGGACGAAGTGCCGGTTCTGGAATTCCGCAAGGAATGCCGGGAGTATGCTCAAGCCTGGCTGAACGTGCAGTCGGCTGAGTTTCAGCGCCTCGGCGTGGCCGGTGACTGGGCCAACCGCTACGCGACCATGGATTTTGGCTCCGAGGCGGCGATTGCCGGCGAGATCGGGCGGTTCCTGCTCAACGGCGCGCTGTATCGCGGTCTGCGCCCGGTGATGTGGAGCCCGGTGGAGAAAACCGCGCTGGCCGAGGCGGAGGTCGAGTATTACGACAAGAAGGACACGGCGATCTATGTCCGTTTCCGCGCGGTGGAGGATGATGCTTCGGTCGTCATCTGGACCACCACGCCCTGGACCATTCCGGGCAATCGCGGCCTCGCCGCCGGGCATGAACTGGATTACGTGCTGCTGCGCGTCGATGCCGTGGCCGAGGGCAGCTTGGCCGTGCCGGGCGAGAAGCTGATCGTTTCCAAGGATCTGCTGGAGAACTTTACCGCTGCTGTCGGCATTTCTGCCCATGCGGTGCTGAAGGAATTCAAAGGTGCCGCGCTGGCGGGCAAGCGCTTCCACCACCCGCTGGCCAAGGCCGATGCGGGGTATGATTTCACCGTGCCGCTGATGCTGGGTGATTTCGTGACGATGGAGGCGGGCACTGGCATCGTGCACATGGCGCCCGGCCATGGCGAGGACGACTTCCTGCTCTGCAAGGCGCATGGCATCGCCGTGCCGGACACAGTGGCCGATGATGGCACCTACTACAAAACCGTGTCACTCTTCGCCGGGCTGCATGTTTACAAAGCCGCTGATCCCGTCTGCGAGAAGCTGAAGCAAGCAGGCGCGCTGCTGCACCGGAATGAGTTCCTGCACTCCTACCCGCACTCCTGGCGCTCCAAGGCGCCGCTGATCTACCGCGCCACGGCGCAGTGGTTCATCCGCATGGATGGCGAGGACAAGATCCGCGAGAAGGCCCTCGCCGCCATCGACGAGACGAAATTCGTGCCCGAGATCGGCCGCAACCGCATCCGCTCGATGGTGGAATCCCGCCCCGACTGGTGCATCTCGCGCCAGCGCGCCTGGGGCGTGCCGATTGCCATCTTTGTTGACAAGACCACGCACGAGCCGCTGCGCGATGCCGAGGTGATGGCCCGCGTGGTGGAGGTTTTCACCGCCGAGGGCGCCGACGCCTGGTATGCCCGCCCTGCGTCCGACTTCCTCGGTGCCAAATACGATCCTGCAAATTACGAGCAGATTTTCGACGTCGTGGATGTGTGGTTCGAGTCTGGCTCGACGCACGCCTTCGTGCTGGAGGCGCGCGGCCTGCCCACCCCGGCCGATGTCTATCTGGAAGGCTCCGACCAGCATCGCGGCTGGTTCCAGGCCTCGCTGCTGGAATCCGTCGGCACGCGCGGCGTGGCGCCGTTCAAGGCCATCGTGACCGATGGTTTCGTGCTGGACGAGCAGGGCCGCAAGATGTCCAAGTCGCTCGGCAACGTCACCGCCCCGCAGGAGGTGAACGACAAATACGGCGCCGACATCCTGCGCCTGTGGGTGATGAACTCCGACACCTCGGAAGATTTGCGCATCGGTCCTGAAATCCTCAAGCAACAGGCCGAGCTTTACCGCCGCCTGCGCAACACGCTGCGCTGGGTGCTGGGCTCTCTGGATGGCTTCACGGACGCCGAGAAGCAGGCGGAGTTCCCAGAGCTTGAGCGGTTCATGCTGCACCGGCTGTGGGAGCTGAACGCCAAAATCCAGGGCGCGGTGCAGAGCCATGACTGGACCGGCGTGTACCCGGCGCTGCATAATTTCTGCGCCTCGGATCTCTCGGCCTTCTACTTCGATATCCGCAAGGACACGCTGTATTGCGATGCCCCGGCTTCGGAAAAGCGCCGCGCCTGTCGTAGCTTCCTCGATATCCTGCACCGCTGCCTGACCACCTGGCTGGCCCCGGCGCTGCCCTTCACGGCGGAGGAGGCGTGGGTCACCCGCTTCGGCGCGGAAAGCTCGGTGCATCTGGAGCCGTTCCCCGAGATCCCCGAGGCATGGCGCGACGACGCGCTGGCCGAGACCTTCGCCAAGATCCGCGAGCATCGCGGCAACGTTACCGGCGCCATCGAGGAAATGCGCCGCGACAAGGCCATCGGTTCCTCGCTCCAGGCGGAGGCGATCCTCTCCACCGAGGCGCAGGCCGTGCTGGATGACGCAGCACTCTGGGCGGATATCTGCATCACCTCTGCCGCGGGCTTTGGCGAAAACGACACCGCCATCGCGGCACGGGGCCAGAAATGCGAACGCTGCTGGAAGGTGCTGCCGGAGGTGGGCGAGAGCGCCAAACACCCCACGCTCTGCCGCCGCTGCTGCGACGCGGTGGACGCCGCCTGATGCGCCGTCTGGCTGGGTTCCTTATCGCCGCGCTGGTGCTGGGCGCTGACCAGTGGAGCAAATATCTCGTCCTCAACCCGCTGGGGTTGCAGGACGGGCATCTGCTCACCGTGGCGCCAGTGCTCAACCTCGTGCTGGTCTGGAACCACGGCATCACCTTCGGGCTGTTCGCCGGGGCGGGGGCTAAGGCGCTGTTCGCCCTCATTGCCAGCGCCGTGGTGCTGGCCCTGTTCACCTGGATGTGGCGCACGCAGAAATGGATCGTCACCATCTCGGTCGGCGCCATCGCGGGCGGGGCCATCGGCAATGTCATCGACCGCTTACGCTTCGGCGCGGTGGTGGACTTCCTCCAGGTGCATGTGGGGGCGCTGTACTACCCCTGGGTGTTCAATGTCGGGGATTCCGCCATTGTCTGCGGCGTCATCGCGCTGATGCTGGAAAACCTGTCGCAAAAGCCCCCCGTTGCGGCCAACCCGGGGGAAGGTTAGGAAGACCCCATGAAATCTGTTCTCGCCCGCCCTGCAGCTGCCGCCGCCACCATCGTCCTCGCCCTGGCGCTCGCCGGGTGCGGAGAGGATACCAAAAAAGAATTCGGCCTTGAGGCCAATCCGCCCGACGCCTTCCAGGTCGGCACCGAGGCGCCGCTCTCCCTGCCGCCGGAGCTGGGACAGCTGCAGCAGCCCAATCCGGGCGAGCCGCGCCCGCAGCAGGTTGATGCCGCGCAGGCAGGCGCGAACATCGTGTCGCCGCAGAACGCCATTACCCCGCCGCCGAGCAGCACCACCCCGGGCGAGCAGGCTCTGCTGGAGCAGGCCGGCCCCGCCCCGCAGGGCGACATCCGCGCCCAGGTGAACCAGAACGCGATGGTGGCCAGCAAGCCGCAGGGCTTCGTCTCGCAGCTCGTGGGCTCCGGCCCGGCGCCCGAGCCCACGGTGAACGCCCCGGCCGAGCAGAAGCGGCTGCAGGAGAACCAGGCGCTCGGCCAGCCGGTGACCACCGGCTCCACGCCGCAGAACAGCAACGAACCGCCCGGCCTGTTTCAGCGCTTCCTGAACCTGTTCTGATCCGCCGCGGGGAGTGGCCCGCCCAGCCAATCCAGGGGAGAAATAATGATCCGCACCGTCCGCCGCACCCTAGGGGGCGCGGCCCTTTCCGCTTTGGCGCTCGCAGCCGCCGCGCCCGCCGCGCACGCCCATGCCGTTGCTGGCGCGCGTGTGTTCGTGAACACGCTGCTGATTGACGACCCGGGCGTGGGGGATGAGGCAAACCTGCCGCTTGCCTCGGTCACGAGCCCGGACGGCAAAAGCACCGTCACCGACCTCAATTTTGAATACGACAAGACGATTTTTGACAATCTGGCGCTCGGTGTGGGCACCGATTACGACTGGATTACCAACGACGCCGCCGACAACAAGAAGAGCCATGGCGGGCTTGACGACCCTTACGTGCAGCTGAAATACCGCTGGATCGTGCTGCCGGAGCATGAGTTCATATCCTCGGTGGCGGTACAGCAGAGTTTCGGCCGGGCTGGCACGACGACCATCGATTCCGGCTACGACACCACAACGTTTTCCGGCTATTTCGGCAAAGGGTTTGGCGATATCCCGTTCGCGCCCATCCGCCCCTTCGCGCTGACCGGCGAACTGGACTACAACGTACCCAATACCGGCCAGTCCACGGGCTATGGCAGCGTCAACACCTGGTCCGGCGGCCTGACCCTGCAATATTCCATCCCGTATCTGCAGTCGCAGATCAAGGATTACGGCCTGCCGCCGCTGCTCGGCAATCTGACGCCGCTGGTCGAGCTCGGCTGGTCCTCGGCGGCTGGGTCATCTGCCTTCCGTCCGACCAACAATCCAACGACTTTCAATCTCGGCACGGGCGCGGTGTGGACCGGCCAGTATTACTCCTTCTCCACCGAGCTGCTCTGGCCGCTCAACAGTGCCGCAGGGCATGGTCTCGGCGTGATCGGCCAGTTCCACTTGTATTTCGACGATCTGTTCCCCGACACTCTGGGCAAGCCCCTGTTTGGATCTTAAGCAATGAAGCGCTTGTTGCCTCTGCTCGCCGTGCTGGCGCCCGTGCCGGCCTTTGCCCATGCCTTCCTCAAGCATGCCGAGCCCGGTGTTGGCGCCGTGGTCGCCACCCCGCCCGCGCAATTGCTGCTGACCTATACCGAGGGGCTGGAAGTGCCGTTCTGCACCGTGACGGTGGAGGGGCCGGATGGCACGCAGGTGCAGACCGGCAAGCCGCAACCGGTGCCGGGGCATGAGGACGAGATGTCCGTGCCCGTGCATATCGCCGCGCCGGGCAAATATACCGTCACCTGGCGCGCCCTGTCGGTGGACACCCACAAGACCCAGGGCAGCTTCAGCTTCACCATCGCCCCCTGATGGACAGCCCCGCTTGGCTGGTGCTGCGCGGGCTTTGCCGTGGCCTGCATCTGGCGGGGTATTTTTCGGCTTTCGGCACGATGTTCCTGGCCGCCATGCTGTTGCGGGGCAAGCGCGTGCAGGGGCTCAGGCGGCTGGCCTGGGCCGGTTTCGCCCTGGCGCTGATCGCGGGGGCCGGGTGGTTTCTGCTGCAAACCGCGTATTTCGCCACCGCGCAGAGCTGGGCGGATATCGTCAACGCTATTCCGACTGTGGCCGAATACACCCGCTTCGGTGCGCTGCTGCTGGGGCGCATGGCAGTGCTGCTGCTGGCGGCGTTATTGTTTCAGCTTGGCTGGCAGCGCCCGGCGGCGGTGCTGGGGCTGGGTGGGGTACTGGCGGAATCCTGGCTCGGCCATGGCGCCGCCATGGGAGGCGGTACCGGGGCGCTGCTGCTGGCGGTGTCGCTCGCGCATGTGGCCGCCGCCGCCATCTGGCTTGGCGCCTTGCCGGGGCTGTATCTGGCGCTGAAAACCCTGCCTGAGGACGGCGCCGCTCCGCTGGCACGCGGCTTCTCGCCCGTCGGCATGGCCTGCGTTGCCGCCCTGCTGGTTACCGCCTTCGCGCAGTACTGGGTGCTGATCGGCGCGCCGGCGGCGTTTTTCGCCAGTGCCTATGGCGCCGTGGCGTTGGGCAAGATCCTGCTCTTCGGTGCGCTCATTGTCCTCGCGGCGCTCAACCGCGCAAGGTTCACGCCGGCGCTGCCGGCTTCGCGCTGCGCGCTGCTGCGTAGCATCGGCGCGGAAATCGCGCTCGGGCTCGTGGTGCTCATGGCGGCGGGGCTGCTCCTGCAGCTGGAGCCCCCCGCCATGGCGGGCATGTAAGGCTGTTCAGCCGGGCAGGATCTCGTCCGCCCAGAGGTCTTCGGGCGTCTGCCGGGGTGTGATCAGTTGCGCCTGTCCGCCGGAGACCAGCACCGAGGCCGCGCGGGGGCGGGCGTTATAGGCGCTGCTCATCACCGCGCCGTAAGCGCCGGTATCCAGCAGCGCAACGCGGGTGCCGGGGGGCAGGTCGGGCAAGGCGCGGTCCTGGGCAAAACAGTCCGCGCTCTCGCAGATCGGCCCCACGACATCGGCCGGGGTGGCCGCGCCGTGGAACAAAGCCGGGTCCACCGGCAGGATGCCATGCCACGCCTCGTACAGCGCCGGGCGCATCAGTTCGTTCATCGCCGCGTCCAGCACCACGAAGCGCTTTTCCGTCCGCTTTTGCAGGATCACCGAGGCCAGCAGCAGCCCGGCCGGCCCCACCAGGTAGCGCCCCGGCTCCAGCAGCAGCTTCACGCGGAGATCCCCCACCTCGCGCCGCACCGTGGCGGCGAAGGCAGCGAGGTTCAGCCCGGGTTCATCGTGGTAGCCGATGCCGAGGCCACCGCCGAGGTCCAGCACCTCCACGCTCAGCCCCTGGCCGCGCAGGTTGCGCACCATGTCGGTGGCCTTGGCGTAGGCCTTGGCGTAGGGCTCGGTGGAGAGGATCTGACTGCCGATATGCAGCGCGATGCCGCGCGGTTTGATGCCGGGCAGGGTAGCCGCCCGCGCGTACAGGGCGGGGATGTCCGCCGCGGCGATGCCGAACTTGTTCTCCGCGAGGCCGGTGGTGATCTTCGCGTGGGTTCCGGCATCCACATCCGGGTTCATGCGCAGCACCACCGGGGCTACAACACCCATGCGCGAGGCGATGCCGGAGAGCATGTCCAGCTCCTCCGCGCTCTCCACGTTGATCTGGCCGATACCCTGGGCCAGCGCAGCCTCCAGCTCAGCAGTGGCTTTGCCAACGCCGGAATACACGATCTCCGCTGCCCGCACGCCCACGCGCCGGGCGCGCAGAAACTCGCCGATGCTGACCACATCCGCCCCGGCGCCGAGCCGGTGGAACAGGCTGAGGATCGCCAGATGGTCGTTGGCTTTCACCGCGTAATGGATATGCACGGGCAGGTTCTCCGCCCCAAAGGCCGCCCGCAGCGCGTTGAAGCGCGCCTGGATGCTGCCCGCGCCATACACCCACACAGGCGTGCCGTATTTGTCCGCGATCGCGTTCAGCGGCACGGATTCGAAGCTCAGCCCCTCCCGCGCGTTCATCGATAGCGCCGGGCGCGCCGCCAGCAGCGCCGCCAGATCCGGCTCCGGCCCGGTATATTCATCAGCCATGGTTCAGTTACTGCGCCGGGTAGGTGTGGGGATAGGTGATGGCCGAGGCCGGGCCGGGCGGCACGGGGTTGCCGCGGCGGCCGCAGCCGGTCAGCGCCAGAACGCAGAGCATCGCCAGCGCTACTCTCATTGCAGCTTCTCCAGCCAGAGCGCGGCCGCCTTGGCGACGTTCTCCGGCGCAGTGCCGCCATAGCTCACGCGCGAGGCCACCGAGGCTTCCACCGTGAGTACGTTGAAAATCTCATCGGTGATACGCGGCTCGATGCTCTGCATATCGGCAAGCTCAAGCTCGGATATGTCCACGCCCTTTTCCTCCGCCAGGCGCACCACGCGCCCGGTGACATGATGGGCATCGCGGAATGGCATCTTCAGCACCCGCACCAGCCAGTCGGCGAGGTCCGTGGCGGTGGAGAAGCCAGAGCCCGCCAGCGCCGCCATGCGCGCCGTGTCGGCTTGCAGGTCCCGCACCATGCCGGACGTGGCGGTAAGGCAGAGGCTGATTGCCTCCACGGCGTCGAACACCGGTTCCTTGTCCTCCTGCATGTCCTTGGCATAGGCCATGGGCAGGCCCTTCATCACGGTGAGCAGGCCGAGCAGGTGCCCGAAGATGCGCCCGGTCTTGGCCCTGGTCAGCTCGGCGGCGTCCGGGTTGCGCTTCTGCGGCATGATGGAGGAGCCGGTGGTGAAGGCGTCCGAGAGGGCGATGAGCCGGTAGGGTGAGGAGCACCAGATGATGATCTCCTCGGCGAAGCGCGAGAGATGCATCGCCATGATCGAGAGCGCGGATAAAAATTCCAGCGCGAAATCACGGTCGGAGACCGAATCCAGCGAATTCGCGGTCGGCCGGTCGAAACCGAGGGCCGACGCGGTGGCGAAGCGGTCGATGGGGAAGGAGGTGCCGGCCAGCGCCGCGGCGCCCAGCGGGCATTCATTCAAACGGCGCCGTGCATCCTCAAGCCGCCCTGAGTCGCGGGCCAGCATCTCCACATAGGCCAGCAGATGGTGCCCGAAGGTGACGGGCTGCGCCGTTTGCAGATGGGTGAAGCCCGGCATCACCGTGGCGGCATGCTCGGCGGCGCGCTGGGCCAAAGCGAGCATCAGGTCCTTCACCTGGGCCAGTATGCCGTCGATGGCCTCGCGCACGTACAGCTTGAAATCTGTCGCCACCTGGTCGTTGCGGCTGCGCGCGGTATGTAGGCGGCGCGCCGCCTCGCCGATACGCTCGGTCAGCCGCACCTCGATATTGGTGTGGATGTCCTCCAGCGAGTCCGAGAAGCCGAAGCGGCCATCCTCGATGTCGTTGGCGATATCCTCCAGCCCGCGCTTGATGGCGGTCTGATCCTCGGGCGTGATGATGCCCTGCTTGGCCAGCATCGCGGCATGCGCTTGGCTGCCCGCAATGTCCTGCGCCCAGAGCTTGCGGTCGAAGCCGATGGAGACGTTAATGGCTTGCATCACCGCATCGGGACCGGCACCAAACCGTCCGCCCCATTGCAGCTGGCTCTTCACTGGAGAATTGTCCTTGTCCGTCACGTCCAAGCGCCCCTTGCTTTCCCGGCGATCCATCATCGCCGCTGCTCCTGGATTAGCCCTGGCCGCCGCCTGGGGCAATCGCGCCGTGGCGCAGAGCAGCGGGGATGACCTGCCGGACGCGGCCGAGGTATGGGCGGAGACCGCGCCCGCCGACGCGCCGCCCATGGTGTTCAGCTCCGAGACCGGCAAAAAACTCACTTTGGCGGACTACAAGGGCCATGTGCTGGTGGTGAATGTCTGGGCCACCTGGTGCGGCCCCTGCACCGAGGAACTGCCGGGCCTTGCCGCCCTGGCCGCGCGGATCAAGCCCTTCGGCGGGCTGGTCCTGCCCATCTCCATCGACGTGGAGGGCGCCGCCGCGGTGAAGCCCTTCTACGCCAGCCACAATATCAGCAACCTGCCCGTTTTGCTCGACCCGGATGGCAATAACCTCGACGTGCTGGACAGCGACGGCGTGCCGGTCACCATTATTCTCAACCCGGAGGGCAAGCTTGTGGCCCGGCTGGACGGCGCGGCCGATTGGAATACCCAGACTGTGTTCGAATTCCTCGGCGGGCTGGCCCGGAAGCCTGCGGACAAGCCGGGCGTCACGCAACTCTAAGCGAAATAAAAGCCCGGCAGTTGGCGCTGCCGGGCTTTGCTGTTTGAACCGCGCTTTGCCTTACGCGTTCGCGACGGTGGGCATGGCGGCGGCCTGGGCGCGGCGCTGCTGCCACAGGCCCACGAAGTCGATCGGGCCCAGCATCACGGGCGGGAGGCCGCCCTCGCGGGTGACGTCGGCCAGGATGTTGCGGGCGAAGGGGAACAGCAGGCGCGGGCATTCCACGAGCAGGATCGGCTCCTGCTGGTTCTCGGGGATGTTGTTCAGGGTGAATACGCCGGCATAGGAGAGGTCGGCGATGAACACGACGGTCGGCTTTTCCTCGCCATTGGCCTGGGTGGTGCCTTCCGCGCGCACGGCCAGAGTCACCTCGAACACGGTGTGCGCATCCTCGAGCCGGCGCACCTGCACATCCAGGTTGATGTTCACATGCGGGGCGCTGCGCAGCGTGGCGAAGATCCCCGGGGCGTTCGGCACCTCGAAGGACAGGTCCTTGGTGTACTGGATGTTGACGACGAGGGGCGGCTGGGCCGGGGCGGTCGCTTGCTCAGACATGTATTAATTTCCTGTTGGGTGGTCTTGGCCCGGCCTAGCACGGTGCCGCGGCCATGATAAGTAGAGCCGCATGAGCGCCAACATTTTCATCGACGGTCAGGCCGGCACCACCGGGCTTGGCATCACCCAGCGGCTCGCCGCGATCCCCCATGTCAGCCTGGTGACGCTGGATGACGCCCACCGCAAATCGCCCGAGGCCCGCGCGGCGGCGATGGCGGAGGCCGATCTCACCGTGCTGTGCCTGCCCGATGACGCGGCGCGCGAAGCGGTGGCGCTGGCGCCGGAGGGCACCCGCCTGCTCGACGCCAGTACCGCGCACCGCGTTGCGCCGGGCTGGGTTTACGGATTCCCCGAACTGGCCCCGGGCCAGGCGGAGGCGATTGCGCGGGCACGGCTGGTGTCGAATCCGGGCTGCTACGCCACCGGCGCCATTGCGCTGCTGCACCCGCTCGTCACGCTGGGGCTGCTGGGGCCGGGCCAAGGGCTCAGCATCAACGCCGTGTCCGGCTATTCCGGCGGCGGCAAGGCGATGATCGCGGCGCATGAGGCGCAGGGCGGCCCGGCCTTCGAGCTCTACGCGCTCGGCCTTTCGCACAAGCATATCCCCGAGATCATGCAGTATTCCGGCATTAACCGGCGGCCGATTTTTGTGCCCTCGGTCGGGCATTTCGCGCAGGGGATGCTGGTGTGCGTCCCCGTTTTCCTCGACCAGTTGCAGGGCAGCCCCAGCGCCGCGCAACTCGCCGACGCCTATTGCGGCTATTACGCGGGGGTGCGGAATGTCGTGGCTCATTCCGGCCTGTGGACGGAGAATTTGCAGCCCGAGGCGCTGAACAACACCGACAAGCTGGAGATTTTCGTTACCGCCAACCAGGCGTATGGCCAGGCGGTGCTGATCGCCCGGCTCGATAATCTCGGCAAGGGCGCCTCTGGTGCCGCGGTGCAGAACATCAACCTGATGCTTGGAGGGGGATAATGTCGGAGTCGCAAAAACACGGCGGGCTGCTCTACGCGCTGGGCGAGCTGAAGCCGCAGATCGACCCGACCGCCTGGATCGCGCCGACGGCGGTGCTGATTGGTGATGTGCGTGTCGGGCCGGGCGCGAATATCTGGTTCAACTGCGTGCTGCGCGCCGACACCAACCCGATCATCGTCGGCGCCCGCAGCAACATTCAGGATGGCACGGTGATCCATGTCGATCATGGCGAGTATCTCACCGAGATCGGCGAGGATGTGACAATCGGCCATGCCGCCATCGTGCATGCCTGCAAGCTGCGCGACCGCGCCTTCATCGGCATGGGCGCCACGGTGCTGGATGGCGCGGTGGTGGAGGAGGGCGGGATGCTCGCCGCGCGGGGGCTTCTGGCCGTGGGCAAGCGCATCGGCCCGCAGGAGTTGTGGATGGGCAGCCCGGCCAAATTCGCCCGGGTGATGAGCGATACGGAGCGCGCCAAGTGGGATGAGACCGTGCCGCATTATGTTGGCTTGGCGGAGTCTTTCCGGCGCACGCTCAGGGCAACCGATTAATCTTCTTGGCAAATCTCGTCGCGCTCCTTACATTCGCGGCATGAACGACATGGATTTCGACACCGCCCTGATCACCGCCGCATTCGCGCTTGGCGCGGAGAAAGGGTGGCGCCATGTCTCACCCGCCGCCGCCGCCCGCCATGCGGGGCTGGATCTGGCAAAAACCCGCACCGCCTATCCCTGCACCGGCGCGATCCTGAAGACATTCGGCAAGATTGCCGATGCCGTGGCGCTGAGCAACGCGCTCACCGAGGGCAGCGTGCGCGACCGGCTGTTCGACATTCTGCTCCGCCGGTTCGACTTTTTGCAGCTGCACCGCCCCGGCGTGCTGGCGCTGCTGCGCGCTCTGCCGGTCTGCCCGCCGCTGGCCTTCGTGATGGCGGAACTCAACCTAGCCTCCATGGGCTGGTTGCTGGAAGGCGCTGGCGTGGATGCCACCGGCCTGCGCGGCGCGCTGGCCAAGCGTGGCCTGCTGGTGGTCTGGGCCTATGGCGTCCGCGCCTGGGCCGAGGACGATAGCGATGACCTGACCGCCACCATGGCGGCGGTGGACAAGGCGCTCTCCAAGGCCGAATCCATTGTTAACCGATTCTCCGCGAAGCCCAGGGCTGAGCCGGATTCACCCTTGCCGCGAGACACATCCCCGGTAGAGTGAAACCAGCCGGAGTTGCCGGCTGTAGCAGATGAGGAACGAACCCGATGGCCGACAACAAAGATAAGACTGCCACTTTTCTCCCCAACTTCGACATCAAGAAGCTGTTGGGCGACATGAAGATTCCCCCCGCGCCGGATATGGAAGCCGTGATGGCCGCGCATAAGCGCAACCTGGAAGCACTGACCGAGGCCAACCGCGTGGCGCTGGAAGGCGCGCAGGCCGTTGCCCGCCGGCACATGGAAATCCTGCAATCCACCATGTCCGGCCTGACCGAGACGCTGAAGGAACTTTCCTCCGCGGGCTCGCCCACCAGCCGCGCCGCCAAGCAGACGGAAATGCTTAAGCAGGCCTATGAGAACGCCGTGGCGAACACTAAGGAGCTGGGCGATCTGATCCAGAAATCCAATGCCGAGGCGCTGCAGAAACTCAACACCCGCGTCTCCGAGGCGATGACGGAGATGCAGACCCTTCTCGGCAAGAAGTAAGATTGCTCTAGGCGCGGGGGCGGGCTTTTCCCCCGCGCCGGGCAGGCTCATATTGGCGCCCATGTGCGCCGCTCCCCTGCTGTTCATCCCCGAGAAATCCGAACCCAGGCCGATGCTCAAGCCACTGCGCGTGGTCTCCGAGTATCAGCCCAGCGGGGACCAGCCCACTGCCATCAAACAGCTTGTCGAGGGCATCGGCGCGCAGGAGCGCGACCAGGTGCTGCTCGGCGTCACCGGCTCGGGCAAGACCTTCACCATGGCCAAGGTGATCGAGGCCGTGCAGCGCCCAGCCCTGGTGCTGGCGCCGAACAAGACGCTGGCAGCACAGCTCTACGCCGAGATGAAGAGCTTCTTCCCCGATAACGCGGTGGAATATTTCGTCTCCTACTACGACTATTATCAGCCGGAAGCCTATGTGCCCCGATCGGACACGTATATCGAGAAGGATTCCGCGATCAACGAGACCATCGACCGCATGCGCCACGCCGCCACCCAGGCGCTGCTGGAGCGCGGCGATGTCATCATCGTCGCCTCGGTCTCCTGCATTTACGGTATCGGCTCGGTCGAGACCTACTCGAAGATGGTGGTGCGGCTGGAGACGGGCGGGCGCATCGAGCGCGACGCCCTGGCCAAGGCGCTGGTGGATTTGCAGTACCGCCGCAACGATGTGGCGTTTGCGCGCGGCTCCTTCCGTCTGCGCGGCGAGATCGTGGACATTTTCCCCAGCCAATACGAGGACCGCGCTTGGCGCGTCACCTTATTCGGTGACGAAATTGAGAAGATTTCGGAATTCGACCCGCTGACCGGCGAGCAGAGCGCGGAACTCCCCAGCATCTCCATCTACGCCAACAGCCACTATGTCACGCCGCGCCCGACGCTGACCCAGGCGATCGGCAAGATCAAGATTGAGCTGAAGCAGCGCCTCGATGAACTCACCGCCAATGGCCGGCTGCTGGAGGCCGAGCGGCTGCTGCAGCGTACGACCTTCGACATCGAGATGCTGGAAACCACGGGCGTGTGCAAAGGCATCGAAAATTATTCCCGCTATCTCTCCGGGCGCAACCCCGGCGACCCGCCGCCCACGCTGTTCGAGTATCTGCCCGCCAACGCGCTGCTGGTGGTGGATGAGAGCCACGTGACTGTGCCGCAGATCGGCGGCATGTACAAAGGCGACTTTGCCCGAAAATCCATCCTTGCCGAATACGGGTTCCGCCTGCCGAGCTGCATCGACAACCGGCCGCTGAAATTCGAGGAATGGGAAACCTTCCGCCCGCAGAGCGTGTTTGTCTCCGCCACGCCCGGCCCATGGGAGTTGGAGCGCACGCAAGGCACGTTCGCCGAGCAGGTGATCCGCCCGACCGGCCTCGTGGACCCGGTGACGGAGATCCGCCCCGTCGAGCACCAGGTGGATGATCTGCTGGGCGAATGCCGCAAGACCGTGGCCCTGGGCGGGCGCGTGCTGGTGACGACGCTCACCAAGCGCATGGCCGAGGACCTCACCGAATATCTCGGCGAGCAGGGGCTGAAGGTGCGCTATCTGCATTCCGATGTGGACACGCTGGAGCGCATTGAGATCATCCGCGATCTGCGTCTTGGCGCCTATGACGTGCTGGTGGGCATCAACCTGCTGCGCGAGGGGCTGGATATTCCCGAGTGCATGCTCGTCGCCATTCTGGATGCCGACAAGGAGGGTTTCCTGCGCTCCGTCACCTCGCTCATCCAGACCATCGGCCGCGCCGCGCGCAATGTCGATGGCCGGGTGATCCTCTACGCGGACACCATGACCCGCAGCCTGAAACAGGCGCTGGACGAAACCGCCCGCCGCCGGGCGAAGCAGATCGCCTGGAACGAGGCGCACGGCATCACCCCGCAGAGCGTGAAGAAGAATATCGGCGAGGTCATCCACTCGGTGTTCGAGCAGGATTACGTCACCGTGGCGCCGGTGAAGGACAGCGCCGCGGATGAGTTCGTCGGCAAGGATCTGGGCGCGGTCATCACCACGCTGGAGACGCGCATGCGCAAGGCGGCGGCGGATCTGGAGTTCGAGGAGGCCGCGAGGCTACGCGACGAAATCAAGCGGCTGGAGGCGCTGGCGCTGGGGCTGGAACCGCCGCCCATGCCGCGCTCGGCCGCCCGTCCGCGCGGCCCCACGCCGCTCGGCCCCGGTGGCGGCGGGTACGACCCGGCAAGCCGCAAGGGCAGGGGGCGCAAGCCGCGCTGAGCCCCCGTCCGGCGGAATTGCGTTGCCGGGTTTCCTGATCTGACGTAACATTCCGGGACAAAAATCAAGAAGGTTGCGGTCATGTTCCGGCGTTATCTCGGCACGTCCCTGGCTCTGGCTTTGCTGCTTTCCGGCGCGCCCGCGGCGCGGGCCGACAACACCGCGCAGACCGAGCCGGCGGCGTTGAGTAACCTGCAAACCATGGTGAACAACCTCGGCTACACTACCGATCTTGCCAGCGACAAGCAGTCCTTCGCCATACAGTGGCAAGGCGATTACGACTACCGCCTGCATTTCGACCTCTCACAGGACGGCACGCTGGTCTATGCCTATGTGAATATCAACACGTACAAGCCCGCCGACATGGCCAAGCTCGACTTCGCCAAGCTGCTGGAGGTGAGCGACCTCGGAGACTTCTACTTCTCGATGGAAAGCGGAACGGATGGCGAGTCGCTCTACGGCAACGCGATCATCCCGCTGGAGGGCCTCACCCCGCAAATACTGCGCTCCAGGCTGGATAACATCAGCGACAAGATCAACAGCAGCTCCCAGGTATGGGACACCAGCCTCTGGAAGAAATAGGAAACTCTACTCTGGAGGCCGCCTAGGGCCGATTTGCTCCGCTCCGGTGCTCCCAAATCATCCCTATGCGACTCACCAGAGCGAGTTTCCGAGCAGCTTCTAACCGCCGGGGTTTGACGGCGTGGCGGGCAAGCGGGAAGATAGGCGCATGAGATCTGCTTTTGCCCTGCTCGCCTTGCTCATCCCCGGTCTCGCGCAGGCCGATGGCCTGACCGGCCAGCACGCGCTCTACACGCTTACCCTGTCCAAGCTGCGCACGCATGACATCACCGGCGCCACCGGGCAGATGAGCTTCGACGTGGTGGATGGCTGTACCGGCTGGGCGACGACCCAGCACATGACGCTGATCCTCCGCAACACCGACGGCTCTCTGACCAAAACGGTGAGCGACTACATCACCTGGGAGAGCAAGGACGGCAAAACCCTGACCTTCACCCTGCGCGAGAGCGACAATGACGGCAAGGAGCAGATCGACGATGCCGGCACCGCGACGCGCAATCCGGACGGCTCGGGGCTTGTTGCCTACACCACCCCGGCCAACACCACGCTGAAGCTGCCGCCGGGCACGCTGTTCCCGATGCAGCACACCGAGGCGCTGCTGGCGGCCGGCCGCTCGGGCCAGAAATTCATCGCCCCGCCCTTGTTCGACGGCACCTCCGCCGATGGCGCGCAGGCCACTTTCATTGCCGAGCTAGGCGATCATGAGCCGGAAAAGACCGCCTGGCCGGCGTTGGACAATATTCCCAGCGCGGATGTCGACATCGCCTTCTATGATCGCAAGAACGACGACGAGACGCCGAATTTCCGTACCTCGATGCGCTATTTCGAGGACGGGGTGGCGACCGATCTGGTGATGGATTTCGGCGATTTCGAGATGACCGGCAAACTCACCCGCCTGACCATCCCGCCCGCGCCCTGCCCGGGGAAATAGCCGCCCTATTTCAGCCGCAGCTTGGCGCGGCCGTGATGGTTGCCGCCATCGACCAGTTTTTCCAGCAGCCGCATGAGGGCCTTGCGATCGCGCGGGGAAAGGGGCTCCAACGCGCGCTCGGTTGCGCGTTCGACTGGCGCCTGCGCCTTGGCCAGTAGCTTCTTGCCAGCGGCCGTCAGGCTCAGCAGCTTCTGGCGGCGGTCAGCCCGGCCGGGCACGCGCCGGATATAGCCATTCCCCTCCAGCCGGGCGACGATGCTGGCCATGGTCGCGCGGTCAACACCGCGCTCCTCCGCGGCGGTGGACTGGTCGATGCCCGGTTGCGCAGCAATGGCAAGCATGATGCCGAACTGGGTTGGCGTGATGTCCAGCGCCTCGCACTCATCGGCAAACAAGGCCACGGAAATCTGGTGCACGCGGCGGATCAGGAACCCGGCATGGCCTATGGGATCTCGATCGGGTAGACCAGCCTCCAATTCGTTGTCCATAAAATCAGCAAGTTCCTGTTCAATAAGATAATAAGGTGAATATTGCTGCAATAAATTGTTTCTGTACAATGATAAAAATCAATTAGACAACGTCGCGGCGCAAAAAATCTCATTAGCAGCTTTGTGTGGAAACAAAACCCAGAATGACCACGCCAGAATATGGTTCCTGGCGTGGCCTGGCGAACTACACCGAGAAGTATTTTGCGTGCCGGTTCAGCAGCACGATGGCGCTGGTGGACTGCTCGGGGTGCAACTGGAACTCGTCGGAGAGCGACACGCCGATGCGCTCCGCCCCCAGCAGCCCGAGCAGCTGGGCCTGGTCCTCCAGCTTGGGGCAGGCCGGGTAGCCGAAGGAGTAGCGCGAGCCGCGATAGGATTGCTGGAGCAGCTTCTCCATGTCGCGGTCATCCTCGGCGGCGAAGCCGAGCTCCGCGCGGACGCGCTTATGCGTGTACTCCGCGAGCGCCTCTGCCATCTCCACCGAGATGCCGTGCAGATACAGGTAATCCTGGTAGCGGTTGGCCTCGAACCACTCACGCGCGACCTCGGAGGCACGCTGCCCCATGGTCACCACCTGCAGCCCGATGACCCCGCGTCCATCCTCGATATCGGGGAGGAAATCCGCGATGCACTCGCCATCCTGGCGCGGCTGGCGGGGCAGGCTGAAACGCGCCGCCTCGGTCACGCCGTCCTCTTCGAACAGGATGAGGTCGTTGCCCTGGCCTGCGGCCTTCCAGTAGCCGTAGATCGCCTGCGGGTGGAGGATATGCTCCGCCTCGCAGATATCAAGCATGCGCTTCATCACCGGGCGCAGCTCCTGTCGCGCCCAGCCGAGGAAGTCTTCCAGCGATTTGCCCTGCTTGCGGAAGCCCCACTGGAACTGGAACAGCGAGCGCTCGTTGATGAACGGCACCACCGCCTTGGGCGCGGCCTCGATCACCTTCGGGCCCCAGAAGGGCGGGACGAGGGCGGGCTCATCCGCATTCAGCCGGCGGCGGCGGGCCTGGACCTCTTTTATGTCCACCGGCGCGAAAGCCGCCTCTGCCGCGGTGCCCAGCGTGCGCTTGGTGTTGCGCGCCTTGCCCTTGCGCTTTGATTGAATGGCGGCGAGGTAATCGTCGAACCCGTTGCCGGCGATGCGGTCCATCAGGTGCAGCCCGTCGAACGCATCGCGCGCATAGACCACGCGGCCGGAGTTATAGGAGGCGACGCAGTCTTCCTCGACATAGTTGCGCGTCAGCGCAGCACCGCCGAGCACCACCGGGATATCCAGCCCGAGGCGGGACATTTCCTCCAGGTTCTCGCGCATCACCACGGTGGATTTCACCAGCAGGCCGGACATGCCGATGGCATGGGCGTTATGTTGCTTCGCCGCCGCCACCATGTCCGCCAGCGGCACCTTGATGCCGAGATTGATGACCTTGTAGCCGTTATTGGTGAGGATGATGTCGACGAGATTCTTGCCGATATCGTGCACGTCGCCCTTCACCGTGGCGAGCACCATGATGCCGCGCTCTTCACCCGCGACGCGCTCCATCAGCGGCTCCAGATGCGCGACGGCGGCCTTCATCGTCTCCGCCGATTGCAGCACGAAGGGCAGCTGCATCTTGCCTGCCCCGAACAGCTCGCCCACCACCTTCATGCCGTCGAGCAGGATGTTGTTAATGATTTCGAGCGGCTTGTGGATTTTGAGTGCCTCATCCAGCTCCGCGTCCAGCCCCTTGCGGTCGCCATCCACGATGCGGTCTTTCAGCCGCCCCTCCACCGTGTCCGCGCGCTTCTTCTTGGTTGCGTCGGCGGCTTTGCGGTCGGCGAACATCTCCAGCAGCTTCTGCAGCGGGTCGTAGCCTTCTGTGCGGCGGTCGAAGATCAGATCCTCGCACACCTTCACCTCTTCCGCGGCGATCATGTGCAGCGGGCGGATCTTGCTCACATGCACGATGGCGCCGGTCATGCCGGCCTTAACCGCGTGGTCCAGGAACACCGAGTTCAGCACCGCCCGCGCGGCGGGGTTAAGGCCGAAGGAGATGTTGGAGAGGCCGAGGATGATCTGGATATCCGGGAATTCGTCGCGGATGGCCTTGATGCCCTCCAGCGTCCACAGGCCGAGCTTGCGGTCGTCCTCATTGCCGGTGGCGATGGTGAAGGTCAGCGGGTCGATCAGCAGGTCGCTCTGCGGCAGGCCGTATTTGGTGCAGGCAAAATCCACCAGCCGCCGGGCAATGCGCAGCTTGTCCTCGGCCGACTTGGCCATGCCGACTTCGTCGATGGTCAGCGCGATGACGGCGGCGCCGAACTTCTTGGCCAAGGTGAGGCGCTCATGCGCGTGGTGCTCGCCATCCTCGAAATTGATCGAGTTGATGATCGGCTTGCCGCCATGCAGCTTCAGCGCGGCCTCGATCACCGGCGTCTCGGTTGAGTCGATCACCAGCGGCGCGTTCACCGAGGAGGTGAAGCGGGTGATGACCTCGCTCATCTCCTTGATCTCGTTGCGGCCGACGAAGGCGGTGCAGATATCCAGCGCGTTGGAGGCTTCCGCCACCTGCTCGCGGCCCATGGCCACGCAGCCATCCCAGTCCCCGGCCTCCTGCAACTCGCGCCACTTCTTGGAGCCATTGGCGTTGCAGCGCTCGCCGATGGAGAAATAGGAATTCTCCTGCCGCAGCGGCACCGCGCCGTAGAGGCTGGCGACGGCGGGCACGAAGTGGAATTTGCGCGCAACCGGGGCAGGGCGGGGGTTGCCCAGCTTGCGCAGCATGGCGTCCAGCGCCTGGATATGCGGGAGGCTCGTGCCGCAGCAGCCGCCGATGAGGTTCACCCCATCCTCGACCACGAAGCGCTCCACCCAGCTTGCCATCTCGGCGCCGCCGAGCGGGTAGTGGGTCTTGCCGTCCACCAGCTCGGGCAGGCCCGCATTCGGCTGCACTGAAATCTTGCCCGGCCAGTTCTGGCTCAAATAGCGCACATGCTCGGCCATCTCCTGCGGCCCGGTGGCGCAGTTGAGGCCCATCAGCGGCACGTCCAGCGCGTGGATGACCGTGGCGGCGGCGGCGATATCAGGCCCCACCAGCAGCGTGCCGGTGGTCTCCACCGTGACCTGCACGAAGATGGGCACGTCGCTGCCCGCCAGCGCCTTGGCCCGCTTGGCGCCGTTCACCGCCGCCTTGATCTGCAGCGTGTCCTGGCAGGTCTCGATCAGCAGCGCGTCCACGCCGCCGGCCAGCAGCCCCCGGCATTGCAGGAACAGCGCCTCCTCCAGCGGGTCATAGGCGATATTGCCCAGGCTCGGCAGCTTGGTGCCCGGCCCGATGGAGCCCACCACCCAGCGCATGCGGCCATCGGCGAAGCTCTCGGCGGCTTCCCGCGCCAGCTCACCGGCGATCTTGTTGATCTCGAAGGCGCGGTCCTGAAGGTCGAACTCGCCCAGCGTGATCGGCGAGCCGCCGAAGCTGTTGGTCTGCACCATGTCCGACCCGGCGGCGTAGTAGCCGCGATGGATCTCGCGCACGAGGTCCGGGCGGGAGAGGTTCAGCACCTCGGTACAATTTTCCTGGTTCCAGAAATCCTTTTCCAGGTCGAGAGTGAGCGCCTGCACGCGCGAACCCATGCCGCCATCGCAGAGCAGCGCGTTTTTGGAGAGAGCGTCGAGAAGATGAGGCCGTGACATACTTGTCAGATACACTGGAGCGCCTCCATGTCCAGCCAATGAATGAAGATAGCCGTATTCCCGTGGTGTTCGGGCAACAGCCAGGGCCTGAAGATGCCGCCCTGGTCGAGGAGGGGTTTGCCGCGCCGGCGGCGAGTTATGCGCTGCGTTTCGCAGCCGCCCGGCCTAGCCACGGGGTGGGCTGCATCTGTTGCGTGGCGCGCAGCCCGGCGGCGGAGGCGCTCGCCCTGCTCTTCCGCGCCCGCGCCACGGGGGCGGCGCCGTATTTCAGCCGTGTGGTGATATTCGCCTCCGCGGCGGGCGAAGCGGAATTGCGCGCCGCCCTGGCGCAGGACGCGCTGGCCCGCGCGCGTTACCGGGCGTCAGGCGAGCCGCGTTAGAAAGCCACGTGTGCGTTGCGGTGTAGCAGCGCGGCAAACCATTGCCGGGATTTGCGTGCCGGTTGCGGCGCCGAGGGCGGCACTGGCACGGGCGCTGGCCGGGCGGAGAGCGCCATGGCCAGCTTGGTCACATGATACGCCGCATCCGGGTTTCGCTTTAACAGGGCGCGAATGATCGCGTCCGCCTCGACGTCGACAGTTGCGTCCGCCGAGCTCATCACCCGGTCGAAAAACGCAAGAATCTCCATGTGCTCTTCGCGTGTCATGATCCTCCATAGGAGGCAAGCCGCGTGTACAGGCAAGTAAGATTTTCGTGTATGGAGGTAAATTCACCCCGCCTTTCCCAGGCGCACAGATTCGTACACGTACAGAATGTAACCATCGCGCATGAATGTCCCTGATTGGGACATTCCGATGCTTCCCAGCACCGTGCGCGAGGCAAAATTATCCTCCCGCGCCACGCCCACTACGCGCTCGAGCCCCGCCACATCATGCGCGTAGTTAAGCGCCGCGCTCACCGCCTCGCTCGCCAAGCCTACACCGCGCGCCTCCGGGTGGAACGCGAAGCGCAGCGCCACGCCGCGCCCGTCCGGCCGGTGCATCAGCGCCGTCATGCCCAGGAACTTGCCGCGCTGCGCCCGCACGGCCCACATGCCAAAGCCATGCCGGCCCCAGTCCTGAATGTCGTGGGCCAGTTCCTCGGCCACCTGCACCGGGTTCCGCACGCCGCCCAGAAGGAAGGCATAGGCGCGCGGGTCACCCTTCAGCCGCACGAGGTCGGGCAGGTCCCAATACCCTACCGGCGTCATCCGCAGCCGCGCCGTGGTGATCACCCAGGCCGATGACACGCTCATCCGGGGGCAGGGATTACCGCGTCAGCGGCCGGTACTTGATGCGGTGGGGTTCGGTGGCGTCCTGGCCCAGGCGGCGGCGCTTGTCTTCTTCATAGGCCTGGAAGTTGCCCTCGAACCATTCCACGTGGCTGTCGCCCTCGAAGGCCAGGATATGGGTGGCCAGACGGTCGAGGAACCAGCGGTCATGGGAGATGATAACGGCGCAGCCGGGGAATTCCATCAGCGCCTCTTCCAGCGCGCGCAGGGTGTCCACGTCCAGGTCGTTGGTCGGTTCGTCGAGCAGGATGACGTTGGCTTCCGACTTCAGCATTTTCGCCAGATGCACGCGATTGCGCTCACCGCCGGAGAGGATGCCGACCTTCTTCTGCTGGTCCGAGCCCTTGAAGTTGAACGCGCCCACATAAGCGCGCGAGGCCACGGAGCGCTTGCCGAGATAGATGACATCCGTGCCGCCCGAAATTTCCTCCCAGACGTTCTTGTTCGGGTCCAGGCTGTCGCGGGACTGGTCGACATAGCCCAGCTTCACCGTCTCACCGATCTTGAGGCTGCCGGAATCCGGTTTCTCGAGGCCGGTGATCATCTTGAACAGCGTGGATTTGCCGGCGCCGTTCGGGCCGATGACGCCGACAATGCCGCCCGGCGGCAGCTTGAAGTTGAGGTGGTCGATCAGCTCGCGGTCGCCGAAGCCCTTGCACAGGTCCTGGGCCTCGATGACCGTGCCGCCCAGGCGCGGGCCGGGCGGGATGACGATTTCCGCCACGCCGGTCTGCAGTTCCTGAGACTTCTGCAGCATTTCCTCATAGCGCTGGATACGCGCGCGGGACTTGGTCTGGCGCGCCTTGGGGCTGGCCGAGATCCACTCCTGCTCCTCGGCCAAAGCGCGCTGGCGGGCTGATTCTTCCTTTTCCTCCTGCTGCAGACGCTTCTGCTTCTGCGCCAGCCAGGAGGAGTAATTGCCCTCGTACGGGTAGCCGCGGCCGCGCTCGATTTCCAGGATCCAGTTGGTCACGTTGTCCAGGAAGTAACGGTCGTGGGTGATAAGGATCACGGTGCCGGTGTAGTTGGCCAGCGTACGCTCCAGCCAGGCCACCGACTCGGCGTCCAGATGGTTGGTCGGTTCGTCGAGCAGCAGCAGGTCGGGCTTTTCCAGCAGCAGGCGGCACAGCGCCACGCGGCGGCGTTCGCCGCCCGAGAGCGGGCCGACATCGGCATCCGGCGGCGGGCAGCGCAGCGCGTCGAGCGCGATCTCGATCTGCCGGTCCAGGTCCCAGCCATCGGCGGCGTCGATGACTTCCTGGAGCTGCGCCTGCTCGGCCAGCAGGTCGTTCATCTTGTCGTCATCCATCGGCTCGGCGAATTCTTCCGAGATGGCGTTGAACCGGGCGATGGCGGTACGCAGATCGGCAAACGCCTCGGCCACGTTCTCGCCGACGTTCTTGGTGGGGTCGAGCTGCGGCTCCTGCGCCAGATAGCCCACCTTCACGCCATCGGCCGCCCAGGCCTCGCCGCCGTAGTCCTTGTCGATCCCGGCGATGATCTTCAGCAGGGTGGACTTGCCGGCGCCGTTCACGCCGAGCACGCCGATCTTCACCCCCGGCAGGAAGGAGAGCGTGATGCCTTTGAACACCTCGCGCCCGCCCGGATAGGCTTTGGTGAGGTCCTTCATCACATAAACGTATTGGTAAGCAGCCATGGCGCGAGCGTCCTTCGAATTCGGTTGGCCAGGGTATAATTGGGGCGGCAGGGCGCGGCAACATGCCAGGCGCGCTGGCGTCTGGCTGTCCGATTTGTAACGGAGGGGCAGGAGTTTCCCTGTTAGAGTTTGCATTGGTCATGGGCAGCCGCGGCGAAGCTCCGGTCCGGCAAGCGACGAAGAAGCGTTTCCAACACCAAGCCAGGACGAGATGACATGCCGAACAAGAACCAAGCGGGCGCGACTGGCGCTCCGCCCGTGGCGTTGCCTTTCCCCCAAATGACGCATGGCGGCGAGTCAGTGCAGCCAATGCCGGAGGTGGCTGCCGCCGTGGCCCGGTTGCGTGCCGATGTGGACAGGCTCAGGCCGGACCGCCTGGACGAGACCTACGCCCTGCTGGACGAGACGCGCCGGGATATCATCAAGAATTGGCGCGGCCATCCGCGCTGCCAGGCGATGCTTGAGGCGCTGCGGCGCGAGCTGATCGCGCTGGTGGACGAGTATCACGAGCAGGCCGACCGCGCCCTTCCGGTGAACGGCTATATGTTCGGCATGTCCGAGGATGCGATGCGCTGCGATACCCAGGCAGATATGATGCTGGACGAGGCGCACCAGCTGGAGGCGGCGGCAGTGGCGCTAAGCAGGCTCCGGCATTAGCCGGAACGGAAGACCTGGTGCGCCGGGCAGGAATCGAACCCGCAACCAAACCGTTATGAGCGGTCCGCTCTAACCGTTGAGCTACCGGCGCATGTGCCAAACCAGGGCAGGGGCAACATAGCCAGGGCGTGCGCGTTGGCAAGAGACCCTGGCGCAGGTTATATGCGGCGCAGTGCAACTGGGAGACCAATCCAATGGATGTGAGCAAGATTTCGGCCGGCAATGACGTGCCCCGCGATATCAACGTGGTTGTGGAAATTCCGGCCGGCTCGGGCGTGAAGTACGAGATCGACAAGGAGAGCGGCGCTCTCATTGTTGACCGCGTGGTGTTCACGCCCATGACCTACCCGGCTGCTTACGGTTTCATCCCCAACACCCTTGCCGATGACGGCGACCCGGCCGACGCCCTGGTGCTGCTGCCTACCGCCGTGGTGCCGGGTGCGGTCATCCGCTGCCGCCCGATCGGTATGCTGCAGATGGAAGACGAATCCGGCCAGGACGAGAAGATTGTTTGCGTGCCGCACGACAAGGTGCATCCGCAGTACACCGGCATCACCGAGGTCGAGCAGCTTCCCGCCATCACCCTCGACGTGATCAAGCACTTCTTCGAGCACTACAAGGACCTCGAGAAGGGCAAGTGGGTGAAGGTGACCGGCTGGGCCAACCGCGAAGCCGCCGAGGCCGCGATTTCCGCCAGCCTGGCCCGCGCCGCCAAGTAAGAGACTGTTTGTAATTCTACTCAGGCGGCCGTCTGGAGGCGTTTTTCTGCGCTCCGGTTCTCACGTACTTTAAGTGCGCTCCGCTCCCGTGCTCGAAAAACACCTCCATCCGACTCACCAGAGCGAATTTCAAAGCAGTCTCTAATTTCGGCCTAAAACCCGGCAAAAAGAAAGGGGCCCCGAAAGGGGCCCCTTTTTCGTGGCGTGTTTTCCGGCGTTACACGAATTTCTGGCGCTTCACGACCAGGCGCACGCTGATGTTGATGGCGAGCACCACGAGCATGACGAAGAAGGCCGCAGCATAGGCCAAAGCGTGGGAATGCGCGTCCGGCTGGTCGATGAAGGTCCAGATCACGTAGGTGAGGTAGGCGACTGGGGAGTGGGTGAACTGGCCGGTCCAGGTGAAATCCGACCAGCCGGCGGTGTAGATCAGCGGCGCGGTCTCACCCACCGAGATGGCAAGCCCGAGCAGCGTGCCGGTGATCACGCCGGCGGAGGCCGCGGGCAGCACCACCTTGAACACCACAGTGGAGTCAGTGCCGCCCAGGGCGTAGGCGGCCTCGCGCATCGAGTTTGGCACCTGCTGCAGGGCGAGTTCGGTGATGCGCGCGAGATAGGGCACGATGAGGATGGCAAGGGTGATGGCCGCGGCAGCGAGAGAGAAGCCCCAGCCGAAGCCGATGATGAAAACGATGTAGGAGAAGTAGCCGAGCACAATGGAGGGGGTGCCAGTCAGCACGTCCGAGAGGAAGCGGATGGCGTTGCTGAGCTTGCCCCTGCCATACTCTGAAAGATGGATGCCGGCGCCGATGCCGATGGGCACGGCGATCAGCATCGCGCAGATGGTGATGACGACCGTGCCCTCCATGGCGTTGAGCAGGCCATTGGCCGTGCCGCCCGTGTTCTTGGTGAACAGCTGGACCGAGAAGGCAGAGAGGCCGTTTACGGTGACGACGCCGACGATATCCAGCAGCGGGGCAATGACCAGCAGCAGCGCGATGCCGCAGCCCACCCAGCCGAGCTTGCTGACGACGATGCGTTGCAGTTCCAGGGCTGTGCGCGGAGTCTTAAGACTAGTGCTTGCGGACATTGAGAGCTCCGGACGTAAGCAGTTTGGCAGCGGCGTTGACCGCCAGCGTGATGATGAACAGCACCAGCGCGATCTCGGACAGGGTGCGCACCGACATGTTGGTCGGGTCGGCCTCGGCGCTGTCGAGCTGGCTGACGATGAAGGAGGCGATGGTCGAGATCGGGCTGAACAGCGAGGTCGGCAGGATGTTGATGCCGCCGCCCGAGACCATCAGCACGGCCATGGTCTCACCCAAGGCGCGGCCCAGCGCCAGCACGATGCCGCCGATCAGGGTCGTGCGCACCATCGGCATCATCGCCTTGGAGACGACCTCGAAATGTGTGGCGCCGAGGGCGAATGCGGATTCGCGGTTCTCCGTGGGCACCTGCATCAGCGCATCCAGCAACGTGGAGGCGATGATCGGCGTGATCATCAGCGCCAGCACGATGGAGGCGGCGAGCAGGCCGTAACCGTTGCCGGTGGGGCTGAGATAATGGCCGATAAAGGGGATCAGCACGGCGATGCCCCAGAGGCCGAACACCACGGAGGGCACCACGGCGACCAGCTCGACGAGCATGGACAGCACCGGACGGATGCGGTGCGGCACGGCCTCGGCCAGGCAGATGGCGGCGCCGATGGAGAGCGGCACGGCGATGAGGATGGCGATGCCGGAAGAGGCCAGCGTGCCGACGATGAAGACCAGGATGCCGTAATTGGCGCCTGGCGGAATGGAGATTCCGTTAACCGTGACAGGGTCACTGTAAAGGTCGCCGAGGTTCCAGTTGATGTTGGTGACGAAGTGCAGGCCGTTGAAGATCATGGCCTGGCCCGAATACACCACCAGAAACAAAACAACCGCGCATAGCGCGGCGGGAATCATTAGGCTGAGAGACAGGACTGATAGACGAAATGGCCTGATTTTCATGGTCCACCGTATGGATTTGAAGGGTCCCCTTCCGGCTGGTGCCGGAAGGGGAGGTGTTTAGGCGTCTTACTGGATTTTGTCGATCTGGGCCTGGGACAGGGTCTTCACGGCCGCCGGCAGCGGCAGGAAGTGGACCTGGTTCAGGAAGGTCGGGCTGTTGCCCTCGTTGATCGCCCAGGTCAGGAAGTCGTGGATGGCGGAGGCCATGGCTGCAGCCGGCTGCTGGCTGTTCACGATCGCATACTCATAATTCACGATCGGGTAAGCGTTGGCGCCTTCGGCGAAGATCATGCTGACGCGCTCATCGGCCGGGGTGGTGTTGGCGACGGAGGCGGCAGCGGCGGCGATGTTGTCCTCGGTCGGCAGCACGTAGTTGCCGGTCTTGTTCAGCAGCGCAGCCTGGCCGAGACCGGCGGCGGCAGCCTTGTCGGCGAAGGAGATGCCGATATAGGCGACGGAGTACTGGTTGGCGGCGGCGGCGGAGAGCATGCCCGAGTTACCCTTGGCGCCGATCTCGCCGGCGATGGCCGGCCAGGACACGGCGGTGCCGTAATGCAGGGTGGAGGCCCAGCCGGCGTCGGAGGCGGCGAGGTACTGGGTGAAGATGAAGGTGTCGCCCGAGCCGTCCAGACGGTGCACCGGCACGATCACGTGGTTCGGCAGGTTCACGCCCGGGTTCGCCGCGGCGATGGCCGGGTCGTTCCACATAGTGATCTTGCCCTCATAGATGCCAGCCAGGATCGGGCCGGAGAGCTTCAGGTTGGTGATGCCGGGCAGGTTGTAGTTCACGGCCTGGCTGGAGATGGCGAGCGGGATGCTCATCATCGTCGGGTTGGCCTTGGCCATCGCGTCGGACATGTAGGCGTCGGAGGCGCCGATCTGAATCAGGCCCTTGGTGGACTGGGCGATACCCGCACCCGAACCGGTCGAGGTGGTGGTGATGTCAGCGCCGGCGTGCTCGGCGGAGTAGGAGGCGACCCACAGGTTGAACAGCGGGTAAAGCAGGCTGGAGCCGCTTTCGATCAGCGGGACGTCGACAGTCTGGGCGTGGGCGGCGCCGGCGGCCGAGGCAATGGCCAGCGCGGCAACGCCGGAGCGGAGGAGGTTGGTCAGAATCTTCACGTTCGCGTTCCTTATGTTGAGTCCCTGAGAAGGAGTCCCTGTTCGGATGAGCGGGGAGTTCCCCGCCTGGCCCCGCAATAATTGAAGCGTGTGACAATGGCGACGGGATTTGCGTTGCAATTCAATGACATTTAGGGAGGTTGGCGCCCATAATGACGGCGCGCGCGGCATATCCGGCTGGCGGTTCTGTCACATCAGGATTTGTCTCTGGGAGGCGCAGCCGGCGTGTTTGGCTTCGGTCGCGCGCTCGTCCGGCCGCGCGGGGGGCTGTTCTGGCCTAGCGGACGTGCTCGGCGAAGAAGGCCAGGCTGCGCAGTTCCGCCAGCTCCCAGTCCTTGCGGCTGTAGCTTGCCCGGGCCTCGCAGCCGAAGCCATGCTCCGCGCCCGGGTAGACGTACACCTCGATTCCCGGCTGCGCCTTGCGGATGGCCTCGACATCGGCCAGCGGGATGCTGTGGTCGCGCTCGCCGAAATGCAGCTGCACGGGGCAGTTGGGCACCAGGTCGCGCTGTGCCGCAATGCCCGCGCCATACCAGCCGGCGGCAGCCCAGAAAGATTCGGTCTTGGTGGCGCCGAGCCAGGCCAGGGTGCCGCCCCAGCAGTAGCCGATAATCCCCACCGGCTTGCCGCCGAAGGCCGCGGCCGTGGCTTGCAGGTCCAGCAGCACCTGCGCCTCGGTGATTTGCGCGCGCAGCGCCCGGCCTTTCTCGATGTCCTGCGGTCCGTAGCCGAGTTCCACGTTGCGCTGCACGCGGTCGAACATCTGCGGGCACAGCACACGGTAGCCGTAGCTGGCCAGGCGCTCGGAGACGGCGCGCATATGCGCGTTCACGCCGAAAATCTCCTGCGCCACGACCAAGCCGCGCGGGGCGTTTACATTGCCGGCCTCGAAGGCGCTGAACTCGTGGCCATCGGCGGCGGTCAATTTCAGCATCGGCGTTCCCTATTTGTTATTGGTAACGTTACGGTATTGCATATACCGCAAAGTCGCGCGCAAGTATTTCGTAAATTTCGCGTTTGAAGTCCACGGCCAGGGCTGGCAGCTCGGCCAGGGGCACCCATGTCCAGTCCTCGAACTCGGGGTGCGAATCCGCATCGAGCTGGATGTCCTCATCCTGGCCGAGGAATTTGAGCGCGAACCATTTCTGCTTTTGGCCGCGATACTTGCCGCCCCAGGCCACGCCGATCAGGGAAGGGGGCAGGTCGTACTCCAGCCAGCCAGGGTGCTCGCCCAGCACCTCGGCCTTGTCCGTGCCGATCTCCTCCAACAGCTCGCGCAGCACCGCCGCGCGCGGGTCCTCGTCGGCGTCGATCCCGCCTTGCGGAAGCTGCCAGGCATTGATGATGCCGATTCGCTTGCCGACAAACACGCGCCCATCCGGGCCAAACAGCACCGCGCCGACGTTCAACCGGTACGGCAGGGAGGTATGATCAGTCATGGCCAGCCCGTTACTGCGCGGTGGACATGCCGTCCAGCAGCTTGATCCCCATCTGCAGCTGGAAGTCGGTGCTCGGCTTGGTGGGGTCAAAGGCCGGCCAGTTCGCGGGCGGCTTGCCCGGAATGCTGGCGGTCACGGCGGGCAGAGGCGACGCCGGCGGCAGCGGGGCAGTGTTCTGGCCTGTGGGGTTGGCGAAGGAGTTCAGCAGGTCCGTCTCGCGCAGCTGGGCGAAGAACGCGTCATCCGGCAGGTTGGAGTCGGACACGGTGACATCCGGGCTCACGCC
>NZ_JBKQJR010000063.1:0-7015 GCF_052326845.1 Acidocella sp. | reverse complement strand
GAATTTTGCCGCAGCACCTAGGGCGAAAATGCCATAGGCGGCCAGCCGCGCCCGGGGCGCGCGCAGCAGCAGCCAGACGGCCAGCGTGATGGCGGCGAACAGCCCGGCATCCAGGTTGCCCTGCTCCAGCGCATAATAGCTGGCGGGGGACAGGCTGGCGGCCAGGCGGAACCGGAACTCCCATCCACGGGCTGGCGCCGGCAGCAGCGCCAGCGCCGCCAGAAAGCCAAGGCAGAGTAGCAGCCCCACGGCCAGCGTATCGCCCGGGCCGATCGGCAGCAGCGCGGCACGAAGCAGCACCGGCGAATAGTTGAACACCCCGCCATCCAGGCAGGCGCTGGGACGGTACACGTCCACCCCCGCGCGCCAGCACGCACCGGCCTGCAAAATCGCCAGCGAGTCCACGAAGGGATGCGCCTTGGCCGTACCGTCCGGCACACGGGTGAAAAATTCATAGAGCGGGAGCGCAAACTCATGCAGCGCGGCAAACACCGCCAGCACCGCCAAGCCTATGGCGCTGATCCGGAAGCGATCCATCATGGCGCTAGAAACCGATGCGCTCCTTCTCGGTCACGTAAGGGCGTTTCTGCACCTGCGTGTGGATCGCCCCGACATATTCACCGATGATGCCCAGCGAAACCAGTTGCACCGAGCCCAGGAAGAACAGCCCGATGACCAGCGGCGCCATGCCGACGGTGAAGCTCGACCAGTAGATCAACTTGTAGATCAGGTAGCCAAACCCCGCCACGAACGACACGCAGGCACAGACAAAGCCAAACGCCGTGACCAGCCGCAGCGGCACTTTCGACAGATTCGTGATGCCAAGCATCCCGATGTCGTACAGCGTATAGAAATTGTTCTTGGTGATGCCGCGCCGGCGCACCGGCTGGTCGTAGGGAATCTTGCAGATATTAAGCCCGATCTCCGCAATCATGCCGCGGAAGAACGGGTACGGGTCGTCGAAGCCACGCACCGCCTCGATCACCTTGCGGTCGTACAGGCCAAAGCCGGTGAAATTCTGGATCGTCTCGATCGCGGCCATGCGCTCGACCAGCGCGTAATAGGCCCTGCGCAGGAAGAACATCGCGGGCGTCTCCTCGGAGGTGCGCTTGATGCACAGCACGGTATCAAAGCCCTCACGCCATTTTTCCACCAGCGTCGGGATCATCTCCGGCGGGTCCTGCAAGTCGGCGACAATGCTGATCACCGCCTCCCCCTTGGCCTGCATCAGCGCGTGCATCGGCGAGCGGATATGGCCGAAATTGCGGGCGTTGACGATGATCTTCACGCGCGCATCCTTGGCGGCGATCTCCTTCAGCAGCGCCACGGTGCGGTCGGTGGAGGCGTTGTCGATGAAGATATGCTCGTAGGTGCAATCCGGCAGCGTGGCCATGGCGGCGGCGACCCGCGCATGCAGCTCGGCCACATTGGCTTCCTCGTTGTAGCAGGGGGTGATGACGCTCAGGAACGGCATGGTTGGGCTTTCATGAAACGAGGCGCCGCGACCTGGCGCCAGACGAGCCAAGCATAGGCGGGGCAGAGAATAAGCATCGCGGCGAGCGGCGTCGCGCCAAGCAGGCCGGCGGCGCCGAATGCCGCCGCCATGGCAGGTTTGAGCCCCAGCGCCAGCGCCGTGGCCGCAAGCTGGGCGATGAATTGCCCCCGGTACTGGGCAACAGCGTTGAGCAGCAACCCGGCCACGCGCGGCAGGGTAAGAGTGACGATCCACCCCGCCATGGCGAGGAACAATGCGGGCGGCAGATGCAAATCCTGGTGCAGCCAGAGCGCCAGCACCCGGTTGCCCGCGATCACGATCACCCCAGCCCCGGCGCAAGCCAGCCCGGCCACCGCGAGCGTGCCGCGCCACAATGTTCGCGCCACCCAGCGGTGGTCTTCCAGCGCCACGGCCTCGGCAAAAGCCGGCCACAGCGCCTGCGTGGCGACCATGAGCATGCCAATCGCGGTGATGCACACCCGTAGCGCCACCGTCATCTGCGCCGCCGCCTGCGGGCCGAGCCAATCCAGCGCCAGCACATTATCGAACACATAGGCGCAGGAGGCAGCGATAGTGATCAGCGCCAGCAGCGCGCCGCCGCGCAAGGCATGGCCGATCGCGGTGAAATTCGGCCGCTTCTTCGGGCGCAGCATTGGCTGCGTTGCCAAAGCGTGGCCGAGGCTGCCGGCATTAGCCAGCACCCCGGCGCCAAACACGGCCAGCGTCAGCACCGTCACCCCCACCCCCGCCCAAGCCCCGGCAATGACGAAGCCCAGCATCAGCCCGGTCTGCACCAAATCCCACAACCCGGCGACATGGCCTTTCTGCAGCCCGAACCAGAGCGAGCCCGCCAGCCCCAGCGGAATATTGACGGCCATGCACAGCCCCGCGGCCAGGAACGGCGCCGAGGGCATCAGGCACGGCCAAGCCAGCAACACCGCCGCCCCGCCCGCCAGCAGTGCCAAGCCAAGCGCCGCGCCAACCAACAGGCAGGCTGTCACATAATCGCGCGGGTCCTCGCCTTTGTGCCGCGCCGCGGGCAGCAGCGTGACGAGCGCGCCGCCCAGCCCCAGGTCGAGCATGGCCGCCGCCCAGGTGAGCGATGTCGCAGCACCCCACACGCCGAACCCCGCCTCGCCCAAGCGATGCAGCACCAGCGGCAGGATGATCACGCTCGCCGCCAGCTGCGCCAGGCGCTGCAGCACCCCGGTGGCGCCACTGAGCAGGACACGCCGGTTGCGCGGGGTCACGGATTTCAACATGAAATCATGATGCCGGGCGCCGGGCGGCGCGCCAAGGGTGCGCTGCGCCGCGTCTCGCAATTAATCCAGGGGATTATTCCCTACTTAGTTTTATGTCAGCCCTCGCGGGCTTCGCGCATCAACCGCTTCATCTCGGCAATCGCGGCAGGCAGGCCGATCAACAGCGCCTCTCCGATCAGGAAATGCCCGATATTCAACTCGCGGATCTCCGGCAAAGCCGCCACGGGCTGCACGTTGGCAAAGGTCAGCCCATGCCCGGCATGGCATTCCAGCCCCACCTGCGTGGTCAACACCGCCGCCTGACGCAGCCGCTCCAGCTCACCCGGTTTGCCGTGCGCATAGGCGCCGGTGTGCAACTCCACCACCTGGGCGCCGATTTCCGCCGCCGCGCGCACCTGGTCCGGCTCCGGGTCGATGAACAGGGAGACGATAATCCCCGCATCTCGCAACCGCCTGATCACGGGCTTCAGCGCCTCGCGCTGCTGCACCACGTTCAGCCCGCCCTCGGTCGTCACCTCGGCTCGGCGCTCCGGCACGATGCACGCGCCATGCGGCTTCAGCCGGGTGGCGATGGCGGCCATCTCTTCCGTCGCCGCCATCTCGAAATTCACCGGCTTGGCCGCCCAGCGGCAGATCACCTCGGCATCGGCGTCGCGGATGTGCCGCCGGTCCTCGCGCAGGTGGATGGTGATGCCATCCGCCCCCGCGGCGACACAGGCTTTCGCCACCGTGAACGGGTCCGGGTGGCCGCCGCCGCGCGCGTTGCGCAGCGTGGCCACATGGTCGATGTTGACGCCGAGGCGGATGGAGCCGGTCATCTCAGATATGGATCGCCCGGCCATCCACGGCGAGCGCCGCTTCCTTCACCACTTCGCTCAGCGTCGGGTGGGCATGGCAGACGCGCGCCACATCCTCGGCCGAGGCGCCAAATTCCAGCGCCGTGGTCAGCTCGGCGATCAGCGTGCCCGCATCCGGCCCGATGATATGCGCGCCGAGCAGTTTGTCCGTGCCCTTCTCGGCCAGGATCTTGGCGAAGCCCTCGGTCGCGCCCATGGCGCGGGCGCGGCCATTGGCCATGAAGGGAAACTTGCCGACGGTATAGGCAATGCCCGCGGCCTTCAGCTCTTCCTCGGTGGCGCCCACCGAGGCCACTTCCGGCCAGGTGTAAACAACGCTCGGGATGGCGCCGTAATTCACATGGCCAGCCTGACCAGCCAGGCGCTCGGCCAGGGCCACGCCCTCTTCTTCGGCCTTGTGCGCCAGCATCGGCCCGGCGATCACGTCGCCAATGGCATAGATGCCCGACACGTTGGTGGCGTAATGCGCGTCGGTCTTCACGCGGCCGCGCTCGTCGGTCTCCACACCGGCAGCGGCAAGGTTCAGGCCCTCGGTATAGGCGTAGCGGCCAATGGCCAGCAGCACGATGTCGGCCTTGATCTGCTCCGGCTCGCCGCCCTTGGCCGGCTCGATGGTCAGGGTCACGCCCTCGCCTTCCGCCTTGGCGCTGGTCACCTTGTGGCCAAGCTTGAACTGGAAGCCCTGCTTGGTCAGCACCTGCTGGAAGGTCTTGGAGATCTCGCCATCCAGGCCAGGGGTGATGCGGTCGAGGAACTCCACCACGGTGACGTCCGCGCCCAGGCGGTGCCACACGCTGCCCAGCTCCAGCCCGATCACGCCGCCGCCGATGATGACCATGTGGCCCGGCACCTTGTCCAACTCCAGCGCGCCGGTGGAGGTGACGATGCGCTTCTCATCGACCTCGACGCCCTTCAGCGGCACGGAGTCGGAGCCGGTGGCGATGACGATATGCTTGGCGGTGTAGGGCTTGCCCTCAACCTCGATGGCGCCCGGGCCGGTGAAGCTCGCCGCGCCCTTGATCCAGGTGACCTTGTTCTTCTTGAACAGGAACTCGATGCCCTTGGTGTTGGCGCCGACCACCTCGGCCTTGCGCGCCTGCATGCGGGCGATGTCGATCTTCACCTCGCCCACGGAGATGCCATGGTCCTGCAGCCCGTGCTTGGCGTGCTCAAAATCCTCAGAGGACTGAAGCAGCGCCTTGGAGGGGATGCACCCGATGTTCAGGCAGGTGCCGCCGAGCGTCTCACGCTTCTCGACGCAGGCGACCTTGAAGCCGAGCTGTGCCGCGCGGATCGCGCAAACATAACCGCCCGGACCGGCCCCGATCACGATGACGTCGAAGTTTTCAGCCATGCTACGCTCCCTCTGCGGATGTGAAATAAAACCGATGCGCGGTCATAATCCCACCTCCCGCCACGAGCAATCTGCCCAAGGCACGGCTGCCCCGCCCGCCTTGCTGGCCCGAGGCACCTTGCTTGCCCAAGGCCAGCGGCACGGCCTAAACCCGGGCCATGACGAAATTTGCAGCACGAATCGGACGGACCGAGTTGGCGGCCACCTTTGCCACGGCAGCGCGGGCGCGCGCCTTACGGGCGGAGGGCCATGACGTGATCTCGCTCTCGCTGGGCGAGCCGGATTTCCCGACGCCCGGACATGTTGTGCAAGCGGCGCATGAGGCCGCCCTGCGCGGCGAGACCAGATACCCCCCGCTCGGCGGCACCGAGGCGCTGCGCAACGCGGTGGCGGAAAAATTCCACCGCGAACACGGCGTGAAGATCCGCCCGGCGGATGTGCTCGTCACCAATGGCGGCAAGCAGGCCATCTTCAACGTGCTGATGTCGCTGACCGAAGCCGGGGACGAGGTGATCATCCCCGCCCCCGCCTGGGCCGGCTATGAGCAGACGGTGAATTTCGCGGGCGCCAAGCCAGTGTTCGTGCCCTGCCCGCAGGCGGATGGCTTCATGCTGCGCCCCGAGGCGCTGGAGCGGGCCATCACCCCGCGCACCAGGCTGCTGCTGCTGAACTACCCGAACAACCCCTCCGGCGCCGCCTGCACCGAGGCCCAGCTGAAGGCGCTGGCGGAGGTGCTGCGCGCCAATCCACATGTCTGGGCGCTGTCCGACGATATCTACGAGCACCTGCTGTTCGATCAGCGCAAGCACGCCACCCTGCTCGGCGTGGCGCCGGATCTGGCGGACCGGGTGGTGACCATGTCCGGCGTCTCAAAAACCTACGCCATGACCGGCTGGCGCGTGGGCTGGTGCTTCGGCCCGGCGGAACTCATCAAGGCCTGCACGGTGGTGCAGGCCACGGCCACTTCCGGCGTGTCCTCGGTGGGCCAGGCCGCGGCGCTGGCAGCACTCACCGGCCCGCAGGATTTCCTGGCCGAACGGGCGGCGGCGTATCAGGCCCGGCGCGACCTGGTAGTGGCGGCGCTGAACCAGGTTCCGGGCCTTTCCTGCCACCAGCCGGAAGGTGCGTTCTACGTGTTCCCCGGCATCTCCGGCTGCCTCGGCAAGACCACCCCTGGCGGGCGCAAGCTGCATACGGATGTGGACTTCGCCATGGCCCTGCTGGAGGAAGCCCATACCGGCGTGGTGCAGGGCTCGGCCTTCGCCATGCCCGGGCATATCCGCATCTCCACCGCCACCTCCGAACCCGTGCTGGCACAAGCCTGCGCGCGCATCGCGGAATTCAGCGCCGCCTTGCGCTGAGCCGGCGCGTCGCCACATCCTCCGGATAACCAACCCCGGAGGACAAACGATGCCTGACGTGAAATACACTGCCCATGGACACGCCACTGGCGGCCGCGACGGCCAGGGTGCCAGCGATGACGGCCGAATCTCCGTTAAACTCTCCGTGCCCAAGGAGCTGGGCGGCGATAGCGGCCCCGGCACCAACCCCGAGCAGCTCTTCTCGGTCGGCTTTTCGGCCTGCTTTCTCGGCGCGCTGAAATTCGTGGCGGGCAAGGAGAAGGTCGCGCTGTCGCCCGAGACCAAGGTGGCGGCGGATATCGGCATCGGCCCGCGCGAGGATGGCACCGGCTTCGGCATCACCGCAGCACTCACCATCAGCTCCCCGGGGCTGGACAAGGCAAAGCTGGAAGACCTGGTGCAGAAGGCGCACATCGTCTGCCCCTACTCCAACGCCATCCACAAAACCGTGGACGTGAAGCTGGCAGTCGCCTGAAGCCGCGAACAAACGCCCCGGCGCGCCGAAAGGCGCGCTGCGGGCAATGCCGCGGCGAATAACCATCACATTTTAGGGAGTACGGTGGTGGAGCTAAGCGGAATCGAACCGCTGACCTTCTGCATGCCATGCAGACGCTCTACCACCGCCCTCCCTAAAATGTGATAATTGTTCGCTGCGGCGCTGCCCACAGCGCGCCTTTTGGCGCGCC
>NZ_JBKQJR010000062.1:0-5996 GCF_052326845.1 Acidocella sp. | reverse complement strand
GGGTCGGTTTCATGGATTCGCAGCAAGGGCGGATATCATTTCGAGTCGGCCCCCGCCACGGCGCTTGACGACGGCCTGCTCGCCAGCATGAAAGCGGGTTCCGCCGGCAAGGACTTCCAGGCGCGCTACGATGCGCTCGCCCCAGTCGTCCGGCAGAGCTACAACCTGCCGTAAGTCACCAAGAACTCGGTGGGCTTCCTGTGGTCCACTCTGCCGGCGGACCAGCAGCAGGAGCTGGCCCAGCTGTTCGAGCAGTTCACCATCTCCAGCTATGTCGCCGAGTTCAACGCCTATAGCGGGCAGAGCTTCAAGGTCCTGCCGGAAGAGAAGGCACTGGGCGCGAAGGAGATCGTCGAGACCCAGCTCATCCCCGGCGATGGCAGCGAGCCCGTCGAGCTGGACTACGTGATGGAGAACGGTGCCAATGGCTGGCAGATCACCGACGTGCTGCTGAACGGCACGATCAGCCAGGTGGCCGTGCATGCCTCCGATTTCGCCTCCCTGGTCACCTCCGGCGATGCTTCACCGCTGATCAAGGCGCTCAAGGACAAGATCGCCGCTCTGCAGAACCTCCCGGCGGCGCAGTAATGCCTCTCCCAGTCCAGCACTGGATCTAGCGTGAATATCCCGTCCGCTTTCACCAGTCTGTGCGCGCTTGCGGGCGTGGCGCAGCTGCTCCTCGGCATGCGGCTGATCGAGCGCCTTGTCGCCGCTCCGGCGCCGGTGCCGGCGGCGCGCCCGCCCGTCTCGGTGCTCAAGCCGCTATGCGGCGTGGACCCGCTGACCGAGCTGGCCCTGGAGTCCTTCTTCCTGGTTACCTACCCGGACTACCAGCTGGTGTTCGGCGTGCAGTGCGAGACGGACCCGGTGCTGGACGTGCTCGCCAGACTGCGTGCGCGCTACCCGGAGCGGGACGTGACGGTGGTGGTGGATGCCACGCTGCACGGCAGCAATCGCAAGATCTCAAATCTTATCAATATGTTGCCGGAGGCCAAGCACGAGCTGCTGGTGGTCTCCGATGCCGACATCCATGTGCCGGTGTATTTTCTTGACCGCGTGGTGGCGGCGATGGAGCAGCCCAATGTCGGGCTTGTCACCACGCTCTATACCGGTCTGCCCGGCGCGCCGGGGCTGCCAGCACTGCTCGGCGCCAGCCAGATCAACTACACTTTCCTGCCCGGCGCGCTGCTGGCGCGCCAGCTCGGCCGGCAGGATTGCCTGGGTGTGACCATGGCGCTGTCCAAGGCCGTGCTGGCGGAAATCGGCGGGTTGGAGGCTGTGGCCAATAATCTGGCGGACGACCAGGTGCTCGGCCGGCTGGTCCTGGCGCGCGGGTACGAACTCGCCTTGGCCCAGGTGGTCCCGGCCACCACAGTGCCGGAGGCGGATTTCGCGTCCCTGTTCCGGCACGAGCTGCGTTGGGCCCGCACCATCCGGGCGCTGGTGCCGGTGCCATATGCCGCCTCGGTCCTGCAATTCTCGCTGTTCTGGGCTGTGCTCACCGTGCTGTTCGCCGGTGGCGTCGTCTGGTCCTGGGGGCTGTTCCTGTTCGTTCTGGCCACCCGATACGCCGTCTCGCGCAAGATCGACGCGGAGCTTCGCCTGCCGAAAACCGGCGAGGCGTGGCTTTTGTTGTTGCGCGATTTCTGTTCCACCATCATTTATGTCGCGAGTTTCACCGGCAGCCAAGTTGATTGGCGCGGCCAGGTGATGCACGCCGACGCCGGTAAATTGCCGCACCGCTGAGAGAGAAGAGATGACGAAACTGAAAACCCTGTTCCTGCAACCTCCCTCCTTCGACGGTTTCGACGGTGGTGCCGGCTCGCGCTACCAGGCGCGGCGCGAGATCAAGTCCTTCTGGTTCCCCACCTGGCTGGCCCAGCCCGCGGCGCTGCTGCCCGATTCCACGCTGATCGACGCGCCGCCGGCCAAGCTGACCATGGCGGACGTGCTGCCGCACGCCAAGACGCACGGCCTGCTGATCATCCACACCTCCACGCCCTCCTTCGGCAATGACGTGAAGGTGGCGGAAGAGTTCAAGAAGCTGAACCCGAATCTGCTGATCGGCTTCATCGGCGCCAAGGTCGCCGTGCAGCCGGTTGAGTCGCTCGAGCGCGCCAAGGTGCTGGATTTTGTCTGCGGCAACGAGTTCGATTTCACCATCAAGGAAATCGCCGAGGGTGCCGCGCTGAAGGACGTGAAGGGCATCTGGTACCGCAACGAGGCGGGCGAGATCGTGAAGAACGAGGACCGCCCGCTGCTGATGAACATGGACGAGCTGCCCTTCGTCGTCGATGTGTACAAGAAGCATCTGCGCATCGAGGATTACTTCATCGGCTACCTCAAGCATCCGTACATCTCCATCTACACGGGCCGCGGCTGCAAGTCGCACTGCACCTTCTGTCTGTGGCCGCAGACGGTGGGCGGGCATAAATACCGCACCCGCTCGGTCGAGAACGTCATCGCCGAGATCAAGCGCGCGAAAGAGCTGTTCCCGCAGGTGCAGGAATTTATGTTCGACGACGACACCTTCACCGATGATCTGCCCCGCGCCGAGGCCATCGCCAAGGAGCTGGGCAAGCTCGGCGTCACCTGGTCCTGCAACGCCAAGGCCAACGTGCCCTACGAGACGCTGAAGGTGCTGAAGGCGAACGGGCTGCGCCTGCTGCTGGTGGGCTACGAGTCCGGCAACCAGCAGATTCTGCACAACATCAAGAAGGGCATGCGCATCGAGGTGGCGAAGAAATTCACCGCCGACTGCCACAAGCTGGGCATCATGATCCACGGCACCTTCATCGCCGGCCTGCCCGGCGAGACGAAGGAGACGCTGAAGGAGACGATCGCCTTCGCCAAGGAGATCAACCCGCACACCATCCAGGTATCGCTGGCTGCCCCGTACCCGGGCACCTTCCTGTACAACCAGGCGGTGAAGGAAGGCTGGCTCGACGTGGAGCACGCGGAACTGATCGACGAGCACGGCGTGCAGATCGCCCCGCTGCACTACCCGCATCTCTCCCACAAGGAGATCTTCGACTCCGTGGAGACGCTTTACCGCGAGTTCTATTTCCGTCCGAGCAAGATCCTCTCGATCCTCAACGAGATGATCCGCTCCCCGCAAATGCTGGTGCGCCGCCTGCGCGAGGGGTTGGAATTCCGCACCTTCCTCAAGGAACGCCAGGAAGCCAAGGCGGCCTGATTAAAAAAGCCCCGGTGAAAACCGGGGCTTTTTTTATTTCCGCCAAAGGCTCGGGGCGGCGCTAATAATTCGCCCAGACCCCCGGCGTCGCCAGTTCCACGGAATGGCCGTCCGGGTCGCGGATATAGAGGCTTTGGCCTCCCAGCCGCCACGTCACCCGGCTTTCAACCGGCACGCCTTGCGCGGCCAGATGCGCCTCCCACTCGGGCAGCGCCGCCCTGGGAATGGCGAAGCACAAATGCTGCCGCCCCTGGCCGCCATGCCCCGGTACATGTCCGCCCGGAATGTCGCTGCCGTCTTCCGATGCGCCGCGCAGAAAAAGGAGCAGCACGCCCTGCGTTGCCACGCGCAGGGCTATTATCCGATCGTCCTGGTACAGGGGCTCGAACCCGAACACACGCAGGTAAAACGCCTCGGCGCGCTCCAGATCCGCCACGTAGAGGGAGGTTTCCAGGATATGCGTGAGGAGGGGCGTGGCCACGGCCCGGTTCACGCCTTGAGCGTGGGCGCGGCAAAGCCGGTGCAAACGAGCATCTGCGTCTCCTTCAGGTCGTGCCGGATATCGGCCCAAAGACCGGTATTTCAAGCCGTGCCGCTGTACTTTCTTTTTAAGAATACTTTATTCTTCATGGTTGACGTTGTGGCGGGGCGCAGTTAACATCACCCCAGGTCTTATGGAGTTTGCACAGACAATGTGTGGCATTGCCGGATTATTCCTGAAAAACCCCGCCCTGGAGCCGGAACTTGGCCGCCTTACCGCTGGCATGCTCTCGGTGTTGACGGAGCGCGGCCCGGATTCAGCGGGTTTTGCAATCTACGGCGCGGGTATGCCGGGTCATCTCAAATTCACCCTGCGCGCGACCGCGGGTTTCGATTTTCTTGCCCTTCCGGCCAAGTTTGACCTGACTTGCACCGAGCATGACGACCACGCGGTCATCTCTTTCCCCGCCGAGCGGGAGGCCGAAATCCGCGCCGTGCTGGCCCGCCATCCGGAGATCTCCATCGTCTCCGTGGGTGAGCGCATGGAGCTGTTCAAGGGCGTCGGCCTGCCGGATGAGGTTTCCAAGCGCTTCGGGCTGCAGAAGATGTCCGGCAGCCATGCCATCGGCCATACCCGCATGGCCACCGAATCGGCCGTGACGACACAAGGCGCGCATCCGTTCTCCACCGGCACCGACCAGTGCCTGGTGCATAACGGCTCGCTTTCGAACCATAACGATGTCCGCCGCGTGCTGATGCGCGAAGGCATCAAGTTCGAGACGCAGAACGATACCGAAGTGGCGGCGGGATTCGTCGCCTACCAGCTGCGCGAGGGCAAGAAGCTCGACGAAGCGTTGCACGCGGCGCTGGAATCTCTTGATGGCTTCTACACCTTTGTCGTCGGCACGGAATCCGGCTTTGGCGTGCTGCGCGATCCGGTGGCATGCAAACCAGCCGTGATGGCGGAGACCGATGACTATGTGGCCTTCGGTTCGGAATACCGGGCGCTGGCCGATCTGCCGGGCATCGAGCACGCGCATATCTTCGAGCCCGAACCGGCGAAAGTCTATTTCTGGGAGCGCGCGGCATGAGTGCTGTACAAAAGACCTTGGAAAATACCGTTGTTTTCGATCTTTCCAGTTCCAACCTGCGGGATTTGAACGGCGTCCTGCAATCCCTGAACGCCGGTAGTAACCAGACCGTCTGGACGGTGCTCAATCCGCGCGGCGCGCATGCCATCGCCGTCGGCATCACCGCCCCGGTTTCTGTCACCATCGACGGCCATGCCGGTTATTACTGCGCCGGCATGAACGACGGCGCCGCCATCACCGTGAATGGCAGCGTCGGCACCGGCGTCGCCGAGAACATGATGTCCGGCCTCGTGCATGTGAAGGGCGATGCCAGCCAGTCCGCTGGCGCCACCGCGCATGGCGGTCTGTTGATCATCGACGGCAACGCCTCCGCCCGCTGCGGCATCTCCATGAAGGGCGTGGACATCGTGGTGAAGGGCAATGTCGGCCATATGAGCGCGTTCATGGCGCAGAGCGGCAATCTCGTGATCTGCGGCGATGCCGGCGAGGCGCTGGGCGACTCGCTCTACGAGGCGCGGCTCTTCGTGAAGGGCAATGTGGCGAGCCTGGGTGCCGATTGCGAGGTGAAGGAGATGACGCAGGAGGACAAGACCATCCTCGCGGGGTTGCTCGCCAAGGCTGGTGCCGATGCCAAGCCGGAAGAGTTTACCCGCTACGGCTCGGCCCGCAAACTGTATAACTTCCATGTCGACAATGCCGGGGCCTACTGAGATGAACGAAACGAACCTCCCGCATATCCCGCAGACCAAGCCACGTTATTCGGCGACTTTCGATCCGTACACCATCTCCGAGATAGAGCGCGCTGCCGCCACCGGCATCTACGACATTCGTGGTGGCGGCACCAAGCGCAAGCTGCCGCATTTCGATGACCTGGTGTTCCTTGGCGCGTCCGTCTCCCGCTACCCGCTGGAAGGCTACCGCGAGAAATGCGGCACGGATGTCGTGCTCGGCACCCGCTTCGCCAAGAAGCCGATCCACCTGAAAATTCCTGTGACGATCGCGGGCATGTCCTTCGGCGCGCTCTCGGGCAACGCCAAGGAGGCTCTGGGCCGCGGCGCCACGGCGGTTGGCACCTCCACCACCACGGGCGATGGTGGCATGACGCCGGAGGAACGCGGCCACAGCGAGACCTTGGTGTACCAGTATTTGCCGTCCCGCTACGGCATGAACCTCGCTGATCTGCGCAAGGCCGATGCTATCGAGGTGGTGATCGGCCAGGGCGCCAAGCC
>NZ_JBKQJR010000061.1:0-3268 GCF_052326845.1 Acidocella sp. | reverse complement strand
CTGCGCCACATAGCGGCATGGCGCATGTTTATTGTGACTGGTGCCCGAGCCGATGACGCGTCTTCGTTCTGGTAGTGGTTATGACCGGACCAGATGCGTTTTTATTGGTGAGAATCGGCAACACCGGGGGACCGGCAAAGATCCGCCTGACCCGCCCGCCTGCCTATTCAGATTTCCTCTCAGGCCGTCCTGGAAGCTGCCCGCGCGGCGCGCTTCTCTTCCTCGGTCCAGACTTTGCGCTCGCGCTTTTCCTGCGGCTTGATTTGCTTGGCCGGGCCACCGCCCAGCACGGGTGGGCGCATGGTCGAGTTCCGCGCCGCTTCCGAATGCCACTGGTGATCGTCATGAACGGTCAGAGCGCGACCGATTTCCCGCTCCACATCACGCAGCCAGGCACGTTGCTCGGCATCGCAGAGCGTGACGGCGAAGCCGCTGCGCCCTGCGCGGCCGGTGCGGCCTATGCGGTGGACATAGCTTTCCGGCAGGCTCGGCAGGTCATGGTTGAAAACATGCGTCACGGTCTCGACGTCGATGCCGCGCGCCGCGATATCCGTTGCCACCAGGACCTGCACGGTCCCGGTGCGGAAGGCGTCCAGTGCACGCTCCCGCTGGCCCTGCGACTTGTTGCCGTGCAGGGCCTCGGCGGTGATGCCCGCCTCGGTGATGAAGGCGCAGACGTCGTTGGCAATGTTCTTCTGCAGCGTGAAGACCACGGCCTGGCCGATCCCCGGCGTCCGCAGCAGCGCCAGCAGCGCTGGCTTCTTGTCGGCGGCATCCATGAACATGACCGACTGCTCGATCCGGTCGACGGTGGTTGAGGGCGGGGCGATCTCGACCTTCGCCGGATCGCGCAGGAGGCTTTCGGCCAGCGCGGTGATGGATTTCGGCATCGTCGCCGAAAACAGCAATGTATGCCGTTCCTTCGGCAGCGTCGCGACGATGCGCTCGATCGGCTTGGCGAAGCCCATATCGAGCATCTGGTCGGCCTCATCCAGCACCAGCGCCTCAAGCTGCGACAGGTCGCAGAGGCCCTGGTTGATCAGATCCAGCAACCGCCCCGGTGCCGCCACGATGATGTCGACGCCAGCCTTGAGCGCATTGACCTGGTGGAACTGACTGACGCCGCCGAAGATCGTTGTCACGCTGGGCTGCAGATGGCGACCGAAGCGCTCGAAGCCGTCGGCGATCTGAGAGACCAGTTCCCGCGTGGGTGCCAGGACCAAAACGCGAGCACCGCCCTTGGGGGCCGGCCGGGGCGCCATGGCAAGGCGATGCAGCAGCGGCAGCGCGAAGGCGGCGGTCTTGCCTGTGCCGGTCTGCGCCATGCCGAGCACGTCGCGGCCCGCCAGCAGCATCGGGATCGATTGGGCCTGGATAGGGGTAGGGTTGGCATACCCCTCTTCGGCCAATGCGCGTTGCAGGGGCGGCGCCAGGGAGAGATCGGCGAAAGTGATGGACATGGTCAAGCTGCGCCTCCGGCGCTGAGTAAGGGGGCGCCTAATGGGGCTTCGCTGGTTAGGAGCGCGGGCTTTTACGGGTGATGCTGCACTGCGTCAACGAGGAGAGGAGGCGCGGCGCGGCGGTTCTTCCCTCCACCCACGCCCGTCGCAGCCCCTCCCCGCCGAACCGCCGCGCCTACCGTCGGCGCAGTGCAGTCGAGCGCCTGTTCGGCCGTATGAAGGAATGGCGGCGGACTATCATGCGCTTAGACCGCCTCGCCGGGAAATTCCTCTCCGCCATTGAGCTAATGGACTAATGTCCGCTTCTCGGACGGCTTGTCGTAGCCGCCAGCATCTGGCATGGGTCGACTTGGGAACAGCCGCTTTTCTGAGCGGGTGGCCGGAAAGCGGTCAGTTCGCTACCGGCCCGCCCTACTGCCCGACTGAATGCCTATCTCTTCTTCGGCCAAGATGGCCAAGAGGAGGAAAACTATGGGACATTCGGAGTATGACCTGGGCGCCAGAGAGTGCCGCCCGTGGAACGCTGGCCGCAAACTGGGTAGCAAGCGCGCGCTGAAGCCACAACAGGTCTGGGCCATCAGATTCTGGCTCGATCACGAGGGGCGCTTGCGTGACCGGGCTCTGTTTGACCTCGCCATAGACAGCAAGCTCCGCAGTTGCGACGTCGTAAAGATCAAGATCGGCGACCTTGTGAGCGGCGGGCGCGTTCGATCACGCGCCATCGTTGTTCAACAGAAAACCGGGCGGCCGGTTCAGTTCGAACTGCTCGAGTCGGCTCGCAACAGCATCCTGGCTTGGCTCGAACGCCGCGGAGGCACGATCGACGATTTCGTGTTTCCAAGCCGGATCGACCACGCCGACCATATCAGCACGCGGCAATATGCCCGCCTTGTGGATGAATGGGTGACCGGTATTGGATTGCGCCGGGAGGATTATGGGACGCATTCGCTGCGGCGGACCAAGGCGTCCATCATCTACAAGCAGACCGGCAACCTGCGCGCGGTGCAGATTCTGCTCGGTCATACGAAGATTGAGAGCACCGTGCGATACCTCGGCGTTGACATTGAGGATGCGCTGGCGCTCGCAGAGGGGACAGAGGTATAGCCGGGAGGCGAGCCCCAGGATCGAGGGGCTTGCCTACTGTTGGAATCAACGGCCGTGCGCCCAACTTGGTCGTTTATACGGACTGCATTAAATTCCGGAAGCGGACATAGCATTTTCAGTGCTCATTGGCTGAGCTGGAAATGCAAAAGGTTCCTTGTTTATGGGCCGGCAATTTTGCCTATTTCCCAAACTTCGCAAACACCTGTGCGTCCCGATTTTCCTGCATCAGCATAGTGATGCTCGGCACCTTTTCGAATCCCAGGCCCAGCACCCGCTCCCCATTTTCATCCATCGCAACATCCTCGTATTTGGCGCTGGCCACCTTTTCCCATTTCGTCGCCTTGCGCACTTCCAGGCTGACCACGGTCACCTTGAACGACAGCCGCACGATTGCATCCTTTGGCCGCCCTGGTTTCACCAGGCTGGGGCAACCCGCCATCACCCGCCAACCGTTCCGCGCCGCCCAGAGGGTCAACTCGTCCTGTGTCATAAGCCAATCTCCTGCACCAGCCGGTCGGCCTGATAGAGTTTCAACCGACACCGCCAAATCAATGTTTTTTCAGCTTCAGTCGGCATGTCGGCAGTTTGAAAGGCTCGCCGCGCGCCATTGAACCGAAAGCGGTCAGTATTTCGCCCGCGCCCGCGCGGCTTCGCTTCCCGCTTACATAACAAGCCTAGCAATTCGAAACGGCGGCGTCCGGGGC
>NZ_JBKQJR010000060.1:0-3822 GCF_052326845.1 Acidocella sp. | reverse complement strand
GTAAATCACGGCGCGCATCATGCGTTCTCCGGCATTTTGAAGCGTGATGTCTCTCGAGGCCCAGAGCATCCTATGAGGGCGGGAGGCATGTCCATCTAATTTTCCAGCCCGAGCTGACGCTTGCGCGCCCGCAGCTTCCGTTGCCACACCCGGGTGAGTTCATGGCTGGCTGACTTGCTGTAGACTTCATCGACCATCTTGGTGGTCTTGTGGCCAAGGGCGGCCGCGGCAAGATCGTTGTCGCCCGGGTTCCGGACAATGATCGTGCTTGCCATGGCATGACGCAGGACATGGCAGTTCAGGTGCCGCCCCAGCCTGTCGTTGCCGAAATCATTGAAGATCATCGCGATCGTGATCGGTGACAACTGCGTTCCCCGGCGGCTGACCCACAGGCCGCCGTGATCCTTGGTTTTGCCGAGCAGGCGAGGGCGGTGCTGTGTCAGGTACAGGGTCAGGCGCGGCATCAGCCAATGCGGGATATCGAACAGGATGCCGGTCCGGTTCTTGAGGGTGTTGTTGAAGGACAGCCTCACCGTCGATGCATCCTCAAGCAGATGCGTGCCGCGCTCAATTTCACCGAGATTTTTCCGCCGCAGCGCGAACAGTGCCGCGAAGGCGATGATCAGGCCGTCCCGCGCTTCAACAGAAGCCAAGACGCAGGGAGGCTTGATAGACGCGGCGTCAAACTGCGCGAGCGCGGCGTTCAGCACCACCGCAGGATCTGGCGGCGAGATGCGCTTTTTTGATTGCTCGATCTCCGCCCGCGACGGCGCGTTCGGCAAGCGCCGGATCCAGCCCCAATCCCGGTCCGGCGCCAGGATCCGCAGCGTCGCGGCCAGGCGGTTGAGTTCCTCATGGATGGAACTGGCCTTGAGGCGTTGCCGAAGGAAGTCAGTGTATTCGGTCATCGTGTCCACTGTGATGAGGTCAACGGGCCGGGATGAGGCCCCGGGCGCCCCATTAACTTTGAGGTAGGCGAAAAGGGCGCCATAGGTTGTCTCCCGGCCCGAGATCGTCTCGGCAGCCAAGCCAGCCATCTTTGCTGCGCGGTCGAACAACCTGTTCCGCTGCTGCGCCCGCTCCCAGATAGCCCTATCCGCCGGGTGCCAGCCGGCCAAAGGCACGCACAGGTTCCGGAAGCGAGGCTTCCGGGTCTTTGTGGACGACGACGGCACCTTCATTAGTCCCATCTGCGCAGTGTTCATTTTTGCAGCTTCCGGATCCGGCGATGCATTATCTCCGCGTATTGGCCTTGCACGGCCCGGCCGCGCTGTTGCGCGTAAGATTTCACGGTCGTTGTCGACGAGCGGTGGTCGAGCATGCGCTGGGCCAGGACGACCGCGCGCGGATCCTCATCAAGGATAATCGTGGAGATCAGCGCGCGGATCAGATGCACGTTGACTGTGATGCCGAGATAGCGGTCGATCAGCGTTTTCAGGTGACGTCCGAGCGACTTCGCGTCGACGTAATTGCCGGCCTGGCCGGGAAACAAGGCCGTGCTGGAGCCTTTGAGCAGCCGCGGGCGATATTTTTCCAGGAAGATTTTGAGCATTTGCTGGGTGCGCGGGCTCAGCGCCCCCTCGATGATCGGCGCATTTTTGGTGGTGCGCTCGCCCTCGATGCGGATGCCGATGATGGCACCATGACGGTCATGCTCAAAGTCCAGCTTCAGGTCTAGGTGCGCCAGGTTGGTGACGCGCAACGGTTTGTCGAAGGCAATGGCCAAGGCCAGCGCATATTTTGCCAGATCGGCGGCGCGCTTCTTCCGGCCTTTCCGCTCATGCTTCTGCGCGTCCGTCCAAATGGTCTCTGGAAGCGCCCAGAACCGGCGTTCGACGCCCTTGTCATCGAACTGTGCCAGGCGCTCGCGCGCTTTCTTCGGGAACGCCGTTTTTGGGGCGCGCACGGAGTCGCAGATTTCCGCCATCGCGGTCAGCTCATCGGCCGGCAATTTTGCCCATTCCCGCGCCGCGGCCTTCAGGGCCGCAGCGGTGGCTTCAGCGCCCAGTGTCCATTGTCCGTCGCCGCAATTACGGGTGTGGTAGGCGGTGAGGATGATCTCGACCGCTGCTGCTGAGGTCAAGTCGCGCAGCGAGGCAATCTGGCTGGCGGCCCAGCCGTTCTGCCGCAGCACAAATGCCGACAGGATCAGGATTTTGCGGCGGCTCTCGATGGTCCTTGGTGCGGTACGTGCAGGAAAACCCTTAGGAAAAATCCCAGGTTTTGCCAGCTTGGCGCAGTAGGCATCGAGATTGTCATAGAATTCGCGCGGCAGATCATTCTTGTCCCCACGCAGTTGCAGCGGATTGCGCTTGGCCGGCAGCTTCTTGCCGCCCCAGTCCGGGTGATGCCGGAGCAGCCGGTTCCAGGTGTAGCGCAGGGCCTGAAGAGAGCTGTCGATCTTCAGCTTGGCCGCCGATGTGATCAGGTGCTCTCGGTAGGCGTCCAGATGCTGTGGCTCGACTTGGTCGGGTTCGACGCCAAGTCCTTCACAGAACGCCGCGAAATTGCGGAACATGGCAATCGTCTGCGGTTGGTCGAGCAGCGCCAGGCCGTGTGCCCATTTGGGAGACCTGAGCGTGACCTGTCCGGCACGTGGCGGCAGCCACCCGGTTTTGTGCTGGATCGCGGCCAGTTCGCTGCGAATGTTGTACCAGCGTTTGGCGCTGATTTTGTGTTTGCCCGGGCTGACGCTCTGCAGGACCGGGCGAAGCAGCGTGGGGGCGCAGGGCAGGGGGGCAGCTGGGCTGCCGTCGCGGTGCCGGGGCAGGCGGGTCTGCACCCAGGTGACCTCGCGCCGGAAGGCCGCAAGCCGGTCTGCATCGACGGTCCCGCTTGCCGTGATGAGCGCGATCGCCTCAGCGAACGTTTCCGGGGGCGTTGAGCAGACCACGACATCGCCGGCGATGCGCGACTGAACGTTTTTTGGCATAGGGCGGAGCATTGAGCATGCGTTGTCGGTCGGGGTGTCCTCGGCGCTTGGCGCTTCGAGAGTGACCGCGGAGCCTTGGTCATGAGAAGCCGGTGCGTCCTGCTCCAGGTTCGTATGCCCGAGCGGCTCGTCGTCCTGAGCCTTCACTTCACCTTTAAGCTGGTGTTCGCACGGCGGATTTTTGTCTTCGTTGATACCGTAATGATTGGTTGGCGCGCTGATCGCGCCGAACAGGTCCTGAGTGCTCACGAGTGCCCCTCCGTTGTCATGAGATTTCCGGCGATGGCTGGAGTGAGATTTCGGGACAGCGTGGAACAGGCAACGTGTAGGATTATCTCCCCCACGTATTCCCGAAGCGGCCGGAGAGCCAAACAGGTCCTGGATTTCCAGCATCACGCATTTTCCCCGCGAGAACGGCCGATATAGATGTTCAGATCCTGGTGATGGATGCGGACGGCGCGGCCGAATTTATGGGCTCGCAGCTTCTGGTCGCGGATGGCGCGGCGGATTGTCGCGATCGAAAGGCCGGTAATCTCAGCCACCTGCTCAGCAGTGAAGAACAGAGCTTGGGTCACATTTTCTACTTTGAGGGACATTTTGTTCGCCTTGGTTTTGGGGGAGGGGGCTTTGAGCCGGGTTAGGACCGTCGGCCGAAGTGTCACTGTGCATTACGTCGCGGGCAGTCTGGAGCGCCAGCAGCTCGACCAGGCGGATTAAGCCGGGATGGCTTTTATCGCTCTGGGCCGTGGCTGATTTGGTATTCTGGCTGCCGTTAGGCCGCGCCGGTCGTGAGCCGACCCCACCGGATTCAGGTGGGGTGGAATCCCGAAGTGTCTGCGGCCCCTGTGTTGCGCCTCTTGCCATGACCAGACATGTAAAGAGTTCGGCTG
>NZ_JBKQJR010000059.1:0-3172 GCF_052326845.1 Acidocella sp. | reverse complement strand
TGGTGAAGCTCGGACGCGCGCTCAAGCGGCCGTTTCAATGTAGTTTGGGGTGAGGAGGAGGGTGGGGTGCGATGCATTGCCTTTAATTGACGCAAAATCGGCGGCAGCACTCGGCGCGATCATCACGGTCAGCTGTGACTCGCTGAAGGCAGATGTGAACGCTCGTTCAGCCCATCCCGCGGCCGCTTCATCATGGCCGTGATCGTGCACAGCCAAGATTTTGCGTCAATTAAAGGCAATGCATCGCCGGACCGTTATGGGACGGATTTGCCAATCTCATCTGGTATCTTCGCGTTACCAGCCGGCGCTCTGGTATGCTGTTCTGACTTGGCTCGATCGGAGCGACCAGCAGTGGATGGCTGCTGAAGGGTGCGGAATTATCCTCGTGCCGCTGTCCCTTATCGGCATCGTCTATTTGCCCAGCATACTTCAATATTATGTCGCAGGATTCGCCGCGGCGATGATCCCCTGCACGATGATCAAGGAAGTCAATTCCGATAAGGTGAGGCGTAGCGCCATCGATGCGACAGCTTTCTCATTTTCACGGCTTTCCTGACGCCTGCTTTCATTCTGGCGCTGCTTCGCGCGCAATATGTTCGCTCATACTGTTAGAATATTCCATCATCGATATAGGAGGAATGGCATGAAAATCGGGATCATCGGCGCTGGTCAGGTTGGCGCCACCGCTGCTTATGCCATGACAATGCGCGGCGTAGGCTCAGAGATCGTGCTCGTCGACCGCAAGGCGGAGCTGGCCGTGGCGCAGGCGCATGACATTCTGGACGCCACCCCTTGGTCATATCCTGTCCGGGTCCGCGCCGGGGAGATAGCCGATCTCGCTGGCGCGGGCCTTGTCGTGCTGGCGGCCGGCGCCAGCCAGAAACCCGGCGAGAGCCGGCTGGATCTGCTGTCGCGCAACGCCGAAATCTTTTCCGGAATTATACCGGCAGTGCTGGCGGCGGTATCGGATTGCATCTTCCTTGTGGGGTCCAATCCGCTCGACATCATCACATACATTGTGACAGTCCTCGCTGGCCGGCATGGGTTTCCGCCGGAACGGGTGATCGGCTCCGGCACCATTCTTGATTCGGCGCGGTTCCGCACGCTGCTCGCCGCGCATCTCGGGATCAGCCCGGCATATATCGATGCTCGTGTGCTCGGCGAACATGGCGACAGCGAGATATTGCATTGGTCGGGCGCCATGGTTGGCGACATCTCAGTGGCGGAGGCCGCGCGCCAGATGGGGCGGGAACTCACGGACGCTGACAAGAGCCGTATCGATACCGCCGTGCGCCGCGCTGCCTATAACATTATCCAGGGCAAGGGCGCGACGTGGTTTGGTGTCGGCGCTGGTCTCGCCCGCATCGCTCAGGTCATCCAGGGCGATGAGCGGGCGCTGATCACCTGCTCCATGATGACGCAGGATTGCCTGGGCGTGCGCAACGTGGCCCTGTCGTTGCCGCGCGTTCTGGGCGGGGGCGGTGTCATGAAGACGTTCATGCCAAATCTCGACGCCGGAGAGAGCGCCGCGCTGAAGCGGAGTGCCGAGATCTTGAAGGAGATGGCGGAGGAGGTGCGGCTCTAACAGCCGCCCCGTGACGACATATTGCGAAATTCAGTTTAACTTTGGAGAGACCATCAATGACCAAGACCATGAAAGCGGCAGTCGTCCGCGAATTTGGAAAGCCGCTGGTAATCGAAGAGGTTCCGGTGCCAACGCCAGGCGCAGGGCAGATCCTTGTCAAAGTCGCCGCGACGGGTGTGTGCCACACCGATCTGCACGCCGTCGACGGCGACTGGCCGTTCAAGCCGAACCCGCCTTTCATCCCCGGGCATGAGGGCGTTGGCCATGTCGTCGCGGTTGGCCAGGGGGTAGGTTTTGTGAAGGAGGGCGACCGCGTTGGCGTGCCCTGGCTCCACGACGCCTGCGGCCATTGCCGGCACTGCCTTGGCGGCTGGGAGACGCTATGCAAGGAACAGCATAACACCGGCTATTCGGTGAATGGCAGCTTCGCCGAATATGTTCTTGGCGACGCCAACTATGTTGGGCATCTGCCGGCCAACATCGATTTCGCCGAGATCGCGCCGATCCTGTGCGCGGGCGTGACCGTGTACAAGGGCCTGAAGGTGACCGACACGCGGCCCGGCGAGTGGGTGGTGATTTCCGGCATTGGCGGACTCGGGCATCTCGCCGTGCAGTACGCGAAGGCGATGGGCCTGAATGTCCTTGCCGTCGACGTTGATGACGCGAAGCTGGAACTTGCCAAGCAGCTCGGCGCGGTGCTGGCCGTCAATGCACGCACGACCGACCCGATCGCCTATGTGAAAAAGGAGATTGGCGGGGCGCAGGGCGTGCTGGTCACCGCAGTGTCGCCGAAGGCGTTCGCGCAGGCGCTCAGCATGGCCGACCGCGGCGGCACGGTGGCGCTGAACGGTCTGCCACCCGGCGATTTCCCGATTAACATCTTCGATACGGTGATCAACGGCATCACCGTGCGTGGCTCGATTGTCGGCACGCGTCTCGACCTGCAGGAGGCGCTGGATTTTGCCGGGGAAGGCAAGGTCAAGGCAACGGTTTCGACCGACAAGCTGGAGAACGTCAATGATATCTTCGCAAAGATGCATCATGGTGACATCCAGGGCCGCATCGTGATCGACTTCCGGAAATAGGCATCCCGGCTGCACCCGATGGTGCTGACGGAGTTACGGAACGCGCCCGGTATGGGGCAAGCGTGCGTGTTCCGTAACCGATGCGAGCAGGCCCCCCCGCGGCGCGGCTGTAATTGCCGGACACTGAAGCCTCGAATTTGGGTGGCGTGATATTATGGATGTGGATCGGCAAGGTATTTCGGTGCCAATCGGCGCACCAACCATCAGATTTAGCTGGGTTTTATGGAGCCACATCGTGACGCCGATTCACACGCTTTGAACTCGGCGCCCATGCGCCGACAGTACTCCGAGGCGATCCAACCCGGTTAAAACAAGTGCTGGTCAATTTGGTCGGGAACGGGATTAAATTCACACACCAAGGCAGCGTCACGGTAGCTGTCAGCCGTCGCGCAGTGGTCACAAGCCAGTGAAATCGTGAATGCGTGGCTTAAGGGAGCGGATGCCGCTCTGTACCATGTGAAGAACCTCGGGCAAAATCGTGTCTACCCCGCAGCAGCTCAAA
>NZ_JBKQJR010000058.1:0-9865 GCF_052326845.1 Acidocella sp. | reverse complement strand
GCCCGCGGCGGCGAGATCCAGTTCCCCCACAAAAGCATCGATGAAGCGAACGGGGTTATCTGGACCGACGTATTCGTCCAGAGATTCCGGCAGGAGCAGCCTCTGCGCTCGGTCGCGACCTGAGATGTGCGTCATGATGCCAGATTCTACCGCGCCTCATGCCGCGCCGGAATCCGTTTCGGTAGAGTTTTCACACGGTCTGCAAGACTTTCGCAAATATTTTTAGTATAGAAATATCAATGGCTTATCTTTTTCAAAAGATATAACCGAAATGCGTTAAGAGACCCCCGCCCTACCGCCATCCCTTCGCCCGCTTAATCGCCTCGGCAAAGGTTGCGCGCCAGCCGGAGGCATTCGCGATATTTGGCGCCACGATCCGCACGCCGCCGGGCCGTGCTACTTCGCCGCCAGCAGCCAGCGCCGCGCAGCCGAATGCTGTCAGTTCGTCGAATTCCGGGCAGGCGATTTCCCGCTGCAACACATTCGCCAGGAAGCGGACAAAATACGCGCTGCGGGTCAGCCCGCCATCCACCGAAATCCGTCCGCCGATCGGCACGCGCACATGCATCGCGCTCACCACCTCCGCCGTGCGCAGCGCAATTCCCTCCAGCAGTGCCTGGATCAGGTCCCGCTTCGTCGTCGCAGCACTCATACCCACCCACAGCGCCGCCGCTGAGCGGTCCCAATGCGGGCAGGCCAGCCCCGAAAGCGCGGGCACAAAGGCCAGGCCACGGGAAATCGCAGGCGGGGCCTCGAACTCGTTCAACTCAGCGAAGGACTCGAACAACCCCAGGCTCTGCGCCCATTCCAACGCGGCGCCGGCATCGTACACGCCGCCATCCACCGCGTAGGTGCTCACCCCCGCCCGCCGCCACGCCACGGTGGGCAGCAGCCCTTGCTCCGGCGCGCGGACAATCTCCGCCCCCGTCATGGCGAGTGTAAACGCACCTGTGCCAAATGTGATCTTCGCATCCCCCGGCACCCGGCAGCCATGCCCGTACAGCGCCGCCTGCTGGTCCACCACGGAAGCCCGCACCGGCACGCCGCCAATGGCGCCGAAATCCCCCACCGTGTCCCGTATCTCCGGCAAAGCCTCCATGGGCACGCCGAAAATCCGGCAAAGCTCCGTATCCCACTGTGCCGTTGCCAGATTCATCAGCGAGGTGCGCGAGGCGGTGGTGGCATCGGTGGCGAACACGCTGGTCAGGCGGTCGAGGAAAAACGCATCCGTGGTGCCGAGCCGCAGCCGCCCGGCGGCCAGGGTGGCGCGGGCTTCCGGAATCTCCCGCAAAATCCAGGCGAGCTTGCTGGCCGAGAAATACGCATCCAGCGGGAGTCCGGCGCGCGCCAGGGTCTCCGCCTCCGCCCCTGTGGCGCGCAAAGCCTCTATGTCCGCGGCCGTGCGGTTATCCTGCCAGACGATCACCGGGCTCAGCGCCTTGCCCGTCACCTTGTCCCAGGCGAGGCAGCTTTCCCCCTGGTTGGCGATGCCGATGGCCTCGGCACTGCCCGCCGCCTGCAAGCACGCGCGGATATTGCCGAGCAGTTCCTCCGGGTCGTGCTCCACCCAGCCGGCATGCGGATGATGCTGCGCATGGCGCAAGGCACGGACGATGCGCGCCTGCCCATCCTCCAGCCGCAGGGCGCGTGTGCTCGTCGTGCCCTGGTCGATGGCGATGACGCTCACGAGACGATTTCTACCAGGAGCTGCTTGGCCTCGCGCAGCGGCTTCAGCTCGGCCAGATCTAGCAGGATGCGCCGTTCCGGCCGCGTGGAGATGCGCCGCTTGTACAGCACGGCCTCTTCCGAACTCACACGCAGCTGGCCGGAGATCGGCTCGGCCACCCGCAACTGCAGCTGGCCGCGCAGCTGCGTCACCCGGGCCAAGCGCTGCGGCACCACGAATTTCACGCCCTCGCCGGCAACCAGAGTGATGCCGTCCTCGGCGGACGGTAGCCCGCCTGCCAGATCGTCGGCAATATACTCGGCGATCTCCGCGCCCTCGCGGAAGCTCCACCCGGCGGTCTCGATGGGGCGCAGCAGATTCCCGGCGGCGAAATAGGCGCCATCCGAGCAGCGGCCATACTGGTCCACAGCCGGCCCGCCGCTATGCCTGTCCACGTCCAGATGGCTGAGGCGCGCCAAGCTGGCCTCGGGCAGGAACTGCCCTGTCAGCAGCACGCCGTCGCAGGCGATCTCCCGGCCATCGTGCAGGCGCACCGCCTCCACCCGCGCATGGCCCAGAATCTCATCGATCCCGTTGTTGAAATAGGTTGGAATACGCAGCAGCCTCGGCAACAACCCGAGCGGCCAACGCGCCACAGGGCGGTCGCCAGCCTCTACCACCGCCACGGGATGGATGCCGTGGCTGCGGCAGGTGGCGAGTGCCGAAAGCCCCACCAGCTCCGTGCCCACCACCACCGGCCGGAGGAAGGGGGCGAGGCCGTGCAGATGCACATAGGCCTGCAACGCGCCCGTATTCAGCACGCCGAGCGGCCGGTCCCCGCCCAGCAAACGTGCGGCGCGCGGCGCTTCCCGCGCCCCGGTGGCCAGCAGCACGCGCAGGGTGCGGATCGCCGTCCGCCCCTCAGGCGTCGTCACCTCCACCACCCCGTCCGGTTTCAACGCCGTGACAGAGTGCCGGAGCAGGATCTCGACCTCAGCAGCTTCGGCCTCCAATGCGAGGTGGCGCGCATAAGCCGGGCCGGTGAGGAGCCGCCCGAATTCCCGCACCCCGAAAGGCGGGTGTCCGCAATGCCGTGGCACGCCGCCGAGCACGCTTTCGCGCTCCAGTATCGCCACGCGCTTCACCCCCCGCGCCTTCAGCGTCAGCGCCGCGGCGATGCCCGCCGGCCCGCCGCCGATAATCGCCACGTCAACCATGCGTGTGCTCCACGGCCAGCGGAGTGGCGAAGCGCCCCGCCGTCATCTCCGCCAGCCGGGCATTGCAGTAGAACCCCTGGCAGCGTCCCATCCCGGCCCTGGTGCGGCGCTTCAGCCCGCCGTAATCCTGCGCGGGCAATGGCCCGGCAAGTGCTGCCTCGATTTCCCGGCTTGTCGCCATCTCGCAGTGGCAGATGATCTCGCCATAGCCCGGGCTCTGCCAGTCTCGCGCGCAGTGTTCCGCCAGCACCGGCGCCTGCGGCCAGACCGGATCGGCCAGCCTGGCATGCGGCTTGGCGTAGAGGCTCCAGGCATGTTGCGCGAGCCCGAGCGCGGCTGTCAGCCCCGTCGAGCGTATGCCGCCCAGCACGATGTAGTTGCGCTCCGCCTCGTGCCGGACGCGGTATTCCTTCCGCTCGGTCGCCGGGCGGATGCCGGCATACACCGCCGTCACCCCCATGCCCTCCAGCGACGGGACCAGCTCCACCGCCTTGTCCACGAGCATGCGCAAGGTCGCCTCGTCCACGGCGGCGCGGTCGCGCGAGTCCTGCTCCTCCGCGGTTGGCCCGACCAGCAGATTGCCGAACGCCGTGGGCGTGACGACGATCCCCTTGGTCCGCTCTGTAGGTACTGGCAGCAGGATTGTTCGTAGAAGCTGCGCCGCCGCCTTGTCGAACACCACGAACTGCCCCTTGCGCGGCTTGATAGTGAAATGCTCCGCGCCGGTCAGGCGGTGGTCGACAATATCCCCATACAACCCGGCGCAGTTGATCACCGTGCCGCACTCCACCGGGCCAATGTTGGTTTCCAGCCGCCAGCCGCCATTGGCGAAGTGCCCCGAGAGCACTACCGTATTCCGCCGCACCTCGCCGCCATTGGCCAGGGCTTGCAGCACATAGGCCAGGGGTGCGCTCCACGGGTCGATGACATGCTCGCGCAGCACCAGCACGCCGCCAAGCACATGCGGCGAGAGTTGCGGCTCCCGCGCCAGCACCTCCGCCCGCGTCAGCAGCTGCACATCGGCAACGCCATTGGCGTGCGCCGCCTCGGCGATGCCGGGCAGCTTGGCCAGTTCCTCCTCGTTCCATGCGGCGACGATCGCGCCGGTTTCCAGCACCGGCAGCCGCAGCCGCTCGCGGATCTCCATGTATTCCGTGTAGCCCGCCTGCATGCATGCGAGTTCCAGGCTGCCCGGCGGCGCATCGAAGCCCGTATGCAGGATCGCGCTGTTGCCCTTGCTGGCGCCGGAGAGGATGTCCGCGCCTTTTTCGAGTAGCAGCACCTTCGCGCCTTCCAGCACGAAGCGGCGCGCCACCGCGCAGCCAACAACGCCGCCCCCCACAACCGCTACATCGTACATGGCGCCGAGGGTCATCCCGCCATGCCGTGCTGTCAACAGCCGTTTCCCCATAGCCAAAACCCGCCGCGCAATTATATTGCGTGCTACAGAGTTATATATTGGGATTATATGCAGACCGAGACCGAAGCGCTCACCCTTGACGAAATTGACCGGAAAATCATCGCCGAACTCCAGGCGGATGGCCGAATCACCAATGTGGAGCTGGCGCGCCGGGCGGGCATCTCCCCGCCACCCTGCCTGCGCCGCGTGCGCCGGCTGGAGGAGGCCGGCTACATCCAGGGCTATCACGCGCAGACTGACGCGCAGAAGCTCGGCTGGCAGATCTCGTTCTTCGTCATTGTCGGGCTGGAGAGCCAGAAGCTCTCGGTGCTGGAGGGCTTCGAGACGCTGGTGGCCAGCTGGCCGGAGGTGCGGGAGTGCCACATGATCCGTGGCGGCGGGGATTTCCTGCTGCGGCTCGTGGCGCGGGACGCGGCGCATGAGAACCAGCTTACCACCAAGCTGACCAATGCCCCCAGCGTGGCCAAGGTGCAGACGTTGCAGACCATCCGCACCAGCCGGGCGCTTGCCGGGGTGCCCATGGACAAGCTGAATGGGTGAATTTCTGCTCCTCCTGCTGGCCTTAGCCGTGGGAGGCGCCTGCCGGGTCTTGCCGGCGCATCTGCCTTACCTGTTTCCCTTTGTCTTCAACGCGCCGGTATTCCTCGGCTGCTGGCTCACGGCGCTGTGGTACTGGCGCGGCATGCGCCGCATCGCGCCGGAGCGCCGCCCGGGCCGGGTGCGGCGGGCCTTCTTCCTGGCTGGGGTGGCGGGCATCTATTTCGTGCTGCAGACGCATTTCGAATACGTGTCCCAGCACATGTTCTTCCTCAACCGCGTGCAGGCCGTCACGCTGGGCATGGCGGCACCCTTCTGCATCGCTATCGGCTGGATGGGCGAGGTTCTGGCGGCGGGCGCGCCCGGCTGGGTGGTGAACGCGGCGCGGGAAGCCTGGGCGCGGCTGCGCTGGCTGAGCCACCCTGTGCCGGCCACGCTCATCTTTCTGGCCAGCACCGATCTTTGGCTCATCCCGGCGGTGCATTTCGCCGCCATGCTCAACCCGCTGCTTTACGCGGTGATGAACATCTCCTGCCTGCTCGGCGGGCTGCTGTTCTGGCTTATGGTGCTGGACCCGCGGCCGAAGCCGGAGGCGCGGTTCGGCTATCTGGTCCGTGCCGGTACCGGGTTCCTGGTGATGTTTCCGCAGATCGCGGTGAGCTCTACCATCGCCCTCAGCAGCCAGGATTTATACCCGTTCTACACGCTGTGCGGGCGGCTGTTTCCGTCGATCTCGGCGACGTACGACCAGATGCTGGGTGGGCTGATTCAGTGGATTCCGCCGGGGATGATGAACACCGCGGCGCTGATCATCGGTTTGAATTCATTGCGCCTGGCCGAGGCCGAGGCCGATAAGCATTTTGTCCCGCCGCCAGGGGCGAAGATCTACGAGGCGAAGTGGACGGGAAGATAAGAAAAATGCCGCCTTTTTTGGAAAAAAGGCGGCACCCAAAAAACTTTTAAAAGTTTTTGCGGCGCTTTTTTCAAAAAGCGCCAGAAACCTAAACCTTAAGCGACGATCTCGATCTCGGCGAAGAAGAAGGAGATTTCCTGCGCGGCGGCTTCCGGGGCGTCGGAGCCGTGCACGGAGTTCGCCTCGATGGACTCCGCGAACTCGGCGCGGATGGTGCCGGCGGCGGCGTTCGCCGGGTTGGTGGCGCCCATGATGTCACGGTTCTTCTGGATGGCGTTCTCGCCGTACAGAACCTGCGCGACCACCGGGCCGGAGATCATGAACTCGACCAGGTCGTTGAAGAACGGGCGGGCGGCGTGCACGGCGTAGAACGCCTCGGCCTGGGCGCGGGTGAGGTGCAGGCGCTTGGTGGCCGCGATCATCAAGCCGTTCTCTTCGAACTTGGCGTTGATCTTGCCCGTCAGGTTGCGGCGGGTGGCGTCCGGCTTGATGATGGAGAGGGTGCGTTCGAGGGCCATGATATGTGCTTCCGTGTGAATGTTGCGGCGGCAAATACAGGGGCGGACGAGGCTGGGCAAGCCCCGGCACAGGCTATAGAGCTTCGCCCATGAGCGTTTTAAGCCTGGATGACCTTTCTTATAGCATAGCCGGCCGGCCATTGCTGGAACATGCGAGCCTGATGGTGGATGACGGGCGGCGCGTGGGGCTGATCGGCCGCAACGGCGCCGGCAAGTCCACGCTGCTGAAACTCATCGCCGGGCAGCTTCGCCCCGATGGCGGGACCATCCGCCTCGGCAACCGGGTGCGGCTGGGCTACGTGGCGCAGGAGGCCCCGGGCGGGGACATCACGCCGCTCGACGTGGTGCTGGCGGCGGATACGGAGCGTGCCGAACTGCTCAGGGCAGCCGACGACCCGGCCACCCCGCATGAGAAGCTGGCCGAGATCCACGAGCGTCTGCTCGCCATCCAGGCGGACTCCGCGCCCTCCCGCGCCGCGTCCATCCTGGCCGGGCTGGGCTTCAACGAGGAATGGCAGGCAAGGCCGATGTCCAGCTATTCCGGCGGCTGGCGCATGCGCGTGGCGCTGGCGGCGGTGCTGTTCTCCCAGCCCGATCTCCTGCTGCTGGACGAACCGACCAACCATCTGGACCTCGAAGCCACGCTCTGGCTGGAAGGCTATTTGCAGAAATTCCCTGGCGCCATCCTGCTCGTCAGCCATGACCGCCAGTTGCTCGACCATGCCGTGGAGGCGATCGCGCATCTGGACCGGGGCAAGCTGACCCTTACGCCGGGCGGCTTCGCGGAATTCGTGCGGATAAAAACGGAGCGCGCCCTGCAGCAGGCCCGCGCGGCGGAAAAGGCAGCCGATGCGCGGGCGCATATGCAGTCCTTCGTGGACCGTTTCCGCGCCAAGGCCTCCAAGGCCAGGCAGGCGCAAAGCCGCATCAAGGCGCTGGAGCGGATGCCGCAGATCGAGGCGGTGGTGGAGGATCATGCCACCGAATTCTCCTTCCCCTCGCCGGAGGATTTACCGCCGCCGATGGTGCAGCTCGATGCCGTGGATATCGGCTATGACGGCAAGCCGATCCTCACCGGCGTCTCGCTGCGGCTGGATATGGAAGACCGCATCGCCCTGCTGGGCCAGAATGGCAACGGCAAGTCCACGCTGGCCAAGCTGCTGGCTGGGCGGCTCTCCGCCCTGCGCGGGCGCGAGTTCCGCGTGAAGGGGCTGCGCGTCGGCTATTTCGCCCAGCACCAGGAGGATGATCTGGTGCTGGAGGACACGCCCTACGATCATCTCGCCCGCGCGCTGCCGAAAGCCACGCCGACGCAGATCCGCGCCCAGGCCGCGCGCTTCGGGCTGGATGCCGATCGGGTGAACACCAAGGTGGGCGCGATGTCGGGCGGTGAGAAGGCGCGGCTGCTGCTGGCCCTGGCCACGCGCGAGGCGCCGCATCTGCTGATCCTCGATGAGCCGACCAACCACCTGGACATCGACGCCCGTGACGCGCTGGTGAAGGCGCTCACCGCCTTCGAGGGCGCGGTGGTGCTGATCTCGCATGATCCGTATCTCGTGGACCTCGTGGCCGACCGGCTTCTGCTGGTCGCCAATGGCAAGGTCACGCCGTTCGAGGGCGATCTGGCCGCCTATGCCGCTTCCATGAGCGAACGCGCAGCCCCGGCGGCAAAGCAGGTGGAAGCGAAAAAGAACGACAAGGCAGCAAAGGCCGAGGCGCGGGCCAAACTCGCCCCGCTGCGCCTGGCGGCCAAGGCGGCGGAGCAGGTTCTGGCAAAGCTGCTGACGGAGAAGGAAAGCCTGGAAGCGCGGCTGGCGAGCGAGGACATCTACACCCAGGCCAAGACGGCGGAGCTGACGAAGGTGACGCAGCGCCTGGCTGTGGTGAAGCGGGAGATCGACGCCGCCGAGCATAACTGGCTGGAGGCGCATACGGCGCTGGAAGAGGCGGAAGGCTGAAGTGCAAACTTGTTGTTATAATTATTAACCAGATTCCGGTTAATAATTAAACGGGTAGGTTATTTCGCCGGTTTTTCCTCGGCCTGGTACGATCATGTCGGCCCGCCGCTCCGGGCGGGTGAGCATGTACATATCCGCGCTGGGCAGGAAAATCTCGCGCCATTCGCGCAGCCAGATGCCGAGGCTGCGCGTCCGCGCCACGTCCTGAATGCTTCTGCGGTCGCTGTCGACGAAAATCTTCAGCCCGTAATAGGGCTCCAGCAGCGGCACGAGCGCGGAAATCCCCTCCACGATCACGGGCCGATGGGTGGTGATCCGGCGCGGCGTGGTGGAGACCGCGAGGGTTTTCCAATCGTACGGTGCGTAGCTGCATTCGCCCTGTTCCGCGAGATCCGTCACCGCCTGCAGGAACTCCTCATAGCGGATGTAAGGAAACGGGAATGCGGGCTGGGAGCCGTGCCACTCATCTTCCGGGCGCAGGAATTCGTCCACATGCAGGCATTCGAAGCCGTGGATTTCCTGCAGCCGCATGGCGAGCGTGGTCTTGCCCGCGCAGGGCAGGCCGTCGATGGCGATCAGCGGGCGCGTCAAATCGCGGGGGAAACCCGCTGGTAAATCCAGTCTCGTGCTGGTGCTTCCGTCCATCCCGTCCTCGGGTGCCAATCGGCAGTGTTGTAACGCAACAGCTCCCCTTCTGGAATCGCCGCCAAGAGGGCGGGTAGGCAAGTTTTCGTGATGACGGTGGGAAGAGCCCTAAACCGGCAGTGTCACGCTTACGCGTAAGCCCCGTTCGGGCAGGTTGGTGAGGGTCACGTCGCCGCCATGGGCGCGCAAGATGTTGCGGCTGATGGACAGGCCCAGCCCGGAGCCGCCGGTCTCGCGGTTGCGGCTGGTCTCCAGGCGACGGAACGGCTCGAACACGCGCTCCATTTCCGCGGCGGGAATCCCGGGCCCCTGGTCGTCGACGTCGATGCGCAAGGCTCCCCTCACCGGCGTGTGCAGGGTGACATGCGCGGCGTCGCCATATTTCAGCGCATTGCCAACGAGGTTGGTCAGCGCCCGCTTCAGCGCCAGGGGGCGGGCATTCACCGGCAGATGCTCCGGCCCGGTATAGCTGAGCGCATCGGCGTGGTCCGGGTCGCCATCGGCGGCATCATCGAGGATCGTGCGCAGCAGGCTGGCGAGGTCGAGCCGCGTAATTTTCTCGGTGGTGGTCACGTCCCGGCTGAAGGCGAGCGTCGCCGCGACCATCGCTTCCATCTCGTCGAGGTCCGCCAGCATCTTGGTCCGCTGTTCATCGTCGTCCATGTATTCCGCGCGCAGCTTCAGCCGGGTGATCGGCGTGCGCAGGTCATGGCCGATGGCGGTGAGCAGGAAGGTTCGGTCCTCGACGAAGCGCCGCACGCGCGCCGCCATGGTGTTGAAGGCGGTGGCGGCGGTGACGATCTCGGCCGGTCCCGTCTCGGGCAGCGGCGGTGCGTTGGCGACATCACGCCCCAGCGCCTCGGCCGCGGCGGCGAGGGTCTTTACCGGTTGCAGCAATTGCCGCACCGCCCAGGTGATCATGATGCCGCCCAGAATGGTCATCACGATGAAGGCGGTGGCGAAGCCGGGCGAGCGCCAGGGGGCTGGCTGC
>NZ_JBKQJR010000057.1:0-10435 GCF_052326845.1 Acidocella sp. | reverse complement strand
ACCTCATCCCCCGCGCCGAGCCTGATGCCGCGCACGCCAGTGGAATCGCGCCCGGAGAACACGCGCAGATTGTCGTCGGTGATCTGGAAGCGGATGCAGCGGCCGAGCTTGGTCGCCAGGAACACGTCGTCGCCATCGCGGCAGGTGGCCACGCCGATGAGGTGGTCGCCCTCGTCCAGCTTCATCGCGATCAGACCGGAGGCGCGGACATTCTTGAAATCCGCCAGCCGGTTGCGGCGGACATTGCCGCTGGAAGTGGCGAACACCAGGTGCAAATTCTCCCACAGCGTTTCATCCTGCGGCAGCGGCAGCACGGTGGTGATCTGGTCGGTGCCCAACTCAGGCAGCAGGTTGATGAGCGCCCTGCCCTTGCCCGTGGCTCCGCCTTCCGGCAGGCGCCAGACCTTCTCGCGGAAGACCTTGCCGCCCGAGGAGAAGAACAGCACGAACTGGTGCGTATGCGCATTGAAGCTGCGGGTGACGATATCATCCCCGCGCGTGGACGCGGCCGAACGCCCGCGCCCGCCACGGTTCTGGGCGCGGAAAACATCGAGCGGCGTGCGCTTGATGAAGCCGTCGCGCGTGAGGGTGATGACCATCTGCCCCGGCTCGATCAGGCTTTCATCGTCGAGATCGGCGTCGACATCCTCGATGCTGGATTTGCGCGGAGACGCAATCTTCTCGCGCGCGGCCAGGATCTCGTCGCGCATCACCTCCAGGCGGCGGATGCGCGAGACGATGATGGCGAGATATTCCTTGATCTTCTCGGCAACTTCCGCCAGCTCGGCCTGGATCTTGTCGCGCTCCAGCCCGGTGAGGCGCGCGAGGCGCAGCTCCAGAATGCCGCGCGCCTGTGCATCCGTAAGATGGATGGTGTTGTGCTCGGACACGGCGTTGCCAGCATCGTCGACGAGCGCCAGCAGCGGCAGCACGTTTTCCACCGGCCAGTCGCGCGCCATCAGCGCGGCGCGGGCAGTGTTGGAATCCGGGCTGCTGCGAATGATCTTGATGACTTCATCAATATTCGCGACGGCGATACCGAGGCCGATCAGCAGATGCGCGCGGTCGCGGGCCTTGTTCAGGTCGAACCGGGCGCGGCGGAGGATCACCTCCTCGCGAAACTCGATGAACAGGCCAAGCAGTTCCTTAAGCCCCATCTGCCGGGGCTTGCCCTTGTCCAGCGCCAGCATGTTGATGCCAAAGCTGCTCTGCAAATTGGTCATCCGGTAGAGCTGGTTCAGCACCACCTCGCCCGTGGCGTCGCGCTTCAGCTCGATGACAATGCGCATGCCCTCGCGGTCGGACTCGTCGCGCAGATCGGCGATGCCCTCGATCTCCTTGGCGCGCACCAGCTCGGCGATGCGCTCCAGCAGCGTGGATTTGTTGACCTGATACGGGATCTCCGTGACCACGATGGCGTCGCGGTCCTTGCGGATTTCCTCGATGGTGGCGCGGGCGCGCAGGATGATGGAGCCGCGCCCCGTCTCAAACGCGGAGCGGATACCCGAACGCCCCAGTATGATGCCGGAGGTCGGGAAGTCCGGGCCGGGCACGATCTTCATCAGCTCTTCGAGCGTGATGTCCGGCTCGGCGATCATGGCCAGCACGGCGTCCAGGATTTCCGTCGGGTTATGCGGCGGAATATTCGTGGCCATGCCGACGGCGATGCCATTGGAGCCGTTGATCAGCAGATTCGGGAAGGCGGCCGGGAGGACGCGCGGCTCCTGCTCGCTCTCGTCGTAGTTCGGCTGGAAATCGACCGTGTCCTTGTCGATATCGGCGAGCAGCAGCATGGCCGAGGGCGCCAGGCGCATCTCGGTATAACGCATGGCGGCGGGCATATCGCCGTCGATGGAGCCGAAATTGCCCTGCCCATCGATCAGCGGCAGGCGCATCGAGAAATCCTGCGCCATGCGCACGGCGGCGAGATAGATCGCGCTGTCGCCATGCGGATGGTAGGCACCCATCACGTCACCGGTCATGCGCGCGGATTTGCGATAGGGCTTGTCCGGCGTGTTGCCGGCCTCATTCATCGCGTAGAGGATGCGCCGGTGCACCGGCTTCAGCCCGTCCCGCGCATCCGGCAAGGCACGGCTGACGATGACGGACATGGCGTAATCCAGGTAGGATTTACGCATCTCCATCTCGATGGAAACAGGCTCCTGGCCGCGCGGCAGCATGGGCTCCGCGCCGGGCTCTTCGGTGATGTCAGTCATGTCAGGTCAGAGATTCGCCATACGCCGGGAATTTACCGGCGCGGCGCCTTGCAAGGCGTTGGAAAGTCTAGCAAAATTATACTTCATATCAGCAGTTTTATAGCATGCCGGCGGGGCATTTACAAATCTGCCCCGTCCACGCCACGCCGGGCTAGAGTTGTCGCTTGGTCTCCAGCCGGCAGGCGCGCAGGATGGCGCGCAGATCGGCCAGGGCTATGTCCAGGTCGTGGTTCTCCACGATATAGTCGAACTCCCCGGCATGGGAGATTTCGGCCTCGGCGTGCTCCATGCGGGCCTCCACCTGCTCCAGCGTGTCGCCACGCTTGACGAGGCGATGGCGCAGCACATCCAGCGAGGGCGGGTTGATGAACACGCCCACCACATCGCCGCCCATTGAGGCGCGCAGCTGGTGAAACCCCTGCCAGTCGATGTCGAACATCACATCCTGGCCCGCGTTCAGCGCCGCCTCCACCGGGGCGCGGGGCGTGCCGTAGGAACGCCCGAACACACGCGCATATTCCAGCAGTTCGTTCGCCTCGACCATTTCATCGAACCGCTCCTGGGAGATGAAATAATAATGCTTGCCCTCCTTCTCGCCCGGGCGGCGGGCGCGGGTGGTCACGCTCACCGAGAGCGATAGCGCGTCATCCTGCTCCAGCAGCAGGCGCGAAAGCGTGGTCTTGCCGGCGCCGGAGGGGGCGGCCAGCACCAGGCACAGGCCGCGCCTACTCAATGTTCTGCACCTGCTCGCGCAGCTGCTCGATGGCGGCTTTCAGCGCGAGGCCGATATTGGTGAGCGGTACGGAGGTAGACTTGCTGCACAGCGTGTTGGCCTCGCGGTTGAATTCCTGCATCAGGAAGTCCAGCTTGCGGCCCACGGCCACGCCCTCTTTCAGCAGGGCGCGCGCGGCCTCGATATGCGCGGCCAGACGGTCCAGCTCCTCGCGCACGTCCGACTTCGTGGCCAGCAGAGCGATTTCCTGGGCGATGCGCTCTTCCGGCAGATTCGGTGTGCCGCCGATCAGCTCGGCCAGCTGCGCGGCCAGCCGGGCGCGGTGCAGCTCCGGCTGCTTGGCGGCTTCCAGCCCCGCGGCCTCGTGCAGCAGCGCGATCTCGCGCAAATTCACGCCGACGATATCCGCCAGCTTCCGTCCCTCGGCGGAGCGGGATTCGGCCAGCCCCTCCAGCGCCTGCACGAAGCCCTCGCGCACCGCGTCATGCAAGGCGACGCGCTCCTCCTCGCTCTCCTCCTGCGCCCCGGTGCTGCGCATCACGCCCGGCAGGGCCAGCAGCAACTCGGCCCGCGGCGGCAGCGCGCCGGGGATGTTGTCCGCCAGCTCGACGGCCAAATCCTTGATCCGCTCCAGCGCTGCCATGTCCGGCACGATGGCGGCGGCCTGCTCGCGCTTCAGCGTCAGCGTGCCGGAGACATTGCCGCGCTTCAGCCGCTTGGCCGCAAGGTCGCGCAGCGGAAACTCCAGCGCCTCCAGCCCGGAAGGCAGGCGCAGCTTCACGTCCAGCCCGCGCCCGTTCACGCTGCGCAGCTCCCAGATCCAGGCGGTACCGTTGAGTTCGCCCTGGGTGCGGGCAAAACCGGTCATCGAGGCGACTTGTGGAAATTCGGTCATGGGCTGGCCTCATAGCAGCAGGCTGCTAGACTGCCCATATGTTTAAACACCCGGCGCCGCGCGTGGTGTGGTGCCTGGGCATGTACGCCAGCGGCTCCACCTGGCTGTTCAATGTTACCAGGGAGGTCACGCAGCGCCTCCACCCGCAGGCGCGGGTGACCGGCCATTATGTAGATGCCACGGACCGGCTGGGCCGCCTGCCCGCCGGGCTGGCGGTGGTGAAGACGCATCATCTGGGCCGGACGGCGGCGCAGAGGCTGGCGGCGCAGGCCGAGGTCATCGTGCTTTCACTCCGTGACCCGCGCAACGCCGTAACCTCGCTGATGCAGCATATGGGGCAGAACTTCCCGCAGGCGCTGCGCTGGGTGGAGGATTCGGCGCGGTTCTGCGCGCAATATGCCGACGACCCGCGCACCGCCCTGCTGCGCTATGAGGATGGCTTCACCGAGACGCCGGAGGTTTTCGACACGCTGGCCACACGGCTTGGCGGCGGACTGGGCGCGCAGGCGCGGGAGGAGCTGTTCGCGCAGTCGCGCCGCGCGGCGATCGAAGCAAAAATTGCCCGGCTGAAGGACTTGCCCACCGCCTGGCACAACCCCGCCACCGGCGACGTAGTGGACCGCGACACGCAATGGCACCTGCACCATGCCGGGCGCAGCGGCGAGAACGGGCGCTGGCGGCGCCTGCTGCCGCCCGAGGCGGCTAGCCATGTCGAGCAGCGGCTGGGTGGCTTCATGCGCCGCTTCGGCTACCTGCCCTGACAACGCAGCTTCACCCTCAAGTTGTCAGAACCGCTAACCCGGCCGGGCTCTGGGCCGCGGGCAGGCGCCAAAAAATGAACGTTAGTTGTACCAAGCTAATGCAGAAATAAATTTCTCCAATCTTTCATATTGCTGCAATGCACTCGAAAATTTGCCGCACATCACTGAATTTTAACCATTTTGGAACGGCTTTTCACTAGGAAGTGAAGGAGTTTCCGGGTAAGTACCCGACCACAACTTTAGAGGTTGGACCATGACCACGAAAACCTTTCACGGGTTTACGCTCTGGGCCGTGCCGCGCTTTCATAGGTCTGATGCCATTAACCCCGAGACGCAGGACCAAGAGCGCAAAGGCGGCCTGCTTCACCAATTCGCCACCCTCCAACTTGCAGACCCGGCGCGGGAAACAGCCGTACAGCGCCCCGCGCTCCCGCGCGGACTGGCCACCTGCCACTAACCTATCCGGGGCCGGAGGACCGGCCCCGCCAGCCTCAATTTAGGCCTGCGCCTTCGCCACCTTGTCGAACGCCATCAGGCCGCGCACCAGCGCCTCGAAATCCTTGAGCGCGATCATATTCGGCCCGTCCGAGGGCGCGTTGTCCGGGTCCGGGTGCGTCTCGATGAACAGCCCCGCCACGCCCACCGCCACGGCGGCGCGGGCCAGTACGGGCACAAATTCGCGCTGCCCGCCCGAGGCGCCGCCCAGCCCGCCCGGCTGCTGCACGGAATGGGTCGCATCGAAGATCACCGGGGCGCCAAACCCGGCCATGATCGGCAAGGCGCGGAAATCCGAGACCAGGGTATTGTAGCCGAAGCTGGTGCCGCGCTCGGTGGCCATCACGCGCGGATTGCCCGACTGCGTGACCTTGGCCAGCACGTTCTTCATATCCCACGGGGCCAGGAACTGCCCCTTCTTCACATTCACCACCGCGCCGGTCTGCGCCGCGGCGATCAGCAGATCCGTCTGCCGGCAAAGGAAGGCCGGGATTTGCAGAATGTCCACCACCTCGGCCACCGGAGCGCATTGCTCGCGCTCATGCACGTCGGTCAGTACCGGCAGGCCCAGGCGGTTCTTGATGTCGGCGAAGATCCGCAGCGAGGCATCCAGCCCCACGCCGCGCGCGCCGGAGATGCTGGTGCGGTTCGCCTTGTCGAAGGAGCTCTTGAACACCAGGCCGATACCAAGGCGCGCGCAGATCTCCTTGAGCGCGCTGGCGCATTCGAAGGCATGCGCGGCGCTCTCGATCTGGCAGGGCCCGGCGATCAGCGAGATCGGCAGGTGGTTGCCGAAGCTCACCCCACCGGCGGTGACGACAGCAGCGGGCGAAGCGGCGGGAGCGGTCATGGTGTTTCCTTCAGCAACTGGCACTGCCCCCCTATAGCCGCCAAAGATGCCGCCAGCAAAAAGGCCCCGGATCGCTCCGGGGCCTTTCGTTACCGCCAAGCGGGAAGTTTAGTCCACGGCGCCTTTGAGCGCGGCTTCCTCGGCCATGATCTCGGCGGCGCGGGCAGCGATTTCGCCCGCGTTGATCGGGGGCCCAGGGAACCGGGTCCGGGCAACGCCGAACCAGATCACCGCGATCAGCACCAGCAGGCCGATGAAATAACTGTCGAGGATGTCGTTGGGCGGGCGGGTGCCGATATAGATGATCAGCACGCCGCCAAGGACGGAGATCAACGCCAGCGGCTTGGAAAACACACCCAGCCGGAACGGCCCGAACTCGGTCCAGCTACGCCCCTCCGCGAACAGCCCGGCCAGGATCGGCATGGCGTAGGAGATGTAGAGGAACATCGCGCAGCCAGCCGCCAGCGCCGCAAAGGCCGGCGAGTAGAGAGTCGAGCCGATGGACACCACGACAACCGCCCAGATGGCGTACACCGGCGAACGGTGCTTGCGGTCCACCTGCTTGAGCCATTTGCTGCCTGGCAGTCCGCCGTCACGCGCGAAGGCGTAGACCATGCGCGAGGTGGAAGTGACACCGGCCAAGGCGCAGAGGAAATTGGCCACCACGATGCCGATGTAGAGCAAATCCTTCCACACCGTGGGCACGGCGAGGCCGGCCATCAGGTTGAAGATGATGTTGGAGCCATCGCCCGCGTTCTTGATCGGGTCGGGCATTGCGATGATAAAGGAGGCCGCCATGACGAGGCCGAACACCAGGGACCAGAAGATCGAGTTCATGATCCCCTTGGGTACGTTGATGCGGGCGTTGACCGTCTCTTCCGAGGTATGAGCCGAGCCGTCATACCCGGTCATGGTGTAGAGCGGATAGAGCATGCAGAGCAGGAACAGGTAGAAACGGGAGTCGCTATGCGGCACCACGCTGCCGCCCGGCGCGCCGGAGAAATTATGGAAGGCGATGAGGCGCGAGAAATCCCAGTGCGGGGTGGCGTAGAGCATGGTGCCGGTGAGCAGCACGGCGACGACAAAAATGAGATAGCCCGAGAAATCGATCAGCTTCGTCGTAAAGCGGATGCCGAAATGGTTGAGCAGACCCTGCGCCCCGGCGATGAGCACCACGGCCAGCACCTGCGGCCAGCCACCTGAGACCACCGGCCAGTAATTTGCCCAGGCGGAGGTGTTGATGCCAAAAATATTATTAAGAATCAAACCATTGAACAGATTGTAGACACCAACGTCCACCGAGGAGATCACGAAGATCAGTCCAGCCAGGTTGAACCAGGCCGTGGCCCAGCCCCAGCCGCGCCCGCCCAGAATGGAGGACCAGTGATACAGCCCGCCGGCCGTGGGATAGGCCGAGGCGATCTGCGCCATGCAGGCGCCGACTGTCAGAGCGAAAAGACCGCCGACGATCCAGCCGATGATGGCCGTGAAGGCGCCGCCCGTGGAGTAACCGACCTGGAAGGAGGTGATCCCGCCGGCAAGGATGCAGATAATGGAGAACGCCACGGCGAAATTGGAGAAGGCATGCATGCGCCGGGAAAGTTCTTGCGCGTATCCCATTTTGTGCAGTGTCGCGGCATCCGCCGCCAGTATCTCTTTTTCACTCCGGTCCGTCATTATCAGCCCCTTGTCGTTGTGATTGATTTTATAAACGAAACCTATACGGGGAATTTTCTTTCGCCAAGAGAAACTTGACCTTCCGCATTCCTGGGCGCGAGAAATTGTGACTATAATCGACAAAACAACCTGGGAGCCAAACCATGGCCGCAACCCCCCATCTGACATTGCCCGAACTCAAGGGAATGGCCGAACGCGGCGAGATCGACACGGTCATCGTTGCCGCCTGCGACATGCAGGGCCGCCTGCAGGGCAAGCGGGTGATGCCAAAATTCTTCTTCGAGTCCGTCACCTCCGAGGCCGCCGAGGGGTGTTCCTACCTGCTCGCGACCGATATCGAATGCACCCCGGTGCCGGGCTATGAGCTCACCTCCTGGGAAAAGGGGTATGGCGACTTCATCTTCGCGCCGGACCTCTCCACCCTGCGCCTGGCCCCTTGGCAGCCGGGGGCTGCGATCATCCTGTGCGATATCGAGCTGAAGGACCACAAGCCGGCCGATGTCTCGCCGCGCACAATGCTGAAGAAACAGCTCGACCGGCTGAAGGGCCATGGCCTGACCGCCTGGGCCGCGACCGAGCTGGAATTCATCATGTTCCGCAACACCTACGAGGATGCGTGGAACAAGGCGTATCGGGGCCTTACCCCGGCCAACCAGTATAATAACGACTACTCGATCCTCGGCACCGCGCGGGTGGAGCCGGTCATCCGCCGTATCCGCAACGCCATGGAGGCGGCCGGAATCCAGGTGGAGAACTCCAAGGGCGAGTGCAATCTCGGCCAGCACGAGATCAATTTCCGCTACGGCCCGGCGCTCACCACCTGCGACGACCACGTCATATATAAAGAGGCGGCCAAGGAGATCGCTGCACAGGAGGGCGTGGCCATCACCTTCATGGCCAAGTTCAACGAGCGCGAGGGCAATTCCTGCCACACGCATCTCAGCCTGCGCAACGAGGCGGGCGAGCCCTTGTTCCTGGACGCCGACGGCCATTCGCCGTCGAAATTCTTCAAGCAGTTCATGGCCGGGCTGCTGCGCCACGCGCCGGAGATCGCGCTGTTCTTCGCGCCCAACATCAACTCCTACAAGCGCTTCGCTCTGGGCAGCTTCGCCCCCACGGCGCTGGCATGGGGCATGGACAACCGCACCTGTGCGTTCAGGGTGCTCGGCCATGGCAAGTCCATCCGCGTGGAGAACCGCCTGCCGGGCGGCGACGTGAACCCGTATCTGGTGCTGGCCGCGATGATCGCCGCGGGCCTCGCCGGCATCGAGGGCGACTACGCCCCGGTGCCGCTGTTCACCGGCAACGCCTACACCGCCGACCTGCCGCGCGTGCCCCGCACGCTCGCCGACGCGGCGAAGCTGTTCGCGGAGAGCGAACTCACCCACGCGGTGTTCGGCACTGACGTGGTGAAGCATTATACTAACATGGCGAAAGTGGAATTGGACGCGTTCAACGCGGCCGTGACCGACTGGGAACGCTTCCGGTCTTTTGAGAGGATGTAATCTACCATGGAACTACGCGGTAATTGGCGAATCCCTACGGAGATTCTGGCTGGCGCCGGGCGCATTGCCGAGCTGCCCGGCCGCGTGCGCGATGCCGGCATCAGCCGTGTGCTGATCGTCACCGATCCCGGCGTGGCCGGCCTTCCCTTCTTCGCCGGCATCGTTGAGTCGTTCGAGAAGGCCGGCATCGCCACGGCGGTGTTCAAGGACGTGCACCCCGACCCGCTGGCCGAGGACGTGGCCGCTGGGGCAGCAGCGTACAAGGCGCATGGGGCGCAGGCCGTGGTCGCCATCGGCGGCGGCTCGGGGCTGGATTGCGGCAAGTCCGTCGCACTCGCCGTCTCCACCTCCCGCCCGCTCTGGGATTTCGAGATCACCCTGCCGACCCCGGCGCTGGACAGCCCGATCCCGCCGATCTTCGCCGTGCCCACCACCGCGGGCACTGGCTCCGAGGTGGGGCGCGCCAGCGTGGTCATCGACCCCGCGAAGCGCCGCAAATATATCCTGCTGCACGCGCAGATGCTACCGCGCCTGGTGGTGCTTGACCCCGAGCTGACCTACGGGCTTCCGCCGTTCATCACCGCCTGGACCGGCATGGACGCGCTGGCCCATTCGCTGGAGGCGTTTTACGGCCCGTTCTACCACCCGATCGCGGATGGCATCGCCATCGAGGGCATGCGGCTGGTGAAGGAAAACCTCATCACCGCCGTGAACGAGCCGCGCAATACCGCGGCGCGCATGAACATGCTCGCCGCCGCCTCCATGGGCGCCACCGCGTTCCAGAAGGCGCTGGGCGCGATCCACTCGCTCTCGCACCCCATCGGCGCGCGCTTCCATGCGCATCACGGCCTGACCAACGCCGTGCTGATGCCCTATGTGCTGGCCTTCAACCGCCCGTGCATCGAGCCGAAGATCGCCTATGCGGCGCAGGCTCTTGGCATCGAGAACGGGTTCGACGGCTTCCTGAACTGGGTGCTGGAACTGCGCGAGGCGCTGAACATTCCGCACACGCTGGAGGCGCTGAAGGTGACGCCGGACGCGCTGGAAGACCTCGCCGCCGAGGCGATGGCCGACCCCAACACCCCGGACAATCCGCGCAAGGCGGACAAGGCCGACATGCTGCGCATCCTGCAGGCGGCCATGGCGGGCACGATGGGCGGCCTGGGTGATTGACGCGTAAGGCCGGGGGCAGCCCAGGCCTTTTTTGGTGGTGCCTCAGTTTGAATTTCGGGTTTCGACCGAGGCCGTGGAAAAACGCGAGTGCTGATCTAGGTGTAGTTGGCCCGATTGGGTTTGAACGATC
>NZ_JBKQJR010000056.1:0-6694 GCF_052326845.1 Acidocella sp. | reverse complement strand
GTCTAAAGCTTTTATTGCTGAAGTTATCCAGAATTCGGCTGAGATCACCGGTGTTGCGGCGAATCGGGCCGCGGCGGATCTGATCGAGGCAATCGTCAGGGAAATGAAGAAGAACGGCAAGTTTACGCTGCCGAGCTTCGGCACCTTCACCGTTCGCAAGACCAAGGCGCGCAAGGGCGTGAACCCGCGCACTGGCGAGGAGATCAAGGTGAAGGCTGGCAAGACCGTGCGCTTCAAGGCTTCCCCGACGCTGAAGAAGCTGGTCTAAGCTATTTATTAATGGAATTTAAAAGCGGCTCCGGGGCGACTCGGAGCCGCTTTTTTGTGGCCGGAGGGACGTGCGTGAATGCAACGCAGTTTCATTGGGATGAGGTGGCGCCTTACGGCGATGCGAAAGCCGACCGCAGGCTGATCCCCGGACAGGCGGGCGACTTCAAGCGCGTGACGGTGAAGGCCGGGCATGTTGCGGCGCGGCATGCACATGCGTTCGAGCAGTTCTTCATGGTGGCGGAAGGCGAGGGCATGCTGACCTGGGCGGGCGGCGAGATTGCGCTGCGCCCGGGCGTGGTGATCCATCTCGAACCGGAGACCTGGCATGAGGCGCGGTTCGATGCGGATACGGTGATCTACGAGGTGAACTTCCGGGAGAACGGCGGCTAGATGTCGAGTTCTTCGACTTTGCCTGCGTTTTCCTGGATGAATTGAAAGCGCAGCTCGGGGCGCTTGCCCATCAGCTGCTCAACCAGGTCGGAGGTTGCGGCGCGGGTTTCAGGCGAGGCCATGATGCGCAGCAGCGTGCGTTTCGCCGGGTCCATGGTGGTTTCCTTCAGCACTGCGGGCGGCATTTCACCGAGGCCTTTGAAGCGGCTGATCTCCAGCTTCGCGCCGGCCTTGAATGTTTTTAACAGTTTTTCGCGGTGCGCGTCGTCCATGGCGTAGATGCTCTTGGCGCCCTGCACGATTCGGTAGAGCGGCGGCTGCGCCAGATACACATGGCCGTGGCGGATGAGTTCAGGCAGTTCGCGGTAGAAAAAGGTCATCAGCAGTGAGGCGATGTGCGCGCCGTCCACGTCAGCGTCCGTCATGATGATGATGCGCTCGTAGCGCAGATTGGCGCGGTTGAAGCTTGAGCCGGTGCCGCAGCCCAGGGCCTCGATGAGGTCTTTCAGCTCCTGGTTCTGCTTGAGCTTTTCGCCGGAGGCGGAGGCGACGTTGAGGATCTTGCCCTTGAGCGGCAGAATCGCCTGGGTGTTGCGGTTGCGCGCCTGCTTGGCGGAGCCGCCGGCGCTATCGCCCTCGACCAGGAAGATTTCCGTGCCCGAGGCATTTTCCGTGGCGCAATCGGCGAGTTTGCCGGGCAGGCGGAGCCGGCGCGTGGCCGATTTGCGCGGCGTGTCCTTCTGTTCCTTGCGGCGCAGGCGGTCTTCCGCACGGTCGATGACGAAGGCCAGCAGGTTGTCCGCATTGGCTGGGTCGCCGGCGAGGAAATGGTCGAAGCGGTCGCGCAGCGAGGTTTCGGTGAGGCGCGTGGCCTCTGCCGTTGTCAGCTTTTCCTTGGTCTGGCCCTGGAATTGCGGTTCGCGGATGAACAGCGAGAGTTTGGCGCGCAGGCTGCCCAGCACGTCCTCGGCGATGATGGCAGCGCCGCGCTTATTGCCGCGGGTCTCGGCCCAGGCGCGCAGGCCCTTCAGCAGCGCGGCGCGGAACCCGGCCTCGTGCGTCCCGCCAAGCGGGGTGGGGACGGTGTTGCAATAGGTGTCGATGCTGGAGTCGCCCTGCTCCACCCAGGCGAGCGCCCATTCCAGCTTGCCTTGCTCGGAGCCGCCCGCGCCCGGGGCGAATTTCGCCTCGCCGGCCCAGATCTCGGGCAGGACGAGGGCGGTGTCGCCCAGTTCGGCCGCCAGGGAATCACGCAAGCCGCCGGGGAAGTGCAGTTCTGCCTGGGCGGGCACATCCGAATCCGCTTTGATGAGCGAGGGATCGCAGGACCAGCGGATGCGCACGCCACGGAACAGATAGGCCTTGGAGCGGCAGAGCTTATACAGCCGCGCCGGGGAGAATTTCAGCGGGCCGAAGATCTCGGTATCGGGGACGAAGCTGATGGAGGTGCCGCGGCGGTTCTGCACCGCGCTGACCTCGACGAGCTTCGTCTGCGGGATGCCGCGGGCGTAGTCCTGGCGATAGAGTTTCTTCTCCCGCGCGACCTCGGCCGTGAAGCTGCTGGACAGGGCGTTGACCACGGAGGAGCCAACGCCGTGCAGGCCGCCCGAGGTGGCATAGGCCTTGCCGGAGAACTTGCCGCCCGAGTGCAGCGTGGTGAAGATCACCTCGAGTGCGGATTTGTTCTTGAATTTCGGGTGCGGGTCGACGGGGATACCGCGGCCATTGTCGCGGGTGGTGAGCTTGTTGCCGGGCTCCAGCGTCATCTCGATGACGCTGGCATGGCCGGCCACGGCCTCGTCCATGGAGTTGTCCAGGATTTCCGCGGCCAGGTGGTGCAGGGCGGTCTCGTCCGTGCCGCCGATATACATGCCCGGGCGGCGGCGGACGGGCTCCAGGCCTTCGAGGACTTCGATGTCCTTCGCGCCGTAGTCTTTGCTCGCACCGCTCTCGAATAAGTCGCTCAAGGTGTTCCGGCTCCGGGGTTGACGGGCGCCTTGGTTGCCATGCCCGCCGCGCCGGGCGCAAGGGGAGGGGTAGGGGTTGCTTCAGAAGTCGCTCTGGCGAGGCGGATAGCCGTGGTTTTCGAGCACCGGAGCGCAGAAAAACGCGGCTAGGCGGCCGCCAGAGTAGACTTGTGGAGCAGCCACTCACTCGCCCGTGCGGTGGATGTCGTAAGAGTTGATGCCGCCCTCGCCCGTGAAGGTAAGCCATTCGTGATGCGCCAGGGTGTTGCGCGTGTCGTAATAGCCGGCGCGCCAGTGGTCCTTCATCGAGATGCGGCTGAACTCGTAATCCTTGGCGTCGCCCTCGTAGGCCTTCCGCTGGTAGATCAGCTGCATGATGTTGATCTCGGGCAGGCGCTCGAGCTCGGCCTTCATCTCGCGTTGGGGCTCGGTGAGCAGTTCGGGCGGCACCATGTGGAGCGCCTCGCGCAGGGCCTGCTGCAGCCGGTGGGTCTGCAGGAAATGATCGGTGGTGGTGCGGGTGCGCGAGGAGTACTGGATGTCCTTCATGCGGGCCAGAACCTCGGGCATGTCGCGCGGGACCTCGCCCTGGGCCGCGAAGAGGTCAACCTGAAAGACCAGCATGTTGCGCCCGCCGATATGGTCCAGCAGGTGCTGTAGCGGGGTGTTGGAGACCAGTCCGCCATCCCAGTAGCGGTGCCGGCCGATGCGGATCATCGGCAGGCCGGGGGGCAGGGCGCCGGAGGCCATGATGTGCTCGGGGCCGATTTCGGTCTCGTGATTGTCGAAATACTGGAAGTTGGCGGTGGCGACATTCACAGCCCCGACCGCAAAGCGCACCGGGCCGTCATTGATGAGGTCGAAGTCGACGAGGTTTTCCAGTGTGTGGAGCAGAGGGGTGGTGTCGTAAAGGGCGGTGGCGGCGCGGGAGCCGCGCGGCGCGAAGAAGCCGGAGAAGGGGCGGGGGCGGAAAAAGCCGGGCTGGCCGAACAGGACGCCGTTCATGGCGGAGGCCATGTTGCGCAGCATGCGGGCATAATCGCCCTCGGGCCACACGGTATAGGGATCGCGCGCCGTGATATCGAGCCAGAATTTCTCCAATCTGGCGACGCGGTGCTCCGGCGGGTTGCCAGCGATGATGGCCGAATTGATCGCGCCGATGGACATGCCTGCCACCCAGTCGGGCTCCAGCCCGGCCTCGTGCAGCGCCTGGTACACCCCGGCCTGGTAGGCGCCGAGCGCGCCGCCCCCTTGCAGGATCAGGCCGACCCCCTCGCACCCTTTGGGGCGGGAGACTTTTGGCATCGGGGGAAGGGGCTTTTGATGCGGGTGCCGCATGTCGGTCAGCAGGTCCATGAGCCAGAAAAACTCCTTCGCGTTGTGACCGGTTGTACTCACTCATAGGGGGCGGGAGAGAACGCCCCCCCCGCCATGCTTGACGCGACAGGGGGCGCGTGATGCTCTCGCCCAAGTGCAAACGGAGGGTGTTCGAGATGGCGTTAAAAGGCAAGGTGGCTCTGGTAACCGGCTCGACTAGCGGCATTGGTTTAGGCATAGCCCGGGCGCTGGCGGCGGCAGGCGCGGATGTGATGCTGAATGGCTTTGGCGATCCAGGGGAGATCGAGGCGCTCCGCGCCGGTCTGGCCCAAGAATTTTCCGTGAAGGTTGGCTATGATGGCGCGGATCTGAGCAAGGCGGAAGGCGTGGCGGGGCTCGTCGCCAACACGCAGGAGACGCTGGGCGGGCTGGATATCCTGGTCAACAATGCCGGGATCCAATTCGTGGCGCCGGTCGAGGAGTTCCCGGCCGCGAAATGGGATGCGATCATCGCCATCAACCTCTCCGCCGTGTTCCACGGCATGAAGGCGGCCATTCCGGGCATGAAGGCAAAGGCCTGGGGGCGGATCATCAATATCGCTTCGGCCCATGGGCTGGTGGGGAGCGCCAACAAGGTGGCCTATGTGGCGGCCAAGCATGGCGTGCTTGGGGCGACCAAGGTGGCGGCGATCGAGCTGGCCAATAGCGGCGTCACCGTGAATGCCATCTGCCCCGGCTGGGTGCTCACCCCGCTGGTGCAGAAGCAGTTGGAGGACCGTGCGGCGGCGAACGGCACTACGGTGGATGAGGAGAAGAGGGCGCTCCTCTCCGAGAAGCAGCCGATGCTGAAATTCTCCACGCCGGAGCATCTCGGCGCGCTGGCGGTGTTTTTGTGCTCCGACGGGGCGGAAACCATGACCGGCGTGGCGCATTCCATGGATGGCGGCTGGGTGGCGCAGTAACGGCGCGCTGACGTATAAGCCCCCGCGAAACAGGGGCGGGAGTTGACCATTTCGATGTACGAAACGGAGGCTGGGCGCTATGCGGCGATGCTGCGGCGCTCGGCGGAGCTGAAGCTGACGCTGGCCGAAAACGCTGCTCCTGTGCTGGCCGTGGTGGACGCTTGTGAAAAGGCGATCCGGGCCGGGAATAAGCTGATTTTCTGTGGCAATGGCGGCTCGGCGGCGGATGCGCAGCATCTGGCGACCGAGCTGGTCATCCGCCTGCGCGGGGGGGTAGCGCGCCAGAGCTGGCCGGCGATCACTCTGGCGCTGGATACCTCGGCCGTGACCGCGGCGGTGAATGATTTCGGCGTGGAAGAGATGTTCGCCCGCCCGCTGCGCGGCCTGGGCCGGGCCGGGGATGTGCTGTTCGGCATCACCACCTCCGGCAAATCGGCCAATGTGCTGGGGGCGCTGCGGGCGGCGCGGGAGATGGGAGTCGTGAGCGTTGGGCTGCTGGGAGGCGATGGCGGGCCGGCGCTGGCGCTCTGCGACTTGGCACTGGTGGTACCGGAAACGGATACCGCACGGGTACAGGAATGCCACATCACCCTGGGGCATGCGATTCTGACCCTGCTCGAAGACAGGCTGGTAGGCTGATGCGCGTTCTGGTCACCGGCGCGGCCGGGTTTATCGGCTACCATGTGGCGCGGGCGCTGCTGGCCCGGGGCATCGAAGTGGTGGGGGTAGATGACCTCAACCCGTATTACGATGTGAGGCTGAAGCACGGCCGGCTGGCGCGGCTGGGGGAGGGGTTTACCTTTCATAAGCTCGATATCGCTGACCATGAGGCGGTGCTGCGGCTGGGCGACGGCGTGGAGGTGATCGTGCATGTCGCGGCCCAGGCGGGGGTGCGCTACTCGCTGGAGAACCCGTTCGCTTATGCGGCATCCAACCTCACGGGGCATCTCTCGGTGCTGGAGCTGGCGCGGCACGCCAGGAGCGTGAAGCACCTGATCTACGCCAGTTCGTCCTCGGTTTACGGGATCGGCTCGGTCTTGCCCTATGCGGAAAGCGAGCGGGCGGACAGGCCGTCCTCGCTCTACGCCGCCACGAAGCGGGCGGATGAGCTGATGAGCGCCTCGTACACGCATCTGTTCGGGCTGAAGCAGACTGGTTTGCGATTCTTCACCGTGTACGGGCCGTGGGGCCGCCCGGACATGGCGTATTTCGGCTTCGCCGAGGCGATCATGGCCGGCAAGCCGGTGCCGCTGTACGAAAATGGCGGGTTGAAGCGGGATTTCACCTTTATCGACGACATCATCGCTGGGATTCTCGGCGTGTTCGACCATCCGCCAGGGGATGATGCGCCGCACCGGCTGTTCAACATCGGCAACCACCGGGCGGAATATGTGAGCGACCTGGTGCGGCTGCTGGAGGAATCGCTGGGCCGCAAGGCGGTGACGGTGAGCCTGCCCAAGCCCGAGGCGGACCCGGCGGAGACCTGCGCGGACGTGAGCGCGCTAAATGCGCTGTGTGGCTACGTGCCCTCGACCAGGCTGGAAGACGGGATACCTCGATTCGTCGAATGGTACCTGAAATGGCGGGAAATGCGCGCCGGGCTGTGATGGCCCGGCGTTTTTTTGGCCCCGGGAAGGGAGGCTTTTTGGCAAGTCCGGACGGGCGGGGCGGGGGCGTGTGGGTCCCCAATATTTTTTATTGTTATAATTCAATCTGTTATAATAATTTTTGACATAAGGCGCAGTTTTACCAGCCTCCCCTGGTTGACGGTCTTCGATCAACTGAATA
>NZ_JBKQJR010000055.1:0-15235 GCF_052326845.1 Acidocella sp. | reverse complement strand
CAACCGGAGCTTGCTGTCGGCGGAGAGCTCATCCGCGAACTGGCTGAAATACTCGACGAGTTTGGCGCGGTAAGCGGCGCGGCTGGCAGATTCTGAACGAGCTGGGCATCGCCGAGGATGTGGTGCTGCACATCAACACGCTGGGCGATGCCGCCAGCCGCGCCGCTTACCGCGCCAAACTCGTCGAGTATTTCAGCCAGTTCGCGGATGAGCTCTCCGCCGACAGCAAGCTCCGGTTGGAGAAGAACCCGCTGCGCATCCTGGACTCCAAGGATGAAGGCGACAAGAAACTCGTCGCCTGCGCGCCGCAGATGCAGGAATGCATGACCGACGAGGCGAAAGCGTTCTACGACACGCTGCTGAACTATCTCACCGCCTTCGGCGTGCCGCACCAGCACAACCCGCACATCGTGCGCGGGCTGGACTACTATAACCACACCGCCTTCGAGTTCGTGACCACCGCGCTGGGCGCCCAGGGCACCGTGCTGGCGGGCGGACGCTATGACGGCCTCGTCGAGCAGATGGGCGGCCCCGCCGTGCCGGGCGTGGGCTGGGCTGCCGGAATCGAGCGTCTTTCGATGCTCATCGACTCCCCGGCACGCGCCGCCGTGCCAGTCTCGGTGATCCCGATGGGCGCGGATTGTGAGGCCGCCGCCTTGCAAATTCTCAATACCCTGCGCCAGGGGAACATCCCGGCTGAAATTGGCTATTCCGGCAACGCCAAGAAACGCCTGGAACGCGCCAACAAGTCCGGCGCCGCCTTTGCCGTGCTGGTGGGCGAGGATGTGAAGCTGAAGAACCTCGCCAGCGGCGAGCAGCAGGACGTGACCGCCGAGGCGCTGCCGGAGCTACTGAGGACATGAGACAGACCACGCAACAATCGTCATTGCGAGGGCAGCGAAGCAATCCTTCTTATGTACCAGTAACAAGAAAGATGGATTGCTGCGCCGCGCTGCGCGCGCCTCGCAATGACGGGGCGAAACCATGAGCGGAAATCTCGACCATAAGCTGGACCGCATTCTCGCCCGGGCCGAAGAACTGCGCTTCATGCTCTCCGGCACGCTGGCGGGGGATGCCTTCGTGAAAGCCTCCAAGGAACTCGCCGAGTTGGAGCCGATTGAGGAGCGCGTCATCACCCTGCGCGGCGCCGAGAAAGCCTTCGCCGAAGCCGAGGCGATGCTCGCCGACCCGGAGATGAAGGATCTCGCCGAGGCCGAATACCACGAGCTGAAAGCCAGGCTACCCGAACTGGAAATGGCCGTGCGCCTGGCGCTGCTGCCCAAGGACGAAGCCGATGACCGTTCGGGGATTCTGGAAATCCGCCCGGCCGCGGGCGGGGACGAGGCCGGGCTGTTCGCTGCCGAACTGTTCGGCGCCTATCAGAAATACGCCGCTCTGCAAGGCTGGCGCTTCGAGGTTCTCGAATACAATGAGAGCGAGCTGGGCGGGCTGAAGGAAGGCATCGCCGAGATCACGGGCAAATCCGTGTTCGCCAAGTTGAAATTCGAGTCCGGCGTGCACCGCGTGCAGCGCGTGCCCGCTACCGAAACGCAAGGGCGCATCCACACCTCCACCGTGACCGTGGCCGTGCTGCCCGAGGCCGAGGAAGTCGATGTGGACATCAACGAGTCCGACCTGCGCATCGACGTCTACCGTGCCTCGGGCGCTGGCGGCCAGCACGTGAACAAGACCGAATCGGCGGTGCGCATCACGCATATTCCCACCGGCATCGTGGTGGCGATGCAGGAGGAGCGCAGCCAGCACAAGAACCGCGCCAAGGCGATGAAGATCCTGCGCTCGCGCATGTATGAGCAGCAGCGCGCCAGCGTGGATGCCACCCGCGCCGCCGACCGCAAGGGCCAGGTGGGCACGGGCGACCGCTCTGAGCGCATCCGCACCTACAACTTCCCGCAAGGGCGGGTGACGGACCACCGCATCAACCTCACTCTGCACAAGATCGACCGCGTGATGCTGGGCGAGATGGACGACATCATCGATGCGCTGATCGCCGAGGACCAGGCGGCGCGGCTGGCGGCGGAGACTTGATCCCAACCGCTCAGGCGCTGGCCGAGATCACCGCCCGGCTGAAGGAGGCCGGGATCGAGGAGCCTCGGCGGGAGGCGCGGCTGATCCTTGCCGCCGCCTTAGGCACCAACGCCGCCGGACTGCTGGCGCGCGATTCGGTGGCGCAGGCCGCTTATGAACCCCTGGTGGCGCGGCGCGTGGCCCGTGAGCCGCTGGCCTATATCACCGGACACAAGGAATTCTGGGGGCTGGATTTCCTCGTCTCGCCCGCCACGCTCATCCCCCGCCCGGACACCGAAACGCTGGTGGAGGCCGTGCTCGATTCGGGGCTCCGGCCGCGCACGGTGCTGGACCTCGGCACCGGCACGGGCTGCCTGCTGCTCGCCGTGCTGCACGAGTTTCCCGCCGCCTTCGGTGTGGGCGTGGATTTGAACCCCGAGGCCGCCGCCCTCGCCCGCCGCAATGCCGAGCATCTGGGGCTTGCCACCCGCGCGGCCTTCCTGGCCGGAAGCTGGGCCGAGGCGCTTGAGGCGAAGTTCGACCTCGTGCTCTCCAACCCGCCCTATATCGAGAGCGCGGAAATCCCTTGCCTGATGCCAGAAGTAGCGGATTATGAGCCAGGCCGCGCCCTGGATGGCGGCACGGATGGTCTGGACGCCTACAAGGCCATCATTGCCGCCATGCCCAGGATTTTATCGGAAAATGGCCTGGCGGTCCTTGAACTCGGCGCGGGGCAGGCACCATCTATCGCCCTGCTGGCGGAGGGCGCGGGGTTTGCCTGCGCCACCCGGCGGGACTTGGCAGGCATAGAACGCACGGCGCTGATCAGATTCCGCAAATAAACAATTGGCAGAACGCCATTATGCCGCTAAGCACATTGATGCGCGGGCTGTTTTGCCTCGAGTCTCCAAAAATTACGGGGGCGGCCAAGGGTGGCGTTTGACGCCGCAGCGCGCAAGTCACCAGACGAGGATAGACAAGAGCCTATGAATATGAAGCGCATGCGTGGCCGCGGCCATCGCCAGGGGGGCGGTGGCGGAGGCGGGTTTCGCAACCAGCAGAATGGTATTCCGCTCAACCGCAACCATGTTTTCGACAGTTCCGGTCCGGAAATGCGGGTGCGTGGCACGGCGCAGCAGCTTTACGACAAATACACCCAGTTGGCGCGCGATGCCGCCAGCAGCGGTGACCGCGTGCTGGGCGAAGCCTATTACCAGCATGCTGAGCATTATTTCCGCATCATCGCCGCCATAAACCAAGCCCAGGGGCTGCCGCCACCGAGCCAGGCCGGCCAGCCGCAACAGGCCGGCGAGCGATTCGGCCAGCCTCAGGGTGGTGAGTTCCAGCGCCGCGAGCCCGCCGAGGGCGGCGAACCGCAGGGCGAGCCCCGCCACGAAGGCCGGCAAGAGGGGCGCCAGGAAGGCCGCGAACACCGGCAGCACCAGCAGGAGCGCCGCTTCGAGCAGCGCCCGCGCCAGGAATTCCAGCCGCGCGACCGTGGCGAGCAGCGTGGCGAGCGTCCGTTCCGCCCGGCGCCGATCGCGGAAACCCCGATCGACATCAGCTCTGCCCTTGAGGCCGAACTGCAGGCCGCCGTGGCAGCGCCCGCGGGCCTCGGCGAACAGCCGACCGTACTGCGGACCGAGCAGCCAGTGTTGCAGGCCGAACTCCCCATCGCTCCGGAGCCGCGCGCCATTCCCATCATCCCCGACGCCCCGCCGGCAGCTGTCGAGGCCGCGGCGGCAGACGAACCTGCCCCGGCTGCCCCCGTGCGCCGCCCGCGTGGCCGCCCGCGCACCAAGCCGCTGGCGGCTGAGGCGGAAAAAGCCTCCGAATAAACGAAAAGGCCGGGAAATCCCGGCCTTTTTTGCGTCTACCAGAGATCCGTGCGGCGCCTTATTTCGGCGCCAGCACCATGACCATCTGCCGGTTTTCCATCTTCGGCATCTGCTCGACCTTGGTATCGGCCTCCATGTCGCCACGGATACGCTCGAGCACCTTCACGCCGAGTTCCTGATGCGCCATTTCGCGGCCGCGGAAGCGCAGCGTGACCTTCACCTTGTCGCCCTCGCCGATGAAGGACTTCATGGCGCGCAGCTTCACGTTGTAGTCGTTCTCGTCGATATTGGGGCGAACTTTCACCTCCTTGATCTCGACGATCTTCTGCTTCTTGCGCGCCTCGTTGCGCTTCTTCTGCTGCTCGTACTTGAACTTGCCATAGTCGAGGATCTTGGCGACCGGCGGTTCGGCGTTCGGGCTGATCTCGACCAGGTCGAGCCCTGCGGCATAAGCGCGCGCAATGGCATCCCGGGTGCTGAGCACGCCGATCATCTCACCATCCTGGTCGATCAGACGAACCTGCGGGATTCTGATTTCTTCGTTGACCCGGGGCCCCTCGCGAGATGGCGGGGCGGGTGGCGCTGGCGGTCTGGCTATTGGGAAGTCTCCTGTTACGGTTGCAGAGTATCGCCTTAAGGCAAAATGGGCGGGAAATGCAATCCGCCCGGGCGCTGGACGGCAAAATCTTCACCGCCGTGGTGCTCCCGCACCAGATTACCCTAAATTCACCAGAGGTTAGGGTAAAATTCCCGGTTCCGGCGGAAACAATGACTATGTCCAGCAATAACCGCAAACAAAAGCGTTTACGGAGGAGCAGGCCATGCATATCCGCAACCCAATGGAATGGGTCCTCGCACAGTTCCAAGCCACAGAAATGCTCGGCAGCGCTGCGCCAGAGACATATTTCGCCACCACCGAATTCGCGCCGCCGGAGGTGCGGCACATCACACTGGGCGATGCGCTGCTCGCCCTGAAGCTGGGCTGGGAGGATTTTGCCGCGGCGCGCACCGACCTGATCATGCTCTGGCTGATCTACCCGGTGATGGCCGCCTATCTCGTCGCGGCTGATTTCTACGGCCAGCTCATCCCCCTGCTCTTCCCCGTCGCGTCCGGGTTTGCACTGGTCGGGCCGCTTTTCGCCATCGGCTTCTATGAGATGAGCCGCCAGCGGGAGCTGACCGGGCAGATGCACTGGCGGGACGGGTTCAACGTGCTGCGTTCGCCGGCCATCGGCGCCATTGCCGGCATGGGGCTGACGCTGATCGCACTGTTCATCGCCTGGCTGGCGGTGGCGGAGCTGATCTACAGCGCGACTCTGGGGCCGCAGCCGCCCGCGGGGTGGATGCCCTTCCTGTCCGCCGTGTTCACCACGACCCAGGGCTGGGAGATGATCGTGCTGGGGATCAGCGCCGGGGCGGTGTTCGCGGTGCTGGTGCTGGTCATTGCCAGCATCTCCTTCCCGCTGCTGCTCGACCGCCCGGCAACGCTGGGAGTGGCTATCCGCACCTCGGTAGCGGCGGTGAGGCGCAACCCCTTCCCGCTGGCGCTGTGGGGGGGCATCGTCGCGTCCGGGCTGGTGCTGGGCACGTTGCCGGCCTTTGCCGGGCTGATCGTGGTGCTGCCCGTGCTCGGACACGGCACATGGCATCTGTACCGGGCCATGGTGCCACGGGCTGGGCTAAAATAGAAAATCCCGCTTGGCGTTCCAGCTTTCCACCAGGGCGCGGGCGTGGGGCGATTCGTCGAGGAGTCGGCCATGCTGGGCGGCGAGGCGCTCGGTGAAGCGCAGAAACATCTGCGCCGCCTTCATCGCCGGGTCAGCCGGCTGGGTATAGCGCAACGCCCCGCCCAGATAGTCGAGCGGCGCCTCGATGGCTTGATCCAGCCCGAACTCCCGGGCGAAATAGCTGGAATTGCAGAGCAGCTCGCCGGGTTTGTCCCGCATCGTCTCGAAAGGCGAGCGGTAATGCTCGGAGTGCCCAGCCTCGGCGGCGGGACGCCCTGCGGCCACCGCCTTGAGCCAGCCCGCCGCCATTTTCTGCAAGATCTGCCAACCGCTGCGGCGGGGATAATGGGCGAAGGTGATCTGGGCGTGCCGCCGCGCGGGCAGCACCTTGCCCCCGGCGATGGCGCCGTGGTTGCCAGCACCGATAGCAATGCCCGGCAGCCCGGCGCGGAGGATCAGCTTGTCAACATTGGTATCCCCGGCCCAACGATGGCGCTGCCGCAGCGGCACTATGAGTTCGTTCGGGTCATCAAGCTCGGTCTGGCCGTAATTCACCAGCTCGGCGGTGATGGCGGGCTCGTTGACGGATAGCAGCGTGGCCAGCGGCGCAGAATTTTCGGTGGCGATGAACTCGTCCGCGTCGATGAACACCACCCAATCCGCGCCGAAAAGCTGCGAAGCGGCCTGGTAGCCCCAGCTGTTGATGGCGATCTCGTCGAAGCTGATGGAGTGTGTCTGCACCACGGTGAGCGGCACGCCTTCGGCCTGGAGCGCGCGCAGGATCTCCAGCGTCCTGTCCGTGCTGCCGTTATCCAGGAACAGCATGTGGCCGACATGCCGGGCGTTGTGGCGAACAAACGCCTCGGCGATGTCGTCCTCATTCAGGATGCGCGTGACAGAGACGAGCTTGAGCAAGTTTCATTCCTTGTTCCAAGCTCGTTTATGCACCAACCGAAAGCGTAATGTATATATTGTAATTTTTATACAAACCCACGGTAACGTGGATTTGAGATTAAACCGGCAGACACCTCCGTCACTTACGACCCCTGAGGCATCCGGACACGCCAACGGTGTACCGATGCCCCCCTGATCCAATACAAAATTTTATATTTCTGCAATTTTCGCAGCGCGCCATAGCGGTTAAAATTTGTTACGATAAAAAAGTGATTTGGTGGTTTTCGCCGAGAGCCACCCCAGACCGCTGCTGGCTTTTACGTCTCAGTCCAAACGCAGATTAACGCACCAAACCGCCCATATTGGCGGGTGAGACACACGGACCACAACAAAGGAGGCACGCCACCATGATTCACTTTATCGTCTGGATTGTGATTTCGGGTATCGCCGGCTTTATCGCCAGCAAGATCATCAACAAAACCGGCTCCGGCCTGTTCATGGACATCATCCTGGGCATCGTCGGCGGCTTTGTCGGCGGTTTCATTGTGAGCCATGTGCCAGCGCTGGCCAATATTGGCGGCCAAGGCGGTTCAGGTGGCCTAATCATCGAGGCAATCGTGGCGATGCTGGGCGCCATGCTCGTGATCTTCCTGTGGAACCTCTTGTTCCGCAGCAACAAGTAACCCTCACACAGGCGCAACCGGCGGACCGGCTAAGCGGCAGATTGCACGCTTAGCCGATTTGTTTTTTACGCACCGGCTTGAGCAGCGCGGCAGCCCCTGGTTACTCCCACTCGATTGTTCAGTCGCAGCATAACATACTGTTTTTCCAAAATAAAATAAACTACTCCGCAGCAAATTCCGACACAACAGCCGTCAAAAATTTCGGCACAGCCCTCGGGTCCACATTTCCCAGACTATCGCCTACCATCGCCTTGATCGAGGCTTGCTGGTGCCCCCGAGGCCGTACTTGCAATTACCTTGACTGCACGAGTTTACCGTCAGCACGAGAGATGTCCAAGCGCCGCGCCGATCCGCGCGAAAGAATAGACCATCAGCCCGATCACGCTGCCCCGCTGGCGTTGTCACATCGATGCTGTCCAGCAGGGCGCGCGCCTCCTCTGGTTCCAGCACCGGCGTCTTGCCGGTTTTCACGATGTGGCAGGGGCCGCGCACCGCGGCGGCCGGGTTCGCCGGCACGACCTGGCCAATTATCAGCCAGTCGAACAGATGCCGCACCGCCGCCAGGCGCTGTTTCACGGTGGGGACGGCATCGTTTTGTGTCTGCAGCTCGCCCCTGCCTGCCGCATGCAGTGGCTGCACTTGGAAAATCGAGGACACGCCAATATCCGCGCACCAGGCCAGAAAGTCCGCCACGTCGCGGCCGTAGGCCCGGCACGTGTGCGGGTTACTGAGATTACTCCATGAAGCGAATACTGGAGCGCTCGCCGGCATTGGCGATCAGGGCCGGCCACAGGACGGATACGGCAATTCTGGCCAGTGCGGTCATTCCAGGGACTTGCCCGCTGTCATGGGTTCAACCGAACACCCTTCGAGATCATCTTCATCGAAGACCACCTCCGCAACCGCATAAGGCGGCCCGTTGAACCAGCCTTCCGCTTACGCTTGCGCCCGGTTGAGTGTCCGGCGGACATCTGGCGCGCTACTTCCCACCTCAATGGTGTCGAGGCGGATGGCAACAATCACGCGCGTGCCGATATCCGTGCATCGCCACAGGCGGTCCGCACAGAAAAACGTCGTGCCGGGGCTAAAATCCGCATGCTTCATGCGATTGTCATCCCCCCTGACCGTCCGCCCTATATTAGATGCCGACGGCGCCGAGACGGGCATGTTCGAAATCCCTGCCGGTGGCCGACGCTACCGGGCGCTGGAATTGCTGGTCAAGCAAAAGCGCCTGGCCAAGTCCACGCCGATCCCATGCATCATCCGCACGGGCGGCATCGCCGAGGAGGACAGTTTGGCGGAGAACGTGCAGCGCGCATCGCTGCATCCGCTCGACCAGTTCCGCGCCTTGCGCGAGAAGGGCCAGAGCTCCGAAGAACTCTCGGATGCCCTTGGCAGTTTTGATACAGATAGCCGTAACGCTCTGTTTGCCGATTGCATCTCGCTCACGATCAATGCGGTGGTGGAACCCTATAACCGGTGCCCGAATGCGATTGCACACGCGGACCGACTGGCCCAAGCCGTCTAGCTCGACGTGGTCGCAACCGGGTGGACGGCGACCGTCGACAATTATCTCGGCCGGGTTTCAAAGGCGCGCATTCTTGAAGCGGTGCGGGAGGCGAAGGGGCAGAATGCGGCTGAATGCATCGCCCAACTCAAAAAGGGAGAGATGGCGGCCGAAGCCAAGACTCTGCTCAGCGGCACCGGTTGGTTGCCGGAACCGCTCCGTATGCCTGGTGTGCAAACGGCGGTTACGGCGGATGAAACGGCCATCGGCGATCTTTCAAACGGGGCGATAATCACCATTCGGCCGAAGTGATCGCAGCCGAATAAATTTTCTCCGACGTCGGCATGGAGGGGCTCACTGGCGATCGCGGGCCCCTCTTGCTGTGAAAGGCTGCCCAAGGGCAACAGCGGGCATGATCTTGCGCGACTATTGGCGCGCAGCTTTTTCTTGCTTTTTTATTGCAGAGCGTTATCAATATAACCTGATCATGTCCGCGCATGTGCTACTGAACCAAATCGGGGCGGAAGGCGGCAATTGCGGTATCAACACGACATTGAGTCGGCGGAGGCCGAAGCGAGACCTTTGGTCGTCGATCTTGACGGGACGTTGATCAACACGGACCTGTTGCTGGAGACCGCGCTGGCGTTTGCCGCCAAGTATCCCTTCAAGTCGTACAAGCTGATTCAGTGGGCCGTGGCCGGTAAGCATGTGTTGAAGCACCAGATCGCGCAACACATCGAGGTGGATGCCGCGACCCTGCCCTACAATGCAGACGTCATGAGTTTCGTCAACTCTAGTGCCGGTACTCGCAAGATCTACCTGTCGTCTGCCTCCAACGAAAAATACGTCAAGCAGGTTCATGACCATGTCGGCCTTTTCGACGGCTATATGGGTTCGGACGACAAGAGGAACAATTCGAAGGACGACAAGATATCCCGACTGGCTACGGAATTTTCGGCTACGGATTTCGATTATATCGGAAATTCCCGGGACGATTTGGTGATTTGGCGTTCGGCGAACATGGCCTTGGCCGTCAACGCAAACGGCAGTGTGCGCAGTGCCTTGCTGAAGATGAAGTCCGACGCGGCGTTCCTGGATTCTGAAAGAAAGCCCGCGAAAGGCTGGAAGCCTTATGTGAAGATGATGCGCCCGCATCAATGGGCTAAGAACGCCTTGATTTTCATACCACTGGTAATGTCACACTCGTTCAGGCTCGACGCGTTCGCATTGGCCTGCTGCGCCTTCGCGTCGTTTTCCCTCTGCGCTTCCAGCGTGTATATTCTCAACGACTTGCTCGACATTACATCAGATCGCTTGCATCCAACAAAGCGCTCGCGGCCGTTTGCGGCAGGTACCATCCCCGTCATGCATGGTGCCGCAGCCAGTGCCGGGCTTTTGGCGGCAGCGTTCTTGATCGCCCTCGTGCTTCCACCGATGTTTCTGTGGGCGCTGGGTCTGTACTATGCCATGACCAACGCTTACTCGTTTTTGTTGAAGCGAAAACTGCTGATCGATGTGGTGACGTTGGCTGGACTTTACGCCACACGGCTGCTGGCTGGGGCCTATGCGCTGTCCATACCGATTTCGGAGTGGCTGTTGGCATTCGCGGTGTTCATGTTCCTGTCGTTGGCGCTGATTAAGCGACATTCAGAGATGGCCATGCGGCTGGATGCCGGACTGGCGGAGCCGACCAATCGCGGCTACCGCGTCACCGATCTTCCGGCGCTGATCGCCCTGGCCGCAGCGGCCGGATATTCCGCCGTGATTGTCTTCTCGCTCTATATCGCCAACCCGGATATCACCACACGTTACCATCACCCGCGCTGGCTGTACCTGGCATGCCCGCTGCTGTTGTACTGGATATCCAGAGTCGTCATGTTGAGCCAACGCCGCGAGATCGATGACGACCCGGTTGTCTTCGCCCTGCGTGATCGCATCAGCCTGATTACCCTGGCTTTAATCGCTACTGTAGGATTGGCGGCCCTATGAGTCAGGTAATGATCTACGGCATCGTTGTGTTAAGCGTTACGTTCAACGCTACAGCGCAACTTCTGCTTCGCATGGCGATGGTGGATTTCAACACTACATCACCGTCGCAGCCTTTGGTGTCCCGGATGCTGGTGCTCGGCTTTTCTCCGCCGCTGATGGGAGGGCTGGTTCTCTTCGGCTTCAGTATCCTCGCCTGGCTCGTCGTGCTGTCGCGTTTGCCGGTCAGCATTGCCTACCCGATGGCCTCACTTGGCTACGTCATGGCGGCATTACTAGGCGTCGTGTTCCTGAGGGAGCCCGTTCACGTCCTGCAGATTGTCGGCATTGTCGTGATCTGCCTCGGCGTCGGCCTCATCGCCCGGTCTGCTGTGCCCTGAACGCATCCGGTCTGCCGAAGACGGAAGCCAGCCTGTTCTGGCCAGACTGTAGGCTATCAGGCCAAACCATATCAAATTGTCCAGGAAAAAATGCGACATTATAATCGTTCTGTAGACGGTCATCAGCAAGGAATTGGGTATTGACCATGGCCACCCGACCAGAGGGGTGACCAGAGCGATAGCCACCCAGCCAACCGGTCGCGCCGTCTGAGTGTTGAATCGTGGACAACTATGCCACCCATAAACATCCGAAGGTGCGCAAATGGTTGACGGCTGACCCTTGGTGGACCTTCCACTTCACGCCAACATCAGCCTCCTGGCTCAACGCCGTCGAGGGCTTCTTTGCAAAACTGGCGAAGCGGAGGCTTGCACGCGGCGTGTTCCGCTCCGTTGGAAAACTCCAAGACGAAATCAAGAACTTCCTCGCCGAGAATAACAAAGACCCACGCCCATTCCAGTCGGCCAATAAACCCAGCGAAATTTTAACCGCCGTAAAACGAGGGCACCAAGTGTTAGATTCTATCCACTAGCTGCGAGCCAAAAGACGCGTGGTCCGCCGGGCTTGGATAAAAAGGAGTGGAAGCAGCAACAGCCCGCCGAAGAACAAGTTCGCTTGAAGAAAATTAAGGCGAGTGTCAGCAAGCAGATATGTGAACGACAACAAGTTAGCCGAGAGAAACCAGGAAAGGGCGAGCACCGCAAGGCGCCAGCTCCGGGACCGGCTTGCCGGTTCGGAAAGAACGGATAGCAGGAGAAACACATACAACGGCAGCATGACACCGTAGTGATGCTCCCAGGCGATCGGCGATCCCATTACCGACAGCAGGACTGCCGCGCCAAAATCGAAGATTGTCGCATTCCCTCGCCTCAACAGCGCCGGCGCGATTATTGCCGCCACGGCCAGGACCGAAGCACATACCGTGCCACCATAGACCACGGGATTGAAGGGAACAAATTGGAATGTTTCCCAACGGAGATTGTTTCCATTTCCGAGATAGCGGTTGATGATGCCGTTTACCGAGTTATTGGCATAGAATGATTCACCATGTCTCGACAGGAACGACAGCACATCAAAATAGGCGATGTTGTTATGCAAGCCGTAGACGGCAACTGACAACAGCGCAATCGGCACGGCAACTACCAGGACCCCCGTCGCAAATATCCACTCGCGCCAAACGAGTGCCCACAAAAGCAATAAAGCAAACTGCGGTTTGATCGCGCAGCATGCCCCGATCATGGCGCCTGGGAGGGCTCTGCGGCCATATCCCCAGGCAATGCAGGCCAGCGTGAACAGGAGGTCGATCCACACCTGAATTTGACCTAGCACAACGGCACGAATCGCCGGATAAAAAAGGAATGTTGCGACAAACGCGATCATCGGCATGGCCCATCGCGCCTGACTTTTGCCGGCGAAAGAGAGGTTGAGCGGTAATCGCGACGCGAGGAAGTGCGCTAGAAATGCCATGCTCATCGCATTGATCAGGAACAAGACGTAGTTGAGCCTGTCAAAGTCACCGTCGTTGCCAAGGCCCATCCGAGTGAGGAGGTCAAGAGGCAACAAGCTGGATGGGGGATATTGAAAGCGAACGCCCTCACCGAAAAACAACGTTTCATAGAGCACATCTTTCTTCGCACCCCCAAGAACTTGCAACGCCATATGCATCGGCCACCAGGAATCCATTCCGGAGAGTGGGGCAAGAGTGGCCATGTGTTTCAGGACTACTGCTGTTTCGCGCACACTAGATATTTGTGAGATTTGCAAGCCCTTACTCAGCACGAATCGTCCGAGGGCCCCATCTTTGAACAAAATCCATTGCACAATTCCGATCACCACGATGGGGGCGAAGGCGCAAAGGGCGATTGCGAGCGCTGTTCCGCGCGGGCTGGAGAAAACGCCTCTTTGAGAGCTCTGTATCGAGCGCCGGCCGCTGTCCAATGGCGGACACCCGTTCCCCGGCGTATTTTGCGCATCAGTAGAAGTGCCGTCACGCAGGAGAGGAAGTTGTTTTGTCATTCGATCCCCCGAAGGTTGTAGCTTGCATGAGCTTCGCCAAAAAAACCTACTCGATCAAGACAATACGTTACGGTAACGGCTGTAGTGTTGCCACGGCAAAATGCCGAAGATCTCCCCCAAACTGCAAGCAAAACCGCCCGTGCTGCCGACCGGCACTGAGCGTCTCGCGAGAGGGCTAAGAAAACGTGGTTTCTGGGTCATAACTGGTAAGGCGATTGCTTGTCAAAGGCGGCTTTACTAGGCGTGGTGTTCCTGAGGAAGCCCGTTCACGTCCTGCAGATTGTCGGCATTGTCGTGATATGCTTCGGCGTGGGCCTCATCGCCCGGTCTGCTGCGCCCTGAACGCATCCGGTCTGCCGAAGACAGAAGTCCGCCTGTTCTGGCCAGACTGTAGGCTATCAGGCCAAACCATATCAAACCGCCCAGAAACAGATGCGACATTATAATCGTTCTGTAGACGGTCATCAGCAAGGAATTGGGTATTGACCATGGCCACCCGACCAGAGGGGCGACCAGAGCGATAGCCACCCAGCCCACCCGTCGCGCGGTCTGAGTGTCGAATAGCGGCAGTCGTCCTTCCAGAAAGAAGGCCGTCGGAATGAGCAGCCACAGATAATAGTGGGACCACGTCAACGGACTGGACACAAGGCACAGACAGATCACAAGTAGATACTGCAGATCCTTCCGCGAGCTTGCGTCTGTCTCGTTCACTGCGCCCATTTTTGTCGGAAGGCGGACGCACGCGAGCGCCGCCACAAGAAAGATCGATCCTGTAAAAATATGCGCCACGAGTTTTTGACTTGGTGTCGGCATCTGAGGCTCCCACTCGCTTAGTCTCGCATTCGCATCAAGCCGCATCACAAACCCGGAGATCGACTGGACGTTGAAAGAGGGGAGCCAGTTCTGGCTGAATTCCACCACACATGTCTGAAACCAATGCAGGTTGTCGGACCACCCGAAGAGAGCAAGTGACAGGAGAACTGTCATGAAGCCCACAGCCGAAAAGCCCGCTACGCCTCGCCAGTCACGCCGGAACATGAAAAACAGGCCGATAAGAATCAGCGGCAATTTGATGACGGCGGCCACACCCAGCAATGCCCCTGCCGCCCCCGAGCGGCCGGCGCGAATGAGCATCAGTCCGGCAATCAAGGCAAAGAGAACCATTTGGCTGGTGTTGCCAAGCTTGATGGCATTCATAAGCGGGCCGCTGGCCAAGAAGAGCAGAGTCAGAAGCCAGCGCGCCTTAAGTTCAAGTCTGAGCATGCGCAACAGAAGGAACCATGACCCCACTGTAAATCCAAGCCCCGTAAGGGTGAACAACGCTATCGCCACACCGCGGCCGAAGACGCCGAACGGTGCGAACAGGTAGGCCACGACGGGTATGTTGACGAAAGTGACCACGCGTTTACTGGTCAAAGCCCTCAAGGCGCCATGGTCGTGATGCACCACGGCCTGACCTGCAGGATAGTACGCAGACAGAAAATCACAGAAGCGGTATGGTGGCGTGCTTACCCAGAAGCCCAACAATTCTAACGCCATAACGCATGCAGCCAGCACACCGACCATCCACAGGGGCAATGGCCATTCGGGTAGGGCCTGACGTCGCGCCAGCCAGAAAATAACGCCCCCCCATGATCGTGGCGCCCGTATAGATGAAAAAAGCTGGACTATGCACTGTCTGACTGCCCCTCGAAGGTGAAGTCGAAGCTATTGAGGCGCCTAGGTTCATCTCGTGAAGCCAGCCGCCCACCCGAGCTTGCGAGCCACCAGGCTGTAAGCCCGAACCACAGAAGCGCGCCATACAGCAGGTGCGACAGCAAGAATAATCTGTATATGCTCGTCTGGCCAAGTGCTCCAAACGCAATGGGGCGCATAACCAGAGGCGTCACCAGTGCAATTGCCAGCCAGCCCAACCAGCGGACCGTCTGCGATGATGCCAAGGTATGCCTCGATCCCAGGAAGAAGGCGGCAGGCATGAGCAGCCAGGAGTAATAGTGAGCCCAGGACAGGGGGCTTGAGACGAGGACAAGACAAAGCACAAGAAGATATTGAAGATCACGCCGGAACCCAGCCTGCTGTTCCGTGTACGGAAGCATGCGAGAAGAGACCGTGATACACGCTGCTGCGGCAGTGATCAGAAGCAGCCCGGTAAGTATTGAGTCTATGAGGCGTTCACCATGC
>NZ_JBKQJR010000054.1:0-19617 GCF_052326845.1 Acidocella sp. | reverse complement strand
ATATCGTAGCCGTCATAAAAGAAACCAACATTAATGAAGACATTCGAGCCGATTGCGAGATTCCTTGAGCGCAGTATGGCGCCCGCCCAAAGACAGGAATCTGGTGCGACGTCATAGCCCATGAGGCGCATCGCCTTCATTCGGGCCCCCACGGGGAGCAGCTCGCTTCGCAGCAACGCATCTGTGACACGGTGTACGAAATCACCCATGGTGATGCTCCGCTGGAATAGGTGGAATCACGGTCCGTCTAGGTCCGGTCGAGCCTGAACCAACCGGCAACCCTGTCCCGATGTATCGTGGCGGATAGGAAATAGTCATCGTTTCCACCATAATGTTCCGGCTCGACTTCATTGATGATAATGCCATGCGGGCGGTTCAGTGTATCAATCAGCTCGTTGTGAATGTTGAGGGCACGTCGCGAGGAGCGCGAGACGCTGACGACCGACAAGATGAGATCGGCAAAGCCACCGAGAATCAGACCATCCGACACTGTTGGCAAAGGCGGGCTATCGAGGATTACATAGTCGAATTCCGTGCGCAGTTTCCAGAAGATCGACAGCAGGCGCTCTTCTTTTAGCAATTCTCGGCTGGGAAGGCGCTTTGTTCCTGCAGAAATAATCTTAAAATCCTCGTGCGGCCAATTGTGTATTTCCGGACGGATCCCGGTAACTAGCCACTCCACTAGGCCAGGTCCGCTACCAAAACGAAACAGCTGTTGCAGGCGGCTGCGATGGAGATCGCCATCAACCAGAACCACGCGCTTACCGCTGTCGGCGAGATTCTTGGCAAGATTGGCGGCGATGGTAGTCTTGCCATCCTCTTTGCCCGGTGAGGTGATGAGGATGACCATCGGTTTGCCCGGTACGCCAGTGGTCAGGATGGAGCGGCAGAGGATATGGAAGGACTCCGAAAACGCGCTGCGCCCGGGAGCGCCGAAAATGCTGGCCGTGATATCGCCCTTGGTGTACCGCGGTATCGCCCCATAGATTGGAAGCGCGACAGCAAGGCGGATCTGCTCCTCGCTCTCAAAGCGGCCGGAAAAAGCGCGGCGCCCCAGTGTGAGCCCAACGCCGATGATCAGGCCGAGCAAGGCGCCGAACAGCACCGTCACCATCACTTTCGGCGAGGTTGGCTTGAGCGGCATGCTGGCGGGTGTGACGATGCGGGTGTTAATGATGGTGGCCGCCTTGGAAACCCGCGCCTCCTCCTGTTTCTCCATCAGTAATACATAGAGCTGGCCGAGCACGTCGGTCGAACGCTGCAGGGCAATGACTTTTAGAGATTCGGCCGGCATCTGCTTAATCTCGTCCTGGAAATGAGAAATGATCCCGTCGAGATTGGCAAGATTCCCGTCGGCGGCGGCGAGGTCGTTATTGACCGTGGTGAGGATGGCATGCTCCAGCTCCGTCACCTGTGCCTCCTCGACCTGTACATTTTGCGCGGCGCCGGTGAACTGCGCCTGCAAATTACTCAGCTTCAACTCCTCATTGGCAAGGTTGGTGGTCAACGATGAGAGTACGGTATCGTTCGTTTGGCTGACGAGGTAGGGATTAAGCGGCCCCTGGGAATGCTGCAGATTATCGGCAAGCCGCCTCAGCGCGTCGCGCTGTAATTGCAGCATGGTGCGCTGAGTCTGGTACTGGGCAAGCTGGTTGATGATAGCCTGCGCATTCTGCGGCACGTCGATGATGCCCGTTTGCGACTGGTAGGAGGAAAGACTCCGATCGGCATCCGCCAGCTCGGCGCTGATATTCTTGAGCTGCTCGCTGACGAAGTCCTCGGTTGTGGACGCAGATTGTGTTTTCCAGGAAAGTTGGGTGGCGATATAGTCCTGCATCACCTGGTTGACGAAGCACTGTGCCTGGTAGGGATTCATCCAGCGGAATTGCAGAAAGGCGATCTGCGTGGGCAGCATGGCCGAGCCACCCGGAGTTACGGAGAGAGCGCCGTTCTGCAGCGCCTCGGCCAGCGCGGCAGGGGAGGTGACGGTCAGATCATAGGCTTTTCCCGGCTCAGGCTTGTAGGCAGGGTCGGCCGGCCGAACCAGCATCTGCACACCATTGCCGGAAGCGGGTTTTCCCAACTGTCCCTGCAAAATGTGGCGGGGCTGGCCGAGCCAGGATCGTTTCGAGTACAGATCGTAATTACCGTTTTCACCGACCACCAGCCTATAGCGGCCCGGCGTGGTGGCGTAGAGGGCCTCCAGCGTGTCCGGGACCGGCGAAAAACTGCTCATATCGCCATGATCAAATAGACGCCAGCGCCAATAGGTAAGCGGCGGCGTGCCCGCCGGCCTGATTTGCGCGTTTAGACCGGTTTCCAGCACGGCGTTCTCAACAAGGGTACCTGCTGTGATCAGCTCGATCTGCGTCTCGACATCGCCTTCCGTTGCGTAATCGGCAAGAAAATTCAAGCCGTTTCCGCCGTCTGGCGGTGGTGCCGCAGGGGCGTGCGCGTCGCCCAGATAGAGCGCGCCGCTGGCGGTGAACTGCGGCGTGGCTGCCAGAGCCTGCAATAGCGCCACCAACGTGGTGGCCGCCATGATTGCGGCGATGAGTCTCGCCCGGCGCTTGAGACTTAGTACGATCTGGCTGAGGTCGATTGTGTCGTAGGCGGAATCGACGGACAGGGGGGCCGGCAGTTTTGTAGACAAATTCCGGCTCCTAATTATTGTTCCGCGATAGATAGGCGATAGCGACGACCGGATTTAGCACGCTGGAGACAGTCTCCAGAGAGGGCAGCAGAGCCGCGATCACCTGGTTCCAGGTGCCAATACCATTGGGCGGCACGAAAACGACGTCGCCAGGTTGCAACGCGAAGGGCAAGGCGTCTCCATGCAGGATCTTGGCAGCGTCAACGACTATAAAGTCGGCGCTGGCGCCGTGCGAGCGAATCACCCGCACCTGCGACAACTCTGCCCAGGTATAGTTCTGCAAGTCGAGATTGGCGACACTGAGCGCCTGCAGCAGTGAGAGCGAGCCCGATTGGAACGGTACCGCGCCGGGTTTGCCAACGGCGCCGAACACGAAGGCATCCTCGGCGCTGGCCGAGGGGATCACCACCGTGTCACCCGGTGCCAGCATAATGTCCTGCGACAGATCGCCTTCGACAAGTAGCGCATGGAAATCGACGGGCAGCTTTTGGGAGTTCTGCACGACATAGGCCTGATATAGATCGGCGTTGCTGAAATCAACACTGCCGCCAAGCGACAATGCGTCCAGGAGCAACAGCGTGTGCCCCGGATATTTGACGCCTGGCGTACTGAAGGCCCCCAGGAGATAATAACGCAAGCTCTGCGCAGAGACGAGTTGGATCGTAACATTGGGCTTGTTGACATATGTAGCGTAGGCCGCGTTGATCTTCTGCTGCGCGGCATCGATGGTCAGGCCGCCGACATTGACATTGCCAACCAATGGCAGGCTGACCGTGCCATCGCTGGTAATCAGTGCGCCACCAACTCCCGCGGGGATGCCCTCCTGCGGCGTAGACAATTCAGGATGCATATAGACCGATACCGAGATGATGTCGTTCGGACCGAGCCGGTATGGCGCCTGCACTCCTGCATTTGGCGGCGGCAATTGCTGGCTGGCGGGCAGGGTCATATGATCCGCCGAAATGACCGCCGATCCAGCTGACTGGGTCGTAACGACATGCGATACGGGCGGCGGGGAACTGCACGCCGAAAGGGTGGATAAGGCACAAGATACAGCCAAAGCGTGCCGCGTGTGGGGCGGCAGGCTGGACAGATATTTGCGTATGCAGAATTTCATATGCTTCATGCGACTACCAACACAACTCCAGCCATGACGATTAAATATTGCATTATCCAAATTGAAATTAAAGAGAATAATGATACGATATCAGTGATAATACAAAGTATAACATGCCGACAAAGAAACATTCAACAAATGTTGCGAAACGAGATCCGTGACATGTTGGGATATAGAGTGATAGTGCGATGGCTGATGAATATTAGCAACGAAATGTATTGCTGAGCTGTACGAAGCTTGTTAAGCATGCGGCATATGACAGGCCAGACAGGCTGATTATGTATCGTCGCGGTTTTGCCTGTGCTGTTGGCTTGGCGGGTACAACGATGGACAGGCCAACATGACTGCGTTCGGAATCTGTTTTCTGCCACTTTGTCTGTATGCCTGGCGCATGCCGGCACGGCTATTGGAACTGGTGGTGGTGGGCTCCGTGTTCGCTGCTGCCGCCGCCGTCGTGATCGGCGGCTTCGGCGTGACGCCCGCATTGGTGCCGGCAGCCTTGTTTGTCACTCTGTTCATGATCGAAATCTGCCAGGGCGCGCACTATCCCGCGGAGAAGACGGTTCTGGGGGTGATGTGGCCGTTCATCGCCGTAGTCGCGGGTGCCATCGCCAGCTCCTTCATCATGCCTCGTCTTTTCGAGGGTGAAGCTCTGGTTTGGCCACAAAAGATGTCGGGTTTTCTGGCCCTCGTACCGTTGGCACCGAATTCCGGAAATTACACGCAGGATATGTATCTGCTCGTCAACGCGTCGCTGGCGGTCACCGCCGCCATTTATCTTACGCGTGACGGATTTAATTTGCGCCGGCTGCTGGACGGCTATTTCGTCGCCGGCCTTCTGGCGGCGTTCATTGCAGCGTGGCAATTCGCCAGCAACGAGCTTCACGTGTGGTATCCCACCGATTTCTTCCTTTCCAATCCTGGCTGGGCTCTGCTCTCCACCCAGACCATGGGCTCTCTGACACGCCTCAATGGGCCGTTTTCCGAGCCTGCGTCCCTTGCCGCCTATCTGTGCAGTTCCGTCAGTGCCGCTGCCTGGGTGATTTTCAATGGTGACAAGGCACTGCTGCCGCGCCTAACGCTGGTGTCTGGCCTTGCAATCATCCTGCTCTGCACCTCCGCGACCGGCTATTTGGCGCTCGCCATCATGACCGGTCTGCTGCTGGTCCGTACGTTTCTTGCCGCTGCTCCGGCGACGCGCCGACGCGTAGTTACCGGCACCTTCATCGCGGGCGTGCTGGTGGCGCTCGCCATAGCAACGACCCCGGTGGTGGCCCCCAGCGTAGCCGAGGAGGCCAAGATCATTTTTACCTCCACCACGAACAAGCAACAATCCGCCTCCTATACCGCCCGCACCACATCCGACCGTGACTCTTTGCGCGCCATGGAGGCCAGCGATTTCCTGGGCGTGGGCTGGGGCAGCAACCGCTCCTCCAGCCTGGGCCCCGGGCTATGCGCCGCCATCGGGGTCTGGGGCATTTTTGGACTGCTCGGATTTATTGCCGTTCTCTACAGGCACCTCACCATCGCCCATCGCGTGGCCGATGCCAGCAGCCGCGCCGTGATGCAGGGATGCAGCGCCGGGCTTCTGGCTGCGCTCACCGCCACCATGCTCTCCGGCCCCACCATCTCCTCGCCGGATTTCTATCTTCTGCTCGGTTTGCTCGTCGGAACGGCCGCGCGTGCGCGCCATCAGGCGCGCGCTGTATTCCAGCCAGCCGCGCAGGCGCCGCGCGCGCGGTTCGGCGTCGCGACGATGATGAAAGGGTAATCCGCTGCAGCCGCTCTACATAAATGGCCGCTTCGTTACGCAAGGCGTCTCCGGCGTGCAGCGTTTCGCGGCGGAGATCAGCCGCGCGCTGATCGCGCTGGAGGATGCCCGCGCCGGGTTGCTCGTACCTCCAACGGGCGCGCAGCTCTGGCCAGGCGCGTGGGAAACCGGACGGTTGCGCGGCCAAGCCTGGGAGCAATGGGAGCTGCCGCGCCAGGCACGCGACGGCATCCTCGTCAGTCTCGGCAACACCGCGCCGGTGCTGGCGCGCCGCCAGATCGTCGTCATCCACGACGCCGGTGTGTACAGCACGCCCGAAGCATATTCCTGGAAATTCCGCTCTTGGTACAAGACCCTGCACACTGCGCTAATTCGCGGCGGCGTGCCGGTGGTCACCGTGTCGGAATTTTCGCGCGCGGAGATCTTGCGGCACTTGCCTGCGCGACAGGGGCAGGTGAGCGTGATCCCGGAAGGTGCCGACCATATACAGCGCATCATGCCGGACGAGGCTACGTTGCAGCAGTTCGGGCTCGCGTCCGGCCGCTTCGTGCTCGCCGTCGGCAACCTTGCCGCACATAAGAACCTGCCTGCGCTCGGTCTGCTGGCCGAACGGCTACGTGCTCAGGGCATGAGCTTGGTGGTGGCCGGGAATGTGCTGGGCCGCGCCTTCAGCGGCGCGGGAGATCAGCACCTGCCGGTGGCGGGGCATTATATCGGCCGGGTTACGGACGCACAGCTCAAGGCGCTGTACGAGGCGGCGTGCTGCTTCGTGTTCCCTTCGCGCTACGAAGGTTTTGGCCTGCCGGCGGTGGAGGCGATGGCAAGCGGCTGCCCCGTGGTCGCTGCCAGCATTCCCGCGCTGCACGAGACCTGCGGCGACGCCGCGCTCTATTGTGACCCGGCATCCCCGGAACACATTGCGACGCAGGTTCTGCTGCTTTGCAACGATCCCGCCCTGCAAGCGCGGCTGCGCGAGGTGGGGCAGCGCCATGCCGCCGCCATGACTTGGCACCGTGCCGCGCTGGTACTGCAGGCCATCATCACGTCACACTATGGAGGTAGGGTATGAAGATCGCTCTCGTGCATGAGTGGCTGGAACATTATGCCGGATCGGAGCGTGTGCTGGCGCAGATCCTGCGCTGCTTTCCGCAAGCCGATGTTTTTGCCGTGGCCGATTTTTTGCCGGCTAATGAGCGTGGCTTTTTGGAAGGCCGCGCAGTGACGACAAGCTTCATCCAGAAGCTTCCGTTTGCGCGCAAGCATTTCCGGAACTATCTGCAGCTTATGCCGCTCGCCGTCGAGCAGTTCGATCTCACTGGCTATGATCTCGTTATCTCCAGCAACCATGCCGTGGCGAAGGGGGTTCTCACGGGGCCGAAACAGGTGCATGTCAGCTACGTCCACTCGCCCATGCGCTATGCCTGGGATCTGCAGCCGCAATATCTGCGCGAAGGCGGGCTCGAGCGGGGGGTAAAAAGCCTGTACGTGCGCTGGCTCTTGCACAAGATGCGGCTATGGGACGCCAATTCGGCGAACGGCGTCGATCAGTTCATTGCAAATTCCAGCTACATCGCCCGGCGCATCGCCAAGACCTACCGACGTGAGGCGCTGGTGGTGCCGCCGCCTGTGGCCGTCGAAGATTTTACCCCCGGACAGGGCACGCGCGATGGCTTCCTGGTTGTCTCCCGCTTTGTGCCCTACAAGCGTGTGGAACTGATCGTGCAGGCGTTCCGGGAAATGCCGCAACACTGCCTCACGGTGGTCGGCGCCGGCACCGATGCCGCCTTGGTTGCCAAGGCCGTTGAAGGGGCACCGAACATTAAGTTGCGACCACCTGTGCCGCACGCGGAACTCGTGGACCTGATGCGTTCGGCGCGCGCGATGATTTTTGCTGCAGAAGAGGATTTTGGCATCACCATGGTCGAGGCACAGGCCTGTGGGACGCCGGTGCTCGCTTATGGAGAAGGCGGTGCGCGCGATATTTTTGCCGCCTCTACAGGCGCGCCGCAGACGGGAATTTTATTCGGTGAACAAACCGTGGACTCGATTGTCTCGGCGTTGCGCCATTTTCTGGAGCTGGAGCCGCACCTGGCTGCTTCGCTCTGTCGCGCGAACGCCTTGCGCTTTTCCGAGGCTGCATTCCGCGAACGTTTCACGGGGGCCATCGAGACCGCCCTGCGAGACGCCAGACCGCGCGCCGGACTGTATCCTGCAATCAAAGGTATTGGGGCTGGCCCAGAATATGCCGTAGCAGGCGAGTAAACAATTGGTAACTTATCGGCTTATTGAGTGATTTTCTGAGTGTCTGCCGGTAGCGTTCCTTTACCGAAACGAGTATCGCGGCGCTGCATTCTTGCGGCCCTAAGGCCCGGACGGACTTGGTCGCAAGACTTCTTGAAGGATGGAGTGTGCCATGTCCGCCGATTCATTGAAGAGGGAAGCCGAACTGCGCGCCGGCGTCATCGACCGACTCATCACCGCTTCTGTGCTCGAAGGCAGTCCTGCGCGGGAAGAATTTATGAATCGCTGGCGCCACCTCGTCGTACAGCCATGCGCGGGCGATGTAGGCGTTGGAAATGTCTGACGTGCCTCCTTAAGGGCAACTGCTTCACCTGCCGCCCTGAAGTTTCATGTAGGCGCCGTCTGTGCCTAAACATTGGCACGCACCTTGGCGCGGCCGGTGAGCATGCGCAGGCCGCTGTCCACATGTGGATCGCCAAAATGGAACAAGGCTGTCGCGCGGATTTTCGTGGGATCGCACGGCTCGTTCGCATGCAGAGAGCGGTAGCCCCAGAACAGATACAAACTCCCCGGAACGATCCGCACCTTCACGAAGCCGCCGCGCCCTGCCTCTGACTGGCACCGGAAAATTTTCTGAGAGACCGGATTATCGACGAGAATCTTATCGACAAGATTGGCGAAATAGGAGGACCGCACATTGCGATGGTTTGGCTTCATCACCAAGTTGCCGGTTCGCCCTTCTTTCGGAATAATAATCGGCAGAAGTGCTGTGACGACATAGGAGTCATAATGGAAGAAATAGGCGTGCTTCAGGCCGGTTTCGCCCGTGAGGCAGCGCAGTACCTGGTACACGGACTGCATCGGCGCCGCCCTGCCCTGGCCTGCTTCATATATGCGCCGCATCAGGCTTGTAAAACGCGGCATGACGCCAATGGTTTCAAGCAGTGTGCCGGAAATCTCTGCCTTTCCCGTGAGCGCCGCATACTCACCGCCATTGCCGTCGACGACGTCCGTCACCAGCTTACGCAAAGCCGCCAGACTCTCACCGTCGATATAGGAGGGAATGACAGCAAAGCCGGACCGATCGATCTCACGGGCGAGCGCTGCCACATCGCTATCGGATACGTCCGGCAGGATCAACTCCGGCTGCGCCAGATGAGCGTCTTGTCTCTCTGTGGGGACGGCAACAAATTCGTTCATGTGACACCGCGCCTGTTTGACTTTTTCATGCGTACCGACTGGTCGTGAATTCGAAAGGATGGCACGGTAGGCGGAATACCACCGCGCCGATACCGTTGCACTATATTGTGTTGTAGCCTGATCGATCAATTACAATCCGCAATAGATTGTCGTTTTGAGCTTTTTGTATCGGTACGATTGTGTTGTGTACGGATACATCAACGAGTTATGGTGACGCACCGGCCTGTGCCGGCAAATTATGGCTGCGAGGATCTCGATGCGAATACTGCACCTGGTCAATCACTGCGGAAAAGCCAATGGCCACGTCAACGTCTCGGTTGACATGGCCTGCACTCAGTCGAGAAACGGTCACGTCGTCGGCTATACCTGCTCGAAGGGCGATTTCATTCCGATGCTCGAGCAGGCCGGCGTGAAAGTATTCAAGGTCGAGGAGCCGCATCGTAACATCCGTCAGTTTATCAAGGCACATTTTGAGCTTTGGCGCGCGATTATGGCGTTCCAACCGGACATCATCCACGTCCACATGGCGGCGCAGAGCGTACTCATTCAACCGTACCGGCTGATGGGCTACAAGGTCGTCACCACCGTGCATAATGAGTTCGACCGCTCCGTCTGGCTCATGGGACTCGCCTCACGGATCGTCACGGTCAGTAAGGCGGGGTACGCGGGTATGATCCGCCGTGGATTCAGCAGCAAGAAGATCAGGATCGTACTTAACGGGTCCGTCGGCTCGCCACGCCTGAAGCAGGATTTCTCGCCAGCACAGATTCAGCAACCAGCGATCATTACGGTCGCTGGCATGCACCCGCGTAAGGGAATCAGCGATCTTCTGCACGCATTTTGGCTCGTCACGGCGACACATCCGAGCGCGCATCTTTATCTGCTGGGCGAAGGCCCGCGCCAGAAGGAGTATGAGGCGCTGGCCGCAGAGCTGAACCTGACGGATAGTGCGCATTTCCTCGGCTTCCGTGACGATCCGCGCGAACATCTCTTTGCCGCCGACATTTTCGTGCTCGCCTCACATTCGGACCCTGGTCCTCTGGTGATCGCCGAGGCACGAAACGCCGGCTGCGCCATTGTGGCAACGAATGTCGATGGTATTCCGGAGATGCTCGATCATGGAGCCGCCGGCATCCTGGTGCCGCCGAAGGAACCCGCGACCCTTGCAGCTGCGATCGTGAGGCTACTCGCCGACCGCGCGGAACTTGAAAAATACTCAAAAATGGCCCGGAAGAACGTGGACCGCTTTACCATATCCCGTGTCTGCCGGGAGATGGACCAGATCTATCGAGAGCTGGTCTGATCCTACTCAGATCAACGCCAGAATCCTCTCGGGGTTGCAGCGCAGGCGCAGCAGGTCGAGGAGACCGATCCAATTTCCCTTGCAGCGCCCGGCGCGATCGATGAACGGCTCCGGACGAATCACCCCCGCATGGTTGGCGAAAAAATTCCGGACCATCAGACGCAGCGCCTGGGCAGGGCGCATTGTGCCCTTGCGCACTAGATAGACTGGATTGACCATTTGCGAATAGCCAAGCGCGACCCCGCTCGTACGCCCCTTATTGACTCCGCGATGCACGCCGGCAAATGCATTCGTCCTGACCATGAGGCCGAACTTCATCAGTTGGCCCGTGAAGTCAACGTCCTCCTGCCAGCCATAGAGCGGCAAGGTCTCGTCGAACCGGTACGCGCCAATGGCCCGGGTGCGAAAAGCCATGTTGCAGCCATAGAGCTCGCTGGTTGGTGCCGTTTCAGTTCGCTTGGGTTCAGCATCGCGCTCATGCTGCCGCAGAGCGTCGATTGCATCTTGGTAGGCAATGCCGCCTTGCTTAACGCCGTCGCGCAGCACCAAGCCCGTGGCGCCCACGATGTCCGGATGCTCCTGGAATAACTTGGCTATCCCGGCGAGTGCATCATTCGCGGGAACGAAGTCGTCATCAAAAAATACGACGATGTCCGAGACTGGCAGGGTGTGCTCCAATCCACGATTGCGCTGTCGCGTCAGCCCCTTAGGTCCCATGATGACATCTACGCCGACTGGAATTTGGGCAGGTAGATCGGACGGAACCTCGACAGAGAGAACGATGGAGGATGGTGCCAAGGTTTGGGTGGCGAGATGCTCTAGTAACTGCCCGATCTCCTCACCGCGGCGGATGGAGGCGACGATGACGGCAATACGTACCGACGTAACCGCGCCTGTCTTGGTTGGCGCGCGCGCCAAGCCCTTGGGGCTAAAATGCATTTTTGCCAAAGAACCCAGAAAAGGCGGTTTTCATCAAGATTGAGAGATCGAGCATGAAGGACCAGTTATCGATATAATAGAGATCATGCGCCACACGCTGCTCGATCTGGTGCAGCGTCTCGGTGGGGCCGCGCCAGCCATTTACCTGCGCCCATCCGGTGATGCCGGGCTTCACCCTGTGCCGCGCCGCGTACTCCTGTACGGCCTCGAAATAGAACTGCCCGGCTGCAGTCGCTTCCGGCATATGCGGCCGCGGTCCCACCATGGACATGTCACCGAGCAGCACATTGAAGAGCTGCGGCAACTCGTCCAGGCTCAGTTTACGCATCAAATGACCGAAGGCGAAGACCCGCGGGTCGTTGCGCGTAGTTAGCTTGCCGGTGCTGCAAACAGACACATGCATCGAGCGGAATTTGTAGACGTTGAACTCGCGGTTGCGATAGCCGGTGCGCTTCTGGCGGAACAGCACAGGTCCGGGGCTGGTTAGCTTGATGCCTATCACGCAGGCCATCATCACCGGCGCGAACAGCAGCAGGGCCAGCGTGGCTGCAGCCTTGTCGAAGAGGGTTTTGATCAGCAGTCCTGAGCGCTCGATTGGCAGGTCGCGGATCGACATCAGGTGCACGCCCGGCAGCTCGCCCAGCCGCGCGTGCCAGTCGCGCGTCGTGCCCATCTCGAGCGGGCCCGGCAGCAGCGCGATCTTCAATGGCTGCATGCTGAGGCGCCCGACAAGGCGGCGCATTACGTCAATATCCTGCAATGGAAGCGCAATCACGACCGTATCGAGTTCGTTCCACTTGTGGTAGACCGGGAGATCGTCGATGCCGCCATATACCGGCACGTCGGACACCATGCGCGCTGCGTTATTGTCGTCGAACACTGCCTTCACCCGCACACCCAGTCGGTCGGCCTTCACCCGCGCAATAAATTGGGCAGCGAGAGCAGTGGCGCCGATCACGACCGCGTCATGCACCACCAGCTCCTGTTCGACCCCGTACCGGAATAGTAAGAATAAAGCTCTGCGAGCACAGATGAGCGCCAAGCCGCAGGTAACAATCCAGATCGTGAGTATATCCACGTTGTTGTGCAGGATGTCACGGCTACTGGAGCCAGCGTTCCAGACCGCCGCCACATCTATGGTGAGCAAGGCTGCGAGCAAGCACAGCCAGGCCCATGAAAAATATTGCCGGAACTGCCGGTAATCGCCGATTACCTCCAAGCGGTATAGGCCAGCGCTGTAAAGAGACAACAACGTGAGAAGGATCAAGGTGCTCTGCGTTGATAAATCACTATAAAAAAACGATGGAAAATTGGAGTTGTACGTGCCTAGGGCGAGGGTGACGGCAAGCAGAACCGCCAAATCGACGGTTGCGGCCAGAAACGAAAATACATGCGGCGAGACGACGGGAAGATAGCGACCGACACCGCGTGCGTTGGGCGCGGTGACCTCTGGCCTGGTATCCATGAAAAGCATTCGCGTCATCGAATCTTCAGTCATGTCCAATCCCATTAAGTCAATGGTCGTGCCAATGTGGCAAACGCTAGTCGAGCTATCAGATAGGCCCGGCAACCCAAATTGCGCAGATGTGGACAGATTCACAGTTATGACCACTTCGAACTCGTAACAAAGACGATCAGATGGACCAGAGTCAAGCATTGTTTGCCGTTGATATGACATCGACACAATAAATTTCGATGTTATTAATCTAGATGAATACCTTGACTCGTAACGAAAAAACCTTTTGTTTTATGTAGAGTACAAATCTATACGATCGAGAAACGTTTGTGGTGTATGATTTCAAGAATGGCATGTTTCAGCATTTAAAATGTCGCGGGAGAACAGAATGACACGTTGCGTGATGGCAACGACTCCTTCCGTGGAGGCTGGACGGACTTTTAGAGGTTGCGGCTCCCTGACTCTTGTACCGCAGGAGGTACGCGCTGAACAAGCGCGGCATCATTGCCAACGTGATAAGCAATCCGAGCCTGTTACGGACTTCTGCTCCTCACCATTGGGCAGGACACAGCTATGACGGAGACGCGCCACTATCTCGCGCTTGACGGGTTGCGCGGCGTGGCTGCACTCGCGGTGGTTTCCCTGCACGTCACGGAGTACTTCCGCCTGCCCGTACAGCCTGGCCACGCTTATCTGGCGGTCGACTTCTTTTTCATGCTGAGCGGCTTCGTCATCGCGCACGCCTATGACGAAAAACTGCGGTGGGGCATGGGCGTATTGCCCTTCCTGGCCGTCCGGCTCATTCGCCTGCAGCCGCTGGTGCTGCTGGGCGTGGCGCTGGGTACCGGCGCCTATCTGTTACGGGCACGGCTCGGCGGCATCGATATGGCCAGCGTGTTGCAGGCCGCGTGCACCAATGCGCTGCTGCTGCCCACACCGGCGCTTCTCGCGCTGCGGCCCTGGGCATTTCCCGTCGACACGCCGCTCTGGTCGCTGGCTTTCGAGATTTGGATCAACGTGCTCTACGCCCTGCTGTTTAGGGTGCTGACGCGGCTTACACTCGGCATGGGGTTGGTCATCGGCGCGGGGCTGGTGATCTCGATGTCACTGGCCAACGGCGGATTGAATGAAGGATTTGCCTGGCACGGTTTCTATCTCGGCGGGGCGCGCGTGCTGTTTCCGTTCGTCATGGGCGTCATGCTATCGCGCTATGCCAGAGGCGAGGCCCGTTTGGGCTGGGCGCATGCCATGTTCATTCCGCTCCTGCTCGTGCTGTGTGCCCCAGTTGCCGGCGGCGGCTGGTTCGACATCGCGGCAGTGCTTCTCGCCTTTCCGGCTTTATTGCTGGCAGCATCCCGGGCTTCCGTCAGCCAGCGGCTGGATTCGCTCTGGCGCCAGCTTGGGCTGCTCTCCTATCCGGTGTACGTGATACACTACCCGTTCGTAGTGGTCATATCGAACCTGTGCAAATCATCCCATGCCGGAGTTGCGGCCTCATGGCTGGGCGCCATGGTTACAATCCTGGTTGTCCTAGTCCTCTCTGCCCTTGCCGCCCGGTTTTACGATGCGCCGGTGCGCGCCTGGGCGTCGCGCCGCCTGGCTCCGCCGCTGGCCGCCGCCCGGGCGGGCTAATGGTGCAATATGTAATAAAGCGCCCAGATGATAACGCCCCACAGGCCCAGCGACGCCAGCACAAGTATGGCAAGTGCCGGGCCTGGTTGCAAGCGGGGGCCGGCGAAAAATTCACGCCAGCGATGCGCCAATAAGCCAGGCGCGCTATCCTGCCGGCCGGCGCTGGAGGTGAACTCGCAGGCAACGCCGTTGCCGTCCTTCTTTCGGGAACTCCCAAGCTGCTGTGCCATTCGCCGTGCTGCCTTGTTTATTGCCTTGTAGTATGGAGTGATATCAACCCACGGTTTCAACATCAATAAAATTTAAATACCGTAAGTTGAAGCCTCGGCAGTTCGTCTTGTAAACTGTAGGAATTTCATTTGGAAGACGTCAAATCACAACAATGTGCGGCACAATCCATAGCCCATCAAGAACCCCGGAATGCGGCTGCGGGGCGGTCAGGCTTGCAGTATCCCTCCGGCAGCGCTTTCAATTACCGACAAATTGCATGCCGAACATTACGCCGAGTTTGATATCCGTCAGCCGTGAGAGCCCCTGCCACATCACGGTATTACCAGGCGGAGTATCCGTCGCGCGCGCGAGATAGCCTCCAAGCTGGGCGATTTTGGTCAGATACTGCCCGAGTGTCCTTCGGCGAGGTCGTGCCCCAAGCGGTGGTGTAGGTGGACCTGCTGATCCTGGACGATTGGGGGCCTGAAACCCCGAACGCCGACCAGCGCCGTGATCTGTTGGAGATCATCGATGATCGCCACCAAATGCGCTCCGTCATCATCACCAGCCAGGTGCCGATCGGCCGATGGTACGAAATCATCGGCGACCCCACCATCGCCGACGCCATCCTCGACCGGCTCATCCACAATGCCTATCGCATCGAACTGACCGGCGAGAGCCTCCGGAAAAAGCAAAATCCTACCGCCACCAACCCCAAAACTTGCCCCCGAACAAAGACCCGACAATCATTCAACCAGACCCAACCGATGACGCTCAGGTGGCCGGCTTCAAATCGGAACACTGCCCGGCTTGAGATCGGAATCAGTGGCCGGCTTCAGATGGGAATGCATGGCCGGCTTCATCAGAATACGCACTTCATCCATCGCGTCGGCGATAGTGTGATCGCCTTCCCCAGCCAGGCGGTCGACACAAGTTCTAATCAGGAAATGCGTGCCGGTCCCCTGGGCTGTACAGAAGAGTTCGTAGATGTCACTCTCGCGATCACCAATATGAACGCATCGTCCCGGATCAGCAAAAAGCGTGGTGGATTGCTTCAGATTATCCAACCAGCGGATGCTTTCCTTCCCCTCAATGGGCACCCTCGTCGGGTTGATTTTCTTCTTGAGTGCCGCGGTCCCCTTGAATTTCTTGCGGGTCCAGAATTTGGCTGCGGCAAGACCCAGAGGCAGTCCATCGCTCGTTATCGCAAGGCTTGAATGCATCAGGATGCCGCAAACCGTATGCGACCGCAGGCGCCCGGCCTTGTCGCGGCCGCTATTCACACTCTTCGTGATCCCGACGGCCTCCGTGGACTCTCGTTTACAAACAAATTCCGTCGTGTCATGGAGCATGAAAACTAGGCCCTCGGTGGCTCCCACGCGCTCGCAGGTCGATTGAAAGTGGCCGGCCAGAATGTCGGCCTCGCTGATCCGGTCATTGGAGAAAAAGTGATAGGCTGCCTTCGTGTCGGCCCAATCCTGGCAGACCAGCGGAATGCTTTGCCCCACAGAACCTCCCATCCGCGCGATCAGCTTACGGAACCGCCCTTTCAGGCGCTCATCAGCAAAATGGCACCCGGAAATCTCGCAGTCAAACCAACCAACCTCTTCCTCGTCCATCGCACCGCTCCCGATTCGGTGCCGGACAAAGAATCGCACGCGATTCGCGCCGGGCAATAGCCGGGCTGTAGCAGACAGGGATTTGTGGGTAATTGAAAGTCGGGTAGCGGCCACCTTCTCGAATTTGGGGATTTTGGTGAGGCCCCGGTATTGTAACTTAATGATGGGGAGTGTCCACAATCTGCCCATCGGATGATGGCAGTGCCGTGGCAATCTCCTCGGCGGAACCGCCAAGCGGCCGCTCTTTGTTCCACGATCCAAACCAATGCGCTGAATTCACGCCAAGCACATAGCTCTTACCTGCCCGGCGTAGATCGCGCTCAATATCGCCGACGCCGTAGACGGTATCCCCAGCCACCCAGGCCAACGGCACATGCGTCGCAACCGCACGTTCAATCATTCTGGCCGCGAGTTTGGGCTTGGTCGCGAAGTCGACGTCGTCCGACACTGACGCGGCCTTCAGGCGCGCCGGATCGTCGGTCCAACTCTTCGGCAGATACAGGGCGCAATCAATGAAGGCATGGCCATGGCGCGATACGTAGGCGGCGAACACGCCGATCTGGCAGTTCTTGATCTTGCCCGCGGAACCCGTGTATTTCTGCGCCACCCCACACGATGCTTTGCCCTGCTTCAGAAAACCAGTTTCATCAATAACCAGAACCGCATTGTCGTCCGCAAGATGCTCATCGAAATAGTCGCGCACAATATCGCGCAGCGCATCCGCATCCCATCGGCCTCGACCCAGAAGCGCCTGCTGCCGCCAAGGACCGGGATCGCCAGCAGCCTCAGCGCGCATCCATCCGGCCTTGCGCCGCTCATCCCCAAGCAACCCATCCAGCAACAATCCCGAGCTCGCCGCGACGCGCTCCTGCGTGAACAGTGGCCGCATCCGTCTCTTCACGTCCCGCAACGGCGATGCCCACAACTCAAGCGTCGTCTCGATCGAGGCAACCGTCATCCATGAACTCCGAATCATGGTAACCCATAGCTTCAGAGATCAAGCCGTTTCGCAACTAAAAGATCGCAACTGTAATGCTAGCGCCTACTAAATTGATACGATGAACGTGCGGCTGGCCCTCGCGCGATTTCAACCAAAAGACGCGACACTCGACTCCGCCCTGTTTGCATCCGTGCGGCAGCATATATCCATCGCACCAAAAATTTAGGCCCGATCCCCAGAACAAAAAACCATATCGACCACATAATACATCCGGGAAAACTTATATTCGGAAACCGGAATGTCGCTTGAGATCCGGCAATGACAAGCGAAATTGCCTTATCATTCTTGTATGGCGATTGATCGGCCGCAAAACGAAACGCCAGTAATCTATATTCAATTTGCTGTGTGCTGCTCAAATTACCACCAGCAACCACACTAATTCCACGCATTTGTGCCAAAGATTCAAATTTTGTTTGTAGAACGCGATCGAAATTAAGCCATCGTATTATCGGTTCAATTCGGAATCCAGCCTTGTCCTGTGCCCAGGCATTAGCCCCGTGAACGCGATAGGCCCCCAACACGTCTTGAATGCTTCGAACATCACCGAACAGAGGCGCCATCTTGCTCAAATACCCGTCTGGCGATCGATATATCTCGGCCTCATCGATCGGAAACAGCGCATCGAGATACGCACTTGAAAAGGCATTGCCGCTGGATACGGTCCAAGGATAAATACCGAACTGGTAGGATTGATGCCGTATCGTCTCTGGAGATAAATCGATTGCAAAAAAAGGGAATATCATATGCTGGTCGACCCCATCACAATTGATCGTATCCAACCGGTATTGCAGCTTGACGTCGCCATTTCTCCAGTTGGCAGCGACAGTTTGAATACAATCTTTGTACAGAATATCGTCAGAATCAAGAAATATTATGAATTCACCCTTAGCCGCCGCGTACCCAAAATTGGCGGCGGATACATGTCCGCCAGCTTCTTTTAATATGGGAACAATACGATTTCCATATGATGCAATAATATCACGAGACATATCGGTGGAGCCGTCATCTACAACAACAACCTCAAGGGAACTGTACGACTGCGCCAGCGCACTATCAATCGCCTTTGTTAAAAACCGTCCATAATTATGGTTGATAATAACGATTGTGAACAACATGATTCTGTTCTAGACCGAAACGAACGAATTGTAAATTTCATTTTGCAATGAACTTACTCGACGTTTCCCATATGAGCGATCGATGCGGTCCTCTTGGAGAAGAGATAGCCCCTTTGTGCGTGCCTGAGAATGGCAAATCTGTTATTTTTGGTCTCTTCGCGGGTTTGTCCTCGCTTTTTTGTTGCGATTTGATGACTAAAACCGCCTTTCAGCCGGTTTTGTTGGGCAATAAGCGTACTTCGCCAGTTGGTGCCCCCAATTTCCGGAGCCTGAAACAGGGCTAACATAAGGTAGCCCTCCGGTGCCGAAGGTTATTGATCATCTGCAAGATGCGGTTGAACAGCACGTGGGGACGGCGACCTCAGCCATCTGGAAGGTCGTGTAGCGGGCATGCGAGATGGCTTTTTCGACGATTTTTATGAGCTTTTCGCAGATCGTCGTCAGCGACTGCCAGGCGAAATGAGAAATTGCCCCCCTGACGAATCGGAGAACTGACCCCCTCGAGTTTTATGAGAGGAGGGCCGGATGATGAGGGGTATTTCAGGGCATTCTGCATTGTCAGGGACGATGCAGGGGGACGAGATGCTTCAGCCTGAAGAGGTGGCTGCGATGGTGCGGCTGCATGGGCTTGGCTGGGGTGCCAAGCGTCTATCGAAGGAATTTGGCTGTCCGCGGAACACGGTGCGGCGCTATCTGCGCGCGGGCGGGCCTGTCGGCTATCGCAAGCCTGAACGGCGGATAGCCTTTGATGGTTTGGAGGATTGGCTGCGGGAACGCTTCTTCCGGCACGGCGGCAACGCGGATGTGATCCGCCAGGAGTTGGCGAGCGAGCATGGCATTGTCATCGGGCTGCGCTCGGTTGAGCTGCGGGTACGGCAATGGCGGCGTGAGCTGAAGGCGCAGAAACGGGCGACGGTGCGGTTTGAGACCGAGCCTGGCCGGCAGTTGCAGATCGACTTTGGCGACACCCGGGGTGGATTGGCGATGAGCGGGTGCGGGTGCATCTGTTCGTGGCGACGCTGGGTTATTCACAGCGGCTGCATATCCGCGCCTTGTTGCGCGAGGGGCAGGCGGACTGGTTTGCCGGGATGGAAGGCGCCTTCCTGCGGTTTGGCGGGGTGCCGGCGGAGGTTTTATTGGATAATCCCCGGGCGCTGGTCGAGCATCATGACGCGGTAACGCGCGAGATGCGGTTCAATGCCCGGCTGCATGCCTTCGCGCGGTACTGGGGCTTTACGCCCCGCTCCGTCACCAGCTTCACAGCCTCAATCTTGAACTCACTGCCAAACTTCCGTCTCGTCATGTCCTCTCTCCGGTTCCTCGATCACGATCTTATCGTCGTGTCCACGAAACCGGCAGCA
>NZ_JBKQJR010000053.1:0-5777 GCF_052326845.1 Acidocella sp. | reverse complement strand
GACACCATCATCACGGCGGCCGCCATCTGGTGGTTCTGGCGCTGGTGCCATCGAAAGAGTGCGATGACTACCTAAGCGCCAGGTCGGTCGAATGAGACAGGCTGGGTGAGCGGATCATACGGGAAGCGGGGAGGCGCAGGTGCGTCTCCTCCGTGCCCGTGTTTTTTTGTCTGCTGCCGCCCGTTCGCGCGCATTCGCGCCGCCCATCCGGTCCGGAACCTCGCGCCTCTGGTGCCGGCTGCTAACCGTCATCAAGGTCATCCTCACCGCCGCCGGCGTCTGGGCCTTGTGGGCGTGGCTCTCGGGCGGCCCATAGCCCGTCGGGAATGATCTGGGTCAGACGTTCCCGGCCTGCGGCGGCTCGTGGACCTCGATCGTCAGGTGCGAGAGGGATTTGAAACGCGCCAGCCGGTTCCTGTAATAGGTAACGGTCCGCGCGTGGCGGGTCGTGATCGAGAGGATCGCGCCGAGATGGCCTGGGCCGAGCCGCCAGAGATGCAGATCGGCAAGTTCGTCGCCGTCGTGCTCGACCGCCTCGCGCAGCTTCTGCTCCATGGCCCTGTCCGGGGTCATGTCGAGCAGGATGCTGCCCGTGTCGCGGATCAGGCCCAGCGCCCAACTCGCGATGACTAGGGCGCCCACGATGCCGACCAGCGGGTCCATCCACAGCCAGCCGAAAGCCCGGGCCAGCAGCAGCCCCCCGATGACCAGGACCGACACGGCGGCGTCCGCAGCAACATGCACCACGGCGGCCCGCATGTTGTTGTCGCGCCCGGCGGCTCCGGTCGCGTGTTCGTGCTCCTCGAACGCCACCGGATAGGTCTGCCCGAAGATCGTGACATTGGCCATGAAGGCGTGCGGTTCGGGAATTTCGTCGAGGGATTCCAGATACCCGTTGCGCACCGCGAAGAGGAAGGTCTGGCGCCCGCCGTCGGGACGCACGGTCTCGATCACGGCAGCGCTGGCTGGAAGCTCATGCCTGGCATTGGCGTATAAGCGGAAATGCGGCGGGACACCGTCCTCGAAAACTTCGAGCCGAATCTCTCCAGAGTTCGTCTGGATGATGTGCTCCTCATCATGATCGTGGTGGCCGTGATCGTGACCATGTCCATGGCTGTGCCCATGCTCGTGTCCGCCGCCGGCGAGCAGCAGGGCACTGGCGATGTTCACCCCGAGCCCCAGACAGGCGATGGGAATGGCCTCGGCGAAGTGGATGGGCACCGGCGACAGGAAGCGGCTCACCGCCTCGAAGCCGATCAGCAGGGCGATCATGGCCAGGATGATGGCGCTGGTGAAGCCCGCGAGGTCGCCGAGCTTGCCGGTGCCGAAGGAGAAGCGCGGATCATCCGCGTGCCGGCGGGCGTAACGGTAGGCCAGAGCCGCCAGGAGCAGGGCACCGGCATGGGTGCTCATGTGCAGCCCGTCGGCGATGAGGGCGATGGAGCCGAACAGCCAACCGCCGATGATCTCCGCGGCCATCATCGCGCCGCAGAGCCAGATCACCGCCCAGGTGCGGCGCTCGCTGCGTGCGTGGTCCGCGCCAAGGAAGACATGGCTGTGGCCGGCAGCCGGGGAGGATTGGTTCAGCATGAATCCCTCACTTCAAATAGGTGCGGACGACTTCAAGCAGTTGCTCGGCGGCGCTCTCGTTCAGCGCGCCGGGATGCTTCTCGTCATCGACGAGGTGGGTAAGGACGTGGTCCTCGACGATCTCGGCCATGAGGCCTGCGGTAGCGCCGCGCATCCCGGCGAGCAGATGCATCACCTTGTCGCAACCGGCTTCGCCTTCCAGCGCGCGCTCGATTGCCTCAACCTGGCCGCGGATGCGGCGCACGCGCGCCAGCAGGCGCTGCTTGTCACGGACGGTGTGGGTCATGTGAGGCGTATAGCATACCCCCCTACCCTATGGAAGAGGGCGAATGGCGCGTTCCAGCCATTCACCCAGGCTGCACGCATGAAATGGAGCCGCACGGGACATTCCCCATCCAGCGTGCCGGGTCGGGATCATGTTAGCCGGTTCCTATTGTCGCCGTGCGGCCGCCGTCTCTGTCCGCGGGGCGGAAGCGGCGGGGGGCGGGCTGAACCGCGCACGCGCACGCGTCCCACCGGGAGACCGGCGGCGAAATGAGGCCGACGGGGGAATGTGGTGGGCAGCGGCGGCGACACCGCGCGGCGGGCTCACGGCCCGGTCAAAAAACTCTTAATTTTCAAGGGGAAAATGGCGCGCCCGAAGAGATTCGAACTCCTGACCCTCAGATTCGTAGTCTGATGCTCTATCCAGCTGAGCTACGGGCGCGTCGTGGGCGGGATGTAACCGAACCTTCTTGATCAGGCAACCCCGCCCGGTAAATTAAATGGCTTCCAGCTCCGCGATCAGCGCATCCCCCATCTCCGTGGTGGAGATGACGGGGCGGCCCGGCACGGCAATGTCCGGCGTGCGGCCGGCCTTGGCCAGAACGCGTTCCACCGCGGCCTCGATGGCGGCGGCGCTGTCCTCCATGTCAAAGGAGTAGCGCAGCAGCAGCGCGAGGCTCAGGATCTGCGCCAGCGGGTTGGCCACACCCTTGCCCGCGATGTCCGGGGCGGAGCCATGGATCGGCTCGTAGAAGCCCGGACGGCGGCCGGAGGCGTCCTTGGCGCCCAGCGTGGCGGAGGGCAGGAGCCCCAGCGAGCCCGTGAGCATGGCGGCGAGATCGGAGAGAATGTCGCCGAACAGATTGCCGGTGACGATCACGTCGAACTGTTTCGGGTTCTTCGCCAGCTGCATGGCGCAGTTATCGGCGTACATGTGGCTCAGCTGCACATCCGGGTATTCCTCGGCCTGCAGCTTCGTCATCACCTGCCGCCAGAGCAGCCCGGCTTCCATCACGTTCGCCTTCTCAACGCTGCACACGCGGCCCTGGCGCTTGCGCGCGAGGTCAAAGGCCACGCGGCCCACGCGCAGGATCTCCGGCGTGGTGTATACCTCGGTGTTGATGCCACGCTGGGTGCCGTCCGGCAGGGTCTCGATGCCGCGCGGCTCACCGAAATAGATGCCGCCGATGCACTCGCGCACGATCATGATATCCAGCCCGCGCACCAGCTCCGGCTTCAGCGAGGAGGCCTCGGCCAGCGCGTCGAACACCTTGGCCGGGCGCAGGTTGGCGAACACCTGAAGCTCCTGGCGCAGGCGCAGCAGCCCGGCCTCGGGGCGGATCTCGTAGGGCACCTTGTCCCACTTGGGCCCGCCGACGGAGCCGAACAGCACGGCGTCCACCTCCTTCGCCTTGGCCACGGTGGCATCCGTCACCGGCACGCCATTGGCGTCGATGGAGGCGCCGCCGACCAGATCCTCGGTGATGGTGAAGTTGGCGCGGCCGGAGCTTTGCAGCCAGTTCAGCACGCGCTTGGCCTGGGCCATCACCTCGGGGCCGATGCCGTCACCGGGCAGCAGCAGCAGGGTCTTGTTAGCAGTCATATATCAGGCTCCGTGAATCTTGGGCTGCCAGGCGGGGGTTTTCGCCTCATAGGCGTCGATGGCGGCGGTGTGCTTCAGCGTCAGGCCGATATCGTCCAGCCCGTTCAGCAGGCAGTGCTTGCGGAACGGATCGACGTTGAAGGCGATCTCCTCGCCATTGGGCCGCACCACGACCTGGCGCTCCAGGTCCACGGTGAGACGCGCATTGGTGCCGAGTGCTGCATCGTCCATCAGCGTCTCGCAAACCTCTTCCGGCAGCGTGATCGGCAGGATGCCGTTCTTGAAGCAGTTGTTGAAGAAGATGTCGGCGAAGCTGGGCGCGATGACGCAGCGAATGCCGAAATCCAGCAGCGCCCAGGGAGCGTGCTCGCGCGAGGAGCCGCAGCCGAAATTATCGCCTGCGACCAGGATATGCGCGTGGCGGTATTTCTCCTGGTTCAGCACGAAATCCGGCTTCTCGCTGCCATCGTCGTTGTAACGCATATCGGCGAACAGGCTCTTGCCGAGCCCGGTGCGCTTGATGGTCTTGAGGAACCGCGCGGGGATGATCTTGTCCGTATCCACATTCGCCACATTCAGCGGTGCCGCAACGGCGGTGAGGGCGGTGAACTTATCCATCAGACCAGCTCCCTTACATCGGTCAGCGCGCCGGTCACGGCGGCGGCGGCGGCCATGGCAGGGGAGAGCAGGTGGGTACGCCCGCCCGGCCCCTGGCGGCCCTCGAAATTGCGGTTGGAGGTGGAGGCGCAGCGCTGGCCCGGCGTCAGCTTATCCGGGTTCATGCCGAGGCACATCGAGCATCCGGCCTCGCGCCACTCGAACCCGGCATCGATAAAGATCTTCGCCAAGCCTTCATCCTCGGCCTGCTTCTTCACCAGGCCGGAGCCGGGCACCACCAGCACGCGCACGTTTGGGGCCACATGCTTGCCCTTGGCCACGGCGGCGGCTTCGCGCAGATCCTCAATCCGCGAATTGGTGCAGGAGCCGATGAATACCACGTCCACTTTGGTGCCCGCGATCTTCTGGCCCGGCTGCAAATCCATGTAGCTCAGCATTCGCTCCATCTGGGCGCGCTTGGCCTCGTCCGGCTCATCCGCCGGGTTGGGCATATTGCCGGTGATGGGGATCACCGCTTCCGGGTTCGTGCCCCAAGTGACTTGAGGCTCAATTTCAGCGGCATCCAGCACCACGACCTTGTCGTAACGCGCGCCCTCGTCGCTGGGCAGGGTCTTCCAATACGCGACCGCGGCGTCAAAATCCGCGCCCTTCGGCGCGAAGGGGCGGCCCTTGATGTATTCGAAGGTCGTCTCATCCGGCGCGATCAACCCGGCGCGCGCACCAGCCTCGATGGCCATGTTACACACGGTCAGGCGCCCGGCCATGTCCAGGTCGCGGATCGCCTCACCGGCGAACTCGATGACATGCCCGGTGCCACCGGCGGTGCCGATCTTGCCGATGATGGCGAGCACAATGTCCTTGCCGGTCACGCCGGGGGGCAGCTTGCCGTCCACGCGCACCAGCATGTTCTTGGCGGGCTTTTGCAGCAGGGTCTGGGTGGCCAGCACATGCTCGACCTCGGACGTGCCGATGCCAAACGCCAGCGCGCCCATGGCGCCGTGCGTGGAGGTGTGGCTGTCGCCGCAGACGATGGTCATGCCCGGCAGGGAGATGCCCTGTTCCGGCCCGACCACATGCACGATGCCCTGGCGCGTGTCGGACATCGGGAAGTAAGTCACCCCGAACTCCGCCACGTTACGCTCCAGCGTCTCGATCTGCAGCTTGCTCTCGGGCTCGTTTATGCCCTTCAGGCGGTCCGCATCGGTCGGCACGTTGTGGTCCGCCACCGCAATGGTGTTCTCCACCCGGCGCACCTTGCGGCCCGCCATGCGCAGTCCCTCGAAGGCCTGCGGGCTGGTCACCTCATGCACGAGATGCCGGTCGATGTAGAGCACGCACGTGCCGTCCTCCAACCGGTCCACCACATGCGCATCCCAAATTTTGTCGAACAAAGTACGCGGCATCGAAACGTGACCTCCTGCGTGAAACTGGAACCATCGGGGCGCCGCCCTTCTGGCATCCTCCCGGGCTAAAAAAAAGGGGGCCTTGAAGCCCCCATTTCGTAACCCAGTATGCGGGTTCCAAGAGCCTCCCGGCTCATGGCTGGGGGGCTTTGGGGGGAGAGCCTCCCCCCTGGTCTCGTCTTACTCGGCAGCGGCGGCGGGAGCTTCCACCTCGCGCGCCTTCTCGGCGATGCGGGCGGACTTACCGCGGCGGCCGCGCAGGTAGTACAGCTTGGCGCGGCGCACATCGCCACGGCGCA
>NZ_JBKQJR010000052.1:0-11939 GCF_052326845.1 Acidocella sp. | reverse complement strand
CGGTGCTGCCGCTGGTCGCGGAGCTGTTGCCGGTGCCAACCGAAGCGGCATTCTTAACCGGGATTGAGACAGTGTTGTCAGAGGCCGTGGTATTGTCGCTCTTGTTGGTCGAGGTGCCGCCGCTGGTCGCAGAGCTGCTGCCACCAGCCGCCACGGAATTTTTGACCACCGGGATAGAGACGTTGGTCCCGCCGTGACCGCCAGCCATGGCAATGCCGCCAGCCAGGATGAAAAGGGCGGAACTCGTAAGAAGAAGTGAACGCATGATAGTCCTCCTCGTGTTGATGGGATGAATTTGCTTGGGCCGAGATGACTGTTGACGATGCAACTTGGTCACGCCGGAATAAGAGCAAGCCGTGTGCCAAAACGATAGTTTCGTCGAGCGGAATGAATAAATCGCGATGTATCAGCGGCTTCCGTCTTTAAATTAATGTCGCATGAAATCTTTTTGTGCAGCTGCACTGGCTGTTGAAACTGTAACGCTTTACAGTAACGGGTGTAACGCCTTGGGCATTCCGGTTGGGTCAACGTAGGAGAGGGAGGCTAAGAAAATGAATTAAAAATACGGTATTGCAATATAAAATCGTTTACAAACCGGCTTTGACCGTTCCATACTTCCCCAAAAACAGGGGAGCTATCAATGTCGAGGCATTCGCGTCTTTCGGCACGTCATTGCGTAATTCCACAGTCGCGAGCCCTGGCGATGCTTCCGATTTCGGTGGCTATGGCTGTCGCGGCGGCAAGCCCTGTACGGGCGGAGACGCAGCAGGATAAGATGTCGGCTCTGGCAGCGACCATCGAGGCGCAGCAGGAGAAGCTGAATCAGGAGGAGTTGCAGCTTGAGGAGCAATCGCTCGAGTTGAGCCGGCAACAGCAATTGCTCGACACCGAAATGGCCAGCCTGCGTGGCGCAGGCCAGGTCGGAAAAACAAAAAACAAAGGGCCGGCGAGCGCTCCGGCCTATACGCCTATATACACGCAGCCAGAGCAGGAGTCTGAACAGGCAGCTGCGCCGGAGTCCGGGCAGGCGTCCGACCAGGGAGCCGCGCAGCAGCCCGTCGGGGCGGAGCAGCAGCAGGCGCAGCAACAAAACCAGAACCAGCGGACGCAGGTCATTCTGCAATCCTCTACCACGCTGTCGAATACAGGTGGGGTGCTGACACCCAAGGGGCAGCTGGTCATCGACCCGTCGCTTGAATATGACTACTGGACCCAGAACCAGCTCAACCTGAACGGGTTTACCATCGTTCCCGGTATTACCTTCGGCAATATTTTTATTTCGCGTGTCGATCAGCGGTTTGTCACCGCGGCGGTCACCGCCCGTTACGGCCTGACGGATCGGCTTGAGATCAACCTGAAGCTTCCTGTCGTCGGGTCCTTTGGGTCGGAGACAGCGCAGGAGGCCGGGACAAGCGCCACGCCTATCGACGTGAGCCAAAGTAACGGCAATATTGGCGACGTTCAGCTCGGTGCCTCGTATCAGTTCAACAGCGGGGAGAATGGCTGGCCCGTGTTCGTCGGCAATCTGCAGTTCAAAACGGCGACCGGCCAGAGCCCATACGATGTTCCGATCTACAACGCGGCGAACACCACGGACACGAACATTATCGGGGTCCCCAAGAGGCTGCCCACAGGCACGGGGTTCTATGCATTGGAGCCCAGCATGACGGTGTTTTACGCCAGCGCGCCAGGCGTGCTGTTCGGCAATCTTGAATTCATCGAGAATTTTAGCAACACATTCAATATCCCCAATCCGAGCGGCGCCCCCCCCACGCGGGACGATCTGCAACCGGGCAAGGCTGTGGCTGGCACGTTCGGCATCGGCTTTGCGCTGAACGACAGGGCTTCCATGACTTTCAGCTATCAGGAGGAGCACGTGTTCGCCTCGTCGGAGAATGGGAAGCAAATCCCAGGTTCGACCTACGATTTCGGCACGTTCGATTTCGGCATTGGCTACGTGATTTCGCCGCACACCAATCTGAACATCGGCGTTGGGATCGGCGTTGGGCCTTATGCCCCCGCGGCGAAGATCCTCGTCGAGATGCCGACCCGGTTCAACATCTTTTAAGACGCAAGGCATCCGGGCCGCATGACGCGGCCCGGATGAGTCAGAGTCAGGCGGCCAGCGCGGTTTCCACTGGACGCAGCGCCAGGCCAAGAGCGGCAGCCACGGCCGGGTGGGTGATAGCACCTCCCTGCACGTTCAGCCCGTCGCGCAGATGACGGTCATCGGCCAGAGCCTTCTTCCAGCCCTTGTCGGCCAGCGCCATGATATACGGCAGCGTGGCGTTGTTCAGCGCGAAGGTGGAGGTGCGGGCCACGCCGCCTGGCATGTTGGCCACGCAGTAATGGGTCACGCCGTCCACCACATAGGTGGGGTTGGTGTGGGTGGTGGCCTTGGAGGTCTCCGTGCAGCCGCCCTGGTCGATGGCCACGTCCACGATCACCGAGCCCTGGCGCATGGTCTTCAGCATGTCGCGCGTCACCAGCTTGGGCGCGGCGGCGCCGGGGATCAGCACCGTGCCGATCACGAGGTCGGCCTGCGCCACCAGCTTGGCTACGGTGTCGCGGGTGGAGTAGGCGGTCTTCACGCGGGTGCCGAAGGTGCCGATGATCCGGCGCAGCACGTCCGGCGAGCGGTCCACCACGGTTACGTCCGCGCCCAGGCCCGCGGCCATCAGCGTGGCGTTGGTGCCGGAGACGCCGCCGCCCAGGATGACGACATTGGCGGGCAGCACGCCGGCCACGCCACCCAGCAGGACGCCAGGGCCGCCATAGGCGTTCTCAAGATACTGTGCGCCAACCTGCACAGACATGCGGCCCGCCACCTCGGACATGGGCTGCAGCAGGGGCAGGGTGCCGGCGGGGCTGGTCACGGTCTCGTAGGCGATGCAGGTGGCGCCGGAAGCGATGAGGTCCTTTGTCTGCTCCGGATCCGGGGCCAGGTGCAGATAGGTGAACAGCAGCTGATTGGCGCGCAGCTTCTTGCGCTCCACGGCCAGCGGCTCCTTAACCTTCACGATCATCTCGGCGGCGCTCCACACCACGTCGGCATCGGCGGCGATCTTGGCGCCAGCAGCGATGTAATCTTCATCGGTGAAGCCGATATTCTTGCCAGCGTTGTGCTCCACCAGCACCTCGTGGCCCTTGCTCACCAGCTCATGCACCGCGCCGGGCACCATGCCCACGCGGTCTTCACGGTCCTTGATTTCCTTGGGTACGCCGATACGCATTTATTGTATCCTTCCGGGTTGTTCCTGGCCGCGGCGGCCTGGAATCGAAGGATAGTGTTGGTGTGGCGTAATTTTTCACGATTTATTGGTAGCATACAGGATAAAATTGGTGAAATATTCGTTGTATATGAAATATACTCGAAGAAAATTGTATGCCATCGCTCGACGACACCGATATCAAGATCCTTAACGCCTTGCAGCAGGATGGCCGGCTATCCAACGCCGAGCTTGCGGCCAAGGTGAACCTCTCGCCCTCGGCCTGCCTGCGGCGGCTGCATCTGCTCATGGCGGGTGAGCTGGTGGCCGGGACGCATCTGGTGCTGGACCAGAAAATGGCCGGCTATCCCGGCACGGCCTATGTATTCATCACGCTGGACGGCCAGGACCGCAAGCAACTTGACGCCTTCGAGGCTCGCATCAAGCTGATCCAGCAGGTGCAGGAATGCTACCTGCTCGCAGGCCAGGCCGATTACCTGTTGCGGGTTGTCTATAAGGATGCCGAGGATCTGGAGCGCCTGCACTCGGAGGTGCTCACCCGCTTGCCGGGCATCCGCCGCGTGCAGTCCACCATGACGCTGCGTACCGTCAAACGCACCTCGATGCTGCCGCTATAGGCGCCAAAACAAAACGGGGCAGGCGTCGGCCTGCCCCGTTTCATATGTCTGGCTCCAACCGGGCTCAGGCCGCGTTGGCGGCCGTGCCGTTCAGGCGGCAGCGGATGGCCATTGGCACCTGGCGGTGCGATTTGGCGCGCGGGTAGGGCATTTCTTCGATCGCCTCAGCCGGAGCCTCGCGCTCATCCCAGTTGTGGAAATGCATGCGGTCCACGTTGTCGACGAAGCTTTCCGCCGGCACCCCTTCGGCGAGCAGCAGCTCATGCGTCGCCATTTCCACATGGTAGTAGGTGAACTGCTCCGGCACATCCTGCTCGCGCACGATGCTGGTGCCGTTCACCAGCGCCCCGGCCTGGACCAGGATGCCGTCGATAAACACCGCGTGATCTGGCGAGAGCAGCAGATCGCGCACCGGGAGGCCGTTACCCAGCGCACCCGCCTTGATGCGGATGGGCAAGCTACGCAGCGGGTCCGCGAAGCGCGTATGCACATGGCTCTGGCCGACCCAGCGCACGGGCTTGGCGCCATTCGCGGTCAGCACCAGATCGCCTGCCTGCAGCGCCTCCACAGGCACTTCGCCATCCGGCGTGGCAATGCCGGTGCCGGGGTAGAAGCAGAGATGGATCATCAGCTGGCCCGTGGATTCCTCCAGGACCATCGAGCTTGCGGAAACCCCGTCGGCGAGGCTGACATCGATCGTGACCGATTCACCGTTGGTTGCGTCCGTTACCACCAGCGTGCCGTTATTGTAGCTATCCGTCAGCTTGTCGGTAGTGCCGCTCAGGCTGAAATTGCTGGAGCCGAGGATGATGTCATCCGTGGCGCCGAAATTGGTCAGCGCCGTGTTCAGCACATGGCCGGTAACGTCGGTGCCGGTGAAGTCAGCGACGCTATGGGTGCTGTTGCCCTGCATGTTGATGACGCCGCCGGTGGCGCCGGCAAGGTCGAGCGTGCCGGCATCGATGATGCTGGCGACGCTGGAACCGGCGGCCAGAGAGGCGGTGACGCCGCTGTTCACGGTCAGGGTACCGGCGCCGGTGATGCTGGCGGTGTCGCTGAAGTTGCTGGCGATGGTGGCCTGCGCGCCGGAGGCGATGGTGATCGCCGCGGCGTCGCTGCCGCCGAGGGTCAGCGTGCCGGAATCGGTAATGCTGCCCAGGGTGGTGCTGCCGAGCAGGGTCGCGGAACCGAGGGAGCCCACGACGAGCGTGCCGGTGCCCGAAAGCGAGCCGGTGTCGTAGAGGCCTGCCTTGCCGGCCACGGTGATGAGCCCGTTCTCGCTCACCCCGCCCGAGGAGATGGAGGCGGTGCCGGCGGCGATGCTCACCGTGTCATAGTTAGTGATGATGTCGCCCGGGGCGGTGCCGCCGCTAAAGTTGCTGGCCTGCTCGAAGCTGCCGGTGCCGGAGGTCGAGAAGGTGAAGCTGGTGGCGGTGGTGGGGGCGAGTTCGATCTCGATGCCGGAACCGCTCTCCAGGGCCACGAAGGAGGCGGTGGAAAGCGTGCTCGCCGCGGTGCCGGAGAGTGTGATCTGCGTGCTGCTGACGATGCTGCCGGTGGAGCTGCTGGTGTCTTCCACCATCAGCGCGCCGGTCGTGCTGTTGTAGCTGAGCGTGAGCCCGGTTCCGGCGCTCGGCTGGGCCAGCACGTTCGAGCCGATGATGATGTCGTCATTCACCCCAAAGCCGGTTACCTTGCCGCCAAAGCCGGAGGTGTTGTCGTTCAGGATCAGTGTGTTGGGGGCGGCGCTGGTGCCATGGGTACCGAACAGCACGGTGACGCCGGTATCCGTGCCGGTGGTGTTGTCGAGCGCCAGGGTGGCGCCGTTGTCGATGAACAGGGTGCCATTGCCGCTGAGGCTGGAGTTCACCTGCACATCCGTGCCGGAACCGGTGACGCCGATAGTGCCGCTGACGGTCAGCGTTGGCGTGCTGGTGCCGCCCAGAGTGACGGTCCCGCCGCCGAAGGTGGTACCGCCGGAAAGCGTGGACCCGCCGAGCTGGATATCTTCCTGCTTGGAGGAGTTGGTGCTGGTGGCGACGCCGCTACTGATGCTGCCGGCCAGGGTGATGGTGGTCAGCACGCTGCCGTTGGTGGTGATCAGGTCCGTGGTGCTGCCGTTGGCGACCAGCGTGGCGTTGGAGGTGCTGGTGAAGCCGTTCACGATGATGGTGTCGGTCGCGCCGAAGCCTGCCACCGTGCCGCCGAACAGCGTGCCGGCGTTGATTTGCAGCGTGTTCGCCGAGGTGTCCGCGAACAGAACCTCTTCGTTCGCGGACACGGTGCCGGACAGGATGGCGTTGGCCCCGCCCTCGAGTTCGATATAACCGTCGATCGAGGTGGAACTGGCGGCAGTGTTGGCGCCGTCGAGCACCGAGGAGGAAATGTTCAGCGTGCCGCCGTCATCGACGATCCAGCCCGCGTTGTAGAAATTGGCGACGGTGCCGGAGTTGCCATTGGTGGCGGTGATGTTGAGGTCGCCGCCGGAGGCAACCGTGATCAGCCCGTAATTGATCAGCCCGTGCAGCGCCTGCTGGTTGCCGCCGGTGGTGATGTTGGCGATGGTCAGCGTGTCGCTCGAGCCGATGGTGATGAGGCCGAAATTCTCGTTGATCGTGTCAACGGTCAGCGTGTCGGTGCCGAGCGCGACGAGCTCCATGTGCGAGTCGTAGCTCGGGGTGCTGATGGTCGCGCCATGCAGGCCGGAGATGGTGCCGCCCGCCGCGGTGATGGTGTCAGTATCGCCATAGAACACACCCATGGCGATGCCCTGGATGGTCAGGTCCGCGCCGCTGGTCAGGGTGATGAGTTCACCGCCGATCTGGGTTTCCAACAGGCTGGTGACGTCCTGGTTGTCGGTGGTCAGGGTTTGGGCGACATAGATCTCCGTGGCGCCGCTCGCGCGCGGCGAGATCGTCGGCTGATTGCTGATGGAGCCCGAGATGACGACAGTCTGGCTGCCGGTGGCCGAGATTGTCGGAACCGCGCCAGTGCTCCAATTGCCCCTGGTGAACCACGAGTTGTCCGTGGTGAACCACGAGTTGGACGTATTGCCACTCCAGGTATCAGACATTCTCTTAGTCCCTCACAAGGCAGGTGAAAATTAGTTAATAATGCGGAAGCGTCAGAGTATTAGAACAATCGCCCGTAACATTGCTAGAGCGTTTTGTATAAAAAAATAGAAAAAGGAACAAGCTTTCGAGATGGTGGCTGGATCACACAAAAAAACGCTGAAAGTTTCAGGGGATTTCGAAAAATTACCAAATGGTCAAAAAAATGTGAACAGGTCGACGCCTGGCCGCCGGAGGTCGTGCTGCTGTCAAAATAGCGGAGTTGCGGCTTTTATCCTCTATCGCGCCAAAAATTGCGCCAAAATGCGACTCGGTGCCGGGTAAAAAATGTCAAATATGACGAACGTTTAATAATACGGACAACCTGCATGACGTCAGCGTGGGCGTCGGCCCGTGTATCGCAACCGCTAATTGCGGTTTCAGCGGTGAATCTCACCGTACAGCACATGGTAGGTCACGGCGACTCCGCCGCGCAGGGCGTGAAGCACCTTACGGAAAGCGCCGGGTGGCAGCGGGCGGTGGCCTGGGGCCGGCTCGCTTGCGCCCAGGGTTTTCAGCGCCCGGGCAAAGGCCTGGCCCGAGGCATGATGTTCGACGAGGAATTCTTCCTCGATCGTGCCGGTTGCGCCCGGCGGCCAGGGGAAAGGCGCGGCCTCCGGGTAGTCATGCAGCCCGCAGGGCAGGCCCAGCGCCGCATGCGCCGCGCGCCATTCGGCAAAGCTGCCTGTGCCCAGCGTGGCGAAACACAGCCTTCCGCCCGGCGCCAGGAGCCCGCTGAGCCGGGCCAGCGCGCCGGGCAGGTCGGCGAACCATTGCATGGCGAGGCTGCTGGCGATCAGCTCGAACTTTCCCTCCATCCCCTCGGGGTGTTCGCCGTCGACCACGCGGTATTCAGCCCGCTCGCCCAGCCGGGCGCGGGTGCGTTCCAGCATGGCCGGCGAGATATCCGTGAGCAGCAGCCGGGCAGCGGGGAAGGCGGTGGCGAGTTCGGCGCTGAGCAGCCCCGTGCCGCAGCCGATTTCCAATATGCGTGCGGGCGGAGCGGGCAGGCGGCTGACGGCCCGGCGTGCCAGGCGCAGCGCCACCTCGCGCTGCACGGCGGCGACGCTGTCATATGCCGCCGCCTGGCGGGTGAAGGCGGCGGCGATGCGGGATTTGTGGCTCATAGGCGTTCCAGTTCGCCGCGCAGTCGTGCCGCGCACCATTCGGGGGCTTCGAGCGGCAGCAGATGCCCGCCCTCATGCCAGATGATCCGCTCCTCGGGGAAACAGGCGCGGCTCATCGCGGCGGAGACGAGTCCATCCTGGCGGCCGCACAACGCGGCGGTTACCGGCATGGGTCGTGGATCCCAGCTGGAGAGCCCCTGCAAACCGGCGGCGAGTGTCTCGGCGCAGGGGGGGGCGGGCAGGGGCGCGGCGCAGCCCTGGCGGGTGCGGAACTCACTCACCACTTCGGCGGGCGAGGTGGCCAGGCGGGACTGCATGCGCTCCAGCACGCGCGGGGTGATGCCCTCGGCGAAACCCTCGCCCCGGGCGAAGCGGGTAAACCCATTGATGGCCACCAGCCCATGCCAGGGCAAAGGCTTTTGGCGCAGCAGCCAGAGCAGCCCGAAGGAATGCCCCACCGCCAGCACCTTCCGCTCCGGCGGCGGCGCGGGCTGCGTGGGCTGGCCGAAAAAGCCGAGATCCCAGGCCAGCGTCTCCTCCGGCGCGAAGCACGCGCGCAACGGGGCCCAGAACCCGGTATCGAATCCCCAGCCATGCACGAGCAGCAGCAGCGGCTTCATGATGCGGCGCGGGCCAGTCGGATGACGGCTTCGGTGAGGGCGGCGATATCCGCCTCGCTGTGCCGGGCGGAGAGGGCGAAGCGGATTCGGCTGGTCCCGGCTGGCACCGTCGGCGGGCGGATGGCCACGGCCAGGAAGCCCTCTGCTTCCAGTGCCCGGGCGACACTCATGGTCCGCTCCTCGCCGCCCATGATCAGCGGCACGATCTGCGTCACGGAGGTGCTGGTATCCAGCCCAGCGGCGTTGAGCGCGGCACGGAAACTCTCCGCCATGCGGGCGAGGTGCGCGCGTTCGGCGGTAAGGGCAGGGACCAGATCCAGCGCCGCGTCCATGGCCCCCAGCACGGCCGGGGGCAGGGCGGTGGCGTAGATCACCCCGCCGCAGCGATTCACCAGATACTCGCGCAGCGCTGCCGAACACGCCACATAGGCGCCGAATCCGCCCATGCCTTTGCTGAACGTGCCCATGGCCAGGCCCTGGCGCAGCCCGTGCGCCAGCCCGAAGCCATTTTCGCCCAGCACGCCGGTGGCATGCGCCTCGTCGAGGTACAGGAACGCGCCGTAACGCTCCGCCAGCGCTTGCAGCGCCGGGACGTCGGCGCAATCGCCATCCATGCTGAATACGCTCTCGGTGATGATGAAGCGCGGGCGCGGCGAGTCCTTGCCGCGCTCCAGCAGCTCTTCCAGATGGCCGAGATCGTTATGGCGGAAGCGGATCTGCTTTACCCCGGCACCGATACAGCCCTGAATCAGGCTAGCATGGTTCAGCCGGTCGGCATAGACGAGCGGTTCCGCGCCAAGGTACCGGGCATCGAGCAAAGCGGGCAGCAGCGTTAAATTCGCCTGCACGCCGGAGACGAGGATCAACGCCGCCTCCGCTCCCTTGGCCGCGGCGAGCTTGGTCTCGATCTCGGGGAAGGGCGGCAGATTCCCGGCCACGAGTCGTGATGCCCCGGCCCCGGCGCCCCAGCGTTGCGCATACGCGCAGGCGCGCCGGATCAACTCCGGATGGTGCGACAGGCCCAGATAATCGTTTGAGGAGAAGTTGAGCAGCGTACTGCCGCCATCCACGCGCACCCGCCCATCGGCCAGTCTGTCCGCCACACGCAGCCGACGGCGGCGCCCGGCAGTTTCCAGCGTCGCCAGCCCGCTCAGCCAAACCTCGTCAAAGTCACGCATCATAGTCCCCGCCACGGGTCATAGAGCGATTTCGCGTCCAGTGGCAGGGGGGAGGCTTTTGCCCGTCAGCCGGTGCAGGGCGTGAGCGGCGTGGCCGGCTTGGTCCAGACCGTGGAGCGGCCGATGAGCGTGATGCCGATATAGCCGCGCACATGCAGCTTGCCGTCATCGCCCACATGCATCACCGACTTATAAGTATTGCCGCTCTCCGGATCGTAGATCCAGCCGCCGCGCCAGCGGCCATCGTCGCCCGGCGTGAAATTGCCGAGGATCTGCAATCCGCAGAGCAGGCGTGGGCGCAGCGCCGGGTCGTTATTATGGATGTCGGTCTTCGGCTTTCCGGCCTTGTCCAGCGGAACGCGCAGCCATTCAATTTTGCCGCAGAGCTGCCCGCCGCAGGGGGCGATATAAATTCCGGCCTTGCCGGCTTGGTCCATCCACCAGCCCTGTACGTCCTGAGATTGCGCCCGCGCCGCCCCGGCCCAGACGATGCAGGCAGCCAGTGCCAAGCCTGAAAAAATTTTTTTCATTCGGCGTTCGAATTTTGCTTGCATTTCCACTCTCGTTATCAGTTATACAGTACACAATACGTTAGCTTAATGCCCTAAAATCCGAACGAATCAAGTGCGGGTAACAAATATTAGGGACAATAGGAGGAGGCAAGAAATGTTTGTGGAGAGAAAAGAATACAATAAGCTCGTCCGGGTCTCGGCGCTTGCTCTTGTGGCCGCGCTCGGCACGGCTGGCCAAGCCTATGCCGCGGGCTATGCCCTGAGCGAGGGAACGGCCGATTCATTGGGTACTGCCTTCTCAGGCGCCCCGGCCAAGGCTTATGACGCCAGTACCGCCTATACCAACCCGGCCGGCATGGCGTTGCTGGATAATAACGAATTCACCACTGGGCTGAGCTACATCGACCCCACCGTGAAATTCAGCGGCACGGCCACCGACCCGGTCACCGGCGGCAATACGACCGGTGTTACGGGTGGCAGCCACGGCAACAACATCTCTCCGGCTGCCTCGGGAGCGTCGTTCTTTGTCTTCAAGCTGGCGCCGGCGTGGCGCCTCGGCTTTTCCTTGACCGCGCCGTTTGGTCAGCGAATCGCCTATCCGGACGATTTCGTCGGCCGCTATCAGAGCCTGGTCACCAGCGTTACCGATATCAATCTCGGGATGGCTGTGTCATATAAGGTGAACGACCATTTCTCTGTCGGCGGCGGTCCGAATATCGATTATTTCGATGCGCGTCTGACGCAAGCGCTTGCCACGCCGTTATCGCCGGTCACGGGTCAGGATGCGTTTGCCGATGTTCACGGCAATAATATTGGTTTCGGCTATAATCTTGGCGCACTCTACAAGTTTGACGATGCGACGCGCATCGGTATCGATTATCGCTCGCGCATCCGGCACAATATTGACGGTGAAACGAGGGTCACCGTGCCGTCGATCTATTCCACTATTAGTCCGCCGCTCGCCTCCTATCTGAAAAGCCTCACTACTGGCAACCGGACCAACGTTACTCTGCCGGATATGCTGAGTGCCGGCATCTACCACCAGGTCACGCCGCAGCTCGCGCTGGTGGGCAGCGTTGAATGGACCGATTGGTCGCTGTTCAATAAGCTGGACATCAGCCACACCAATGGTACGCCCGCCACCATCATCTATCAGAACTGGAGTAACACCTGGTATGTTGGCGTCGGCGCCAATTATCAGCTGACCGAGAAGCTGATGCTGCAAGGCGGCTTTGCCTTTGACCAATCGCCGGTGACGGATTCCAACCGTACCACCCGGATACCGGATTCGAACCGTTACGATCTCGGCTTTGGCATGCAGTATCAGGTGCTGCCCAGCACGACAATGCAGATCGCCTACCTGCATTTGTTCTCGCCGGGCGGGAGTATCAATAACTCCGCCGGTGCCGCTGCGGGTACGATCATCGGCAACTACAGCATCTCCGATAACAGCGTCACTGCTGGCCTGACGGCGAAGTTCTGACCATCGGTGAAACATGCGCGTCACACCCTCCAGCAGTGCCGGATCGGAGCACGCTCCGATCC
>NZ_JBKQJR010000051.1:0-18121 GCF_052326845.1 Acidocella sp. | reverse complement strand
ACCGCGCCGCTCGCCTTCGGGCATCCGGGGTTGGGCACCACGGCGGTGCGCGGCGCTGTGCATCTCATCATCCAGAACGACATCGGCACCACCGACGCGCATGTGCTGGTGGTACATGTCACTGATGCCGACGTGACAGTCACCTATACCGACATCCACCGCCCGCGCGCGAAGTTCTTCATCGACATGTTCGCCGGCCAAAACGTCGAGTGGAGCCCGCTCAACCAGCGCCAGGCCAAGGGGCTGGAGGAGGGGGCGTTCTACCTCATCAACGGCCGCTTCGCCTCGGACGACGCGGACAACCGCCGCGCCTTCCTGGAATTCCTCGGCTCGCGGCTGGTGTTTCTCATCGACTGGAACAAGGCCCGCAAGGCGCTGCAGATCTTCCTCGGCAAGAATGCCGCCATCGGCCTGCTTGCTTGGGCGGCGGCGCATGATTACGGGCACCGCGCCTTCCTCGAACTCGGCGGGGCGGAGCTGGTGTACGACGCGGTGTACCGCGCCGCCTCCGGGCGCATCCGCTATGGCGAGCGGCTGGACGAGGCCCTGGGCGAGGCGGATTGCCTCGAGTTCCTGCGCAACGCGCTGCGCGGCACCGCCCAGGGCTTGGCCGCCGGACGCAGCGCGCGGCTGATCCGCGACGAGATCCAGGCCGAACTCTCCCGCCGGTTCGAGACCGCCGAAAGCGCCGTGTTCACCCTGCTGGTGCGGCATCTCGGCCTCTCGCGCTGCATCGCCGAAGGTATCGCCACTTGCCTGGAAACCCCCGCCCCGGCGCGGGACTTCGCCCGCCGCGCCAAGGTCATGGAGGCCAAGGCCGACCGGCTGACCGCGCAGACGCGCGAGCTGGCCGCGCGCATGAACGGCGCAACAATGCTACGCCATGTCGTCGATGAGGTGGAGAACACCACCGACATGCTGGAGGATTGCGCGCAGCTGCTCAGCCTGGTGCCCGAGGCCGGCGAGTGCGGCACGGCGCTGCTGCTGCCGCTGGCTGACATAGTGACCGGCGCGCTCTCGGCCATGGTGCGGGCGGTGGAAGCCGCCTCCCGCCTGCCCGAAGGCCAGCGCGCCGACGCCGCCGATGCCTTGCAGGCCATCGACGCCGTGGTGAGCGCCGAGCGCGATGCCGACACCGCCCAGCGCGAGGCCTTCGCCGAGCTGATGCGCACGCCCTGCGCCGATGCCCGCGTCCTGGTGCTGCGCATGGAGCTGACCAAGGGGCTGGAAGGCGCCACCGACCAGTTATCGCACGCCGCCTTTGCCTTACGTGACCGCGTGCTGGAGGAGCTTTCCGCATGAGCCAGTTCGCGCCGCTGTTCATCGGCGTCCCCGGCCACGCCAAGGCGCTGACCAGGGAAGTGGCCGGCAACAAGGCTGCCCAGCTCTGGCGGATGAGCCACCTCGGCCTGCCGGTGCCGCCCGCCTTCGTGCTGCCCGCCACGCTCTGCGCCGCGGTGAATGCCGGGGAGGAAGAGGCGATGCACGCGCTGGAGCAAGGCCTGAGCAAGGGTATCGCCAAGTTGGAGGCGCTCTCCGGCCGGGGCTTCGGCGATCCGCGGGCGCCGCTGCTGGTGTCCGTGCGTTCGGGTGCCGCGCAATCCATGCCCGGCATGCTGGATACAATCCTCGATGTCGGACTGAACGAGCGCTCGCTGCGCGGGCTCATCGGGCTTACCGGCAACCCCCGCCTAGCCTGGGACAGTTTCCGCCGCCTCCTGCAGATGTATGCCGAGGTGGTGCTGGAGCAACCGAAAACCAGGTTCGAGACGGCGCTGGCCGAAATGCTGCGCACGGAGAATGCCACCAGCGAGGCGGAACTGGACTCCGAGGCTCTGGAACGCCTCGCGCTGCGCTTCCAGTCCCTGGCCGGAGAGGTGCCCGAAGAGCCGATGCGGCAGCTGCACGAGGCCGCGCGCGCCGTTTACCGCTCCTGGGAGAGCGAGCGCGCCCGCGAATACCGCCGCCTGAACCAGTTGGAGGGGCTGATTGGCACGGCGGTGACGGTGCAGGTCATGGTGTTCGGCAATGCCGGGCAGAAATCCGGCGCCGGGGTGGCGTTCTCGCGCAACCCGGCCACCGGGGCGAAGGAGTTCTACGCCGATTACCTCAGCAACGCCCAGGGCGAGGATGTGGTGGCCGGGCGGCGGCCCACCGGTGGCGCCGGGGCGCTGGCAGCGCAGCTGCCCGAGGTGGCGCGCGAGCTGGAAGCCGGCGCGCACCGGCTGGAAGCGGAATTCCGCGACGTGCAGGACATTGAATTCACCGTTGAGCGCGGCAAGCTCTATTTCCTGCAAACGCGCTCGGCCAAGCGCACCCCGCGCGCGGCCTTGCGCATCCTGGTGGATTTCGTCGCGGAAGGGCTGCTGACACCCAAGGAAGCGCTGGCCCGGGCTGAGACCATCGACCTCGCTTTGGCGCAGGTGACGCGCTTCGCCGACACCCAACCCCCCGTCGCCACCGCGATTCCGGCAGCACCCGGCGTGGCCAGCGGCTGCGCCGCCTTCACCACGGAGCGGGCGAAAGCATTCGCGGCGGCGGGCGAGCCGGTGATCCTGGTGCGGCACGACACCGCGACCGAGGATGTGGGCGGCTTCGCCGTGGCGTCCGGCATCCTCACCGCCACAGGCGGGCGCACCGCCCATGCCGCCGTGGTGGCGCGCCAGCTTGGGCGCGTCTGCCTCGTGGGCTGTGCTGCGCTGCGCATCCTGCCCGATGGCGCGGAGCTGGGGGGCAGGCGCTTCGCCGAGGGCGACTGGCTCTCACTCGACGGCGAGACCGGCGGCATCACGCTGGGCAAGCGGGACATCATCTCCGAAATGCCGGCCGAGGAAATGGCGGCGCTGGCCACCTGGCGCGCTGGACAATAAAGGGGGCATAGCTATGCTGGACGCCTTATTGCCCTGCCCCCCTGCCCTGAGTGACCATATAACCGTGCCCGTACAGACCCTGCGCTTCCTCGCCAGTGCCGAAGTGCTTTCGGCGCTGTCCGACAATTCGCTGCTCGACACGCCGCCAACCCCCGTGCGGGGAAGGCGGCTGACGCAGCATTATTACGACACCCCGGATTTCGCCCTGGCGCGGCACCGCGTGTTGCTGCGCATGTCCAAAACACGGCGCGGCCACCATCTGGAGCTGAGCACGCCCGAAGGCGATGCGGCGGCGGACATCCCCGGCGCCACGCCGGACCTCGCGGCACTCGGCCCGGACTGGGAGGCGGCGGTAGCAACGTTGCTGGACGGGGCAGCGGTGCATCCCGTGTTCACCACGGATATCAAGCGCGTCACCCGCCATGCGGGCGAGGTTGAGGTTGGGCTGGAAACCGGCACCATCCAGGCCGGGGCGGAAAAGCTGCATATCAAGGAAGTCGTGCTCAGCGGGCCAGGCCTAGCTTTGTTCCCTTTCGCCCTGGCCTTGACCAAGAAATTCCCGATGCAATTGCAGGCGGACAGCGTGGCCGGGCGCGGCGCGCAGCTCGCCGGGGCGCCGGCGCCGCGGCAGGTGAAGGCAGGAGCGGGCCTGACCGGCACGCCGAGCCTCGACGAGGCGGTGGTGGACCTCACCCAATCCTGCCTCTCGCAATTCCTCGCCAACTGGCCCGCCTTCTACCGTGGAGACGAGATCGGCGCCGTGCACCAGATGCGCGTGGCCATGCGCCGCCTGCGCTCGGTGCTGGGGCTGTTCAGCCGCGCTTTCCCAGCGGCTGAACTCGCCGGGTTCCGGAACGAGGCCAGGCGCATCGCGAACGTGATGGGCGAGGCCCGCAACTGGGACGTGTTCATGCAGCTGCTGCATGATGGCCCGGCGGCAGCCTTCACCACCGAGGCGGGCATGGCCGCCATCCTGGACCAATGCCGCCGCTACCGCGAGGCTGGGTATGAGGCGGTGCACGCCTTGCTGGCCGATCCGGCCACCTCGCGCTTCGTGCTCACGGTGGAGTCGTTCCTCGCCCGGCATGGCTGGCGCAACGGCGTGCCGGCCGAGGCGCTGGACACCCTCACCGCCCCGGCGCTGGATTTCGCCACCGCGAACCTGCTCCGCCTGCACCGCAAGGTGCGCAAGCGCGGCAAGCGCATACTCAGCCTCAGCCCGCACGACCGGCACCTCGTGCGCATCGAGCTGAAGAAGCTGCGCTACGCGGCGGATCTGTTCGGCGGGCTGTTCGTTGCCAAGGGCAAGGTGAAGCAATACAGCCTGGCCGCCGCCGGATTGCAGGAGGAACTCGGGCACCTCAACGACCTTGCCACCGCGCGCGAGCTGCTGGACCGGCTAGATGGCGGCAAGCCGGACACGGCGCGGGCGATCGGCATCGCACTCGGCTGGTGCGCCCATTCGGCGCTGGCCGACGACGCTGTGCTGGAGAAACGCTGGAAGGCGTTCACCGGCACCAAGTCCTTCGCCGCCTAATCCCCGGCAGGGGCGGTGGCGCATGCGCTTGAATTTCCCGGAAAAACCCACGAGTATGCGATTAATTTCGGAAGAGTGGGGCAATGTCTCTGAAACGCCAGGCGGATATTCTGCAAGCCGTGCGCGAAACCGGCAGTGCCAGCATTACCGAGCTTGCCGCGCGGCTCGACGTCTCCACCGAAACGATCCGCCGCAACATCAAGCCGCTGATCGAGCAGGGCAGCGTGCTGCGCTTCCATGGCGGCATCATGAGCCCGGAGCAGACGGAGGACCCGCCCTTCCAGCGGCGCATGCAGCTCAACAGGACGGGCAAGCGCCAGGTGGCCGATCTGGTGCTGGACATGGTGCGCGATGGCGACAGCCTGATCCTCGATAACGGCACCACCACCACTTATGTGGCCGAGGCGCTGAGGGCCCGCTCCAACCTCGTGGTGGTGACCAATTCGGCGCAGATCGCCTGCCGCCTGGCCAGTCGCAACAACAACCGCGTGTTCATGGCCGGCGGCGAGCTGAGCGGTGACGACGCGGCGACCTTCGGGCCCAGCTCGATCGAGTTCCTGAAACAGTTCGAGGTGCGCTGCGCCCTGGTCTCCGTGGCGGGCATCAACGCGCGCGGCGAGCTGGTGGATTTCCATTTGTTCGAGGCCGAGTTCTCCCGCGCCGCCATGGCCCAGGCGGAGGAAACCTGGCTGATCGCGGATCAGTCCAAGTTCGGCCGCGAGGCGCCGGTGAAGGTGTGTGAACTGGGGAAAGTGCAGAAGATCATCACCGATGCGCCGCCGCCCGAGGATTTCGCCGCGCGCTGCGCAGCCCTCGGGGTGCATATGGTTAGGGGCTAGAATATCCCTGCCGCGAGCCCGGCCGCCATCGCCTCGCCCAGCGTTGCGCAAGCGGCCAGATCCTCCTGGCTCAGCGTCTTTTCCGCGAGGATGGCCTCCGGCGTTTGCGCCCTCGTGCAGATGATCAGCGGTTCCGCCGCCGGTTCCAGCCGCCAGCCGGTAGTGATGCGCGCGATCTGCCGCGCGGCGTTGGTGCCGTCGCTGCCCGCGCAGATCAGGCTGGCATAGCGCCGCCCCTCAATGCGCCCCAGCACTGGGTAATAGGCCCGGTCGAAGAACTCTTTCATCCTGCCGGTGAGCGCCCCCAGATTCTCCGGCGCCGCGAAGATATACGCGTCCGCCGCCAGCACATCCTCCGCCCGGGCGGCTTCGGCCGTGAGCAGGCGGGTGCGCACCTCCAGCTCCGCGCGCGCCCCGCGTGCCGCCGCCCGCGCCATCTGCGCCGTGCCGCCCGTGCGGCTGTGATACACGATCAGCAACGTCTTCATCCGCCCCTCCCCCGGGCCGCCCGGTGACTGGGAAACCGTGTTGACAGTTTCCGCCCTCCCCACCTAGCCTAACCCCAGATGGCAAAAAATTAAGGGGTTTGGCTATGAGCACTTTGGAGTCCTCGTTGAACGCGCTGATGGGGGTGGGCGGCGCGATGTGCGCGGCGGTTGTGGACTATAACAGCGGCATGGTGGTCGGCAGCAAAGGCAAAGGCGTTGATATGGACATCGCCAGCGCCGGCAATACCGAAATCATCCGCGCCAAGCAGCGTACCATGAAGGATCTCGGCATGGCGGGCCCGATCGAGGACATCCTGATCACCCTGGAGAGTCAGTTCCATATCCTCCGCCCGACGCAATTTTCTAAAGATTTGTTCATTTATTTGGTCCTCGACAAGGAAACCGGCAACCTCGCTTTGGCCCGCCGCAAGGTGCAGGACGTCGAACGCGAGCTGGTGGTCTGAACACTGACCGTCCGGAGGCTGGCTTGGCCGCGCCCCGCGCGCCAAGCCAGCTCTTGAAGAATTATGCGCAAATGCGCATGAAAAACATTATGCCGACCAACCAGAGCGATCCCGTGCCAAACCGCGCCTTTCGCTTCCCCGCCGGGCCAGGGGCGCGCGCATGAGCGGCACCGGCATCCAGGACGCGATCGCCGCGGCGCTGACCAATGTGCCGGGTTGCCTCGCCGTCGCCTACATCGACATCAGCGCCGGGGTGGCCGTGCATATGGGCACCGTCTCCCAGTTGCCGCCGCAGGTTCAGGAGCATCTCCCCGCCGCCTCGGCCTCGCTGTTCAGCCACGAGGATCTGGCGCTGCTGGACGCCCGGATTTCCGGCGCCGCCACCATCAAGACGCCGCGCGAGCTGATCGCCAATACCGAGGCGACGACGCATGTGTTCCTGCGCGGCCAGAGCTACCCCGGTTACGGGGCGGTGTTCGTCTGCTCCAAGGACGCGAATTTCGGCTACCTGCTCTACAAGGCCCGCGCCGCGCTAGCGGAGATCGAGGCCGCCTTCCAGTAATCCGTTCAGAAACCCGCTCTGGCGAGTCAGCTGGCGGGGTTTGGTGAGTACCGGAGCGGAGCGTACGTGCAGTACGTGAGCACCGGAACGGAACCAAACCGCATCAGATGGCCGTCAGAGTGGGTTTCTCATGCGAATTTCAGCGCGATGAACCCGGCCAGAATCAGCACCGCGACAGTGGCGGTGACCAGGCCGAGCCGGTCCTCGATGAAATGCCGCGCCGGCGCCCCGAATAGGCGGAGCAGCAGCGCCTCGATGAAGAACCGTCCGCCGCGCGTCACCACGCTCGCCGCCATGAATAGCGGGAAGTTGAACGCGGCAGCCCCGGCGGCGATGGTGACGATCTTATACGGGATCGGCGTCAGCCCTTTGATCAGGATGATCGCCACGCCGTATTCCGCGAATTTGTGCTGAAACGCGGCGAAAACGGCGTCGTAATGGTAGAGATGGATGATCGGCTGCGCCAGCTTGGCGAACAGCGCGTAGCCGATGAGATAGCCCAGCGCGCCCCCAGCCACGCTGCCCAGCGTGGTGAGCGCCGCCAGCCATGGCGCCCGACGCGGATTGGCCAGGGCCATGGGGATGAGCAGCACATCCGGCGGGATCGGGAAGAAACTCGCCTCGGCGAAGGCAAAAGCGAAGAGCCAGAGCGGCGCCGTCGGCCGCTCCGCCAGGGTGATCACGCGATCATAGGTCCGGCGCAGCATGGCGGGCTCAGTTCTGCGTGACGATGGAGCGGTGGCGCAGATCGTCCAGCAATTGCTGGGACTCCATCTCCACCCGGCGCTCGACGATGATGTTGGCGATATCATCGTCCGACGGCAGGGCCTCGGCCTGCTGCTGGCGCGAACAGACCATCACCACGGACGCGCCCTCGCGCGTCACCAGCGGCTGGCTGACCTGACCGGGAGCCAGGCTGCCGAGCAGGGTCTGGAACGCCGCGGGCGTGACGGTGGCGAGGTTCACCGGGCCCGGATCGGCCGGGTGGGCATTGCCGAAGGTGGCGTTCAGCGCCGTCATGTCGTCGCAGGAATGCACCTGCTTGGCCTTGGCGATGAGCTGGTTGATCACCGCCGCCTGGTCCGGGCCAACCTGACCGTTGGTGATCGGGCTCGGGTACGGGGCATAGGCCTGGCGGATTTTCAGCACCGTCTGCATCTGGTTGCCGACCTCGTGCTTATCCTGCAGCTGCACGATCTGGTAGCCGCCGGGCACGCGGATGGGGTTGGAGATGGCGCCCACGGGCATTTCCGTCACCGTCGCCGCCACCTGGTCATCCAACTGGTTCAGCTTCACATAGCCGAGATCGCCGCCCGAGAGCGCTGTCTGGTCCTGGCTGAACTGCGCGGCGATGACCGGAAAGGGCGCGCCGGCACGCAGCTGCGCGATCACGGTGGCGGCGAAGTTGCGGGCGGTGGCGTCGTCATCCGGGTCGGAGACGGGAATGAAGATCTCCGCCAAATGGTACTGCGTGCTGCCCAGCGCCGCCTTCAGCGCCGTCTTCTCGGCGTTCATGTCGCCCGGCATGGGCTGCAGCCCCGGCCCGAGCACCTGGTGCAGCACCTGCTGCCAGCCGAGCTGCGTGCGGATCTGTGCCAGCAGCGTGCCAAACGGCACGCCCTCCGCCTCCAGGCGCTGGCGCAGCCCGCCGACCGGCATGTTGTTGCCCTGCTCGATATGCCCGATCGCGCCGGCCACGTCGTCATCGGTGACAACGACATTGCGCTTGGCGATCTCCTGCTGCTGCAGCGCCTCGTCGATCAGTTGCTTCGTCACCTGCGGCGACAGGCGCGAGATCACGTCCGGCGTCGGGATCATGCCGGTGGAAATGGCGAGCAGGCGCGCCTTGGCATATACGTCCTGCGAGGTGATGAGCTGACCGTTAACCACCGCGGCGATGCTGGCCGATTGCGGCGCGGTGGCCCCTGGTACCGTGGTCTGCGCCATGGCCGGTGCGGCGAAGCAGGCGGAGGCAAGCAGGGCGGCACGGAAAAAATGCTTCATAGGGCGCTGAATCCAACATTACCGAGGGTTTTGAAGGTGAACTGGAGGAGCACAGACGTATCGCCGTCATCCAGGTTGTACGAGGTGTAACGCTTATTGAAAATCAGGTTGGCGCCGAAGCAGTCATTTTGCCACCCGACGCTGGCGTCGATGTTGTCGAATTCGCCGGTCTGCAGGTTGCGCTGCATGCCGCCGGAGAGCGTCCAGGGGCCGTCATTCGCGACCATCGAGGCGGTGAATTCACGCCGCTGCTGGAAATAGTCGGAGGGCGGTGCGAGCGTGACCTGCCCCTGCGGGGTGGCGGTGTCATACAGCACGTAGGGGTTGGTGTTGGTGAACAGATACCCGCCCGAGACGCTCAGCGCATGCGTGCCGACAGTGGCCGTGGTGTCGATCATGCGTACGCCGAAGGAGGAGTGCGCCAGGCGCGTGCGGTAGGCCACGTTGAACCAAGGCACGGGGGTGACGACCAGATGCCCGACGATGTCGGAGGTGTTGCCGGTCAGGCCCGAGTCGGGCAGGTAGTCGTAATCCTTGTGGAAGCGGTAGGACTGGCCGACCAGCCCGTCCACGCTGGCGCCGGAGGGCAGGTACCAGGCGGTGTGCAGGGCGTAGTCCACGCGCTCGCCGCCCTCCAGCCGGTCGATGCCGGGGTAGCGGTTGAGGTCGAACAGGTTCATGTCGGAGTATTCTAGGTCGAGGCTGTCCTCGTTCGGGATGCGCGGGTTCTGGCTGATGCCGACATTGGGCGAGGCGACGAGTTGCACCTCCGGCTCGATAAGCTGCGCGCCCAGCCCGCCTGCGGTGCGCATCCAGGGCCAGCGCAGCATCACCGCACCATAGACCTGCGCCCGCCCGGTGCTGGTGGAATCGAGAGAGCTGTAATTGGGCTGCTCGGACATCTTGTCGGTCTCGTAGCTCGCGCCGATCCCCTGCACCCGCGCCGTGCCGACAATGCCCGCGGGCAGCAGGAACGGCACCGAGTAGCCCGGCTCTACCGCCGCGCGCACTGTGTTGGTGCCGACCTTGCGGTACACGTTGAACACATTCGAGTCCACGCTGAACTGCCCGCCCAGCGAATCCTGGCCTGAGACAAAATGATACTGCCCGTACGGGGCGACGATCGGCAGCTCGGACTGGTCGACGCTGGCCACCAGGCCCTGGAAGGTCTCGGCGTCGATGCGGGCATAGGCGCCAGGAGAGAAGCCCTCCAGATATGCGTTACTGGTTAGGAACGAAGCGTTCGGCAGGAGGGTGAAGTCATCCAGGTAATGCGCGCTGGAGGCGCGGTCGTACTGGAAGCCGGCGCGCCAGTCCTGGTTCAGGTCGAAGGTGCCGTTGGCGAACACGGCATTGCCGAAATGCCCGCGGTCCTGGCCGCCTGAGGCGACGACGTTGAGCTCGCCCTGGTTGAAGGCGCGGCGGTATTCGGTGCGCAGCGCCGGGCCCTGCTTGGAGCCGATGATTGGCGTCAGCGTCAGGTCTGAGGAGTCGTCCAGCACCAGATAGTACGGCACGGTGAAGAAGAAGCCGAGCCGCGAGGTGCTGCCGATATCGGGGATCAGCAGACCGCTCTGGCGCTTTACCGAGGGGTCGGCCTCGGTCAGATACGGCGCGTAGAACACCGGCACACCCTCGAACTCCATCCGCGCGCCGCGGAACTCGATCATCTTGTGCTGGAGGTCGCGCGTCGCGCTGTTGGCCTTGATCTGCCAGGTCGGGGCGGCGCGCGGGTTGGTCTTGCACAGGTTACAGGCGGAATAAACGACCTTGGTCAGCTCGTCGATCTGGCCGTTATAGCGCTCGCCGCCATTGGCGATCAGCCGGACGTTGTTCCCCAGCCGGGCGGCCACGCCTTGCATCACGGCGTCCTTCATGCCCTTGCTCAGCACTGCGTGCTCGGCATAAACCGTGTTGCCCCCGGGCTGGATCAGCACCACATGTCCGTCCGCCGTCACCTGCCCGGTGGTGCGGTCCAGCGTCACCTTGTCGGCGTACAGCGTCTGCCCGTTCTGAATGGCGCGCACATGCCCGGTGGCGGTGACAATATTCCCCGTTTTGTCATACGCCACCGCATCGGCGCTGAAGCTCACCGGCGCCTTCTGCGCAGGGCCGCTCTCGGGCGTGAGCGGCGGTTGTTGCGCCATCGCCACGCCGGCGAGGCTGGTGGTGGCGGTGAGCAGGAGCAGAAATTTGCCGGTGCGGGTCATGCTTCAGCCATCTTCCAGATGCAACAACAACGCAAGCGCCAAAAACAATCCGGCCACGGCCGGAGCCCAGGCGGCGAGCACCACCGGCACCGCGCCGGATGTGCCGAACTGGTTGGCGACTTCGGATATCATGAACAGGGCGAAACCGCAGCTCACGCCGGAAACCAGCATGTTCATCGCGCCGCCCCGGCGCGAGGGGCGCATGGAGAACCCCGCGGCGACCAGCGCCATGGTGGCGCAGAGCAGCGGCAGGGCCGCCAGCGCCTGGAACGCCAGCTCGTGCTGGGTAGCCGAGAAGCCGGACTGCTTGAGCAGGCGAATGAAGCCCGGCAGCGCCCAGAAGGAGAGCGCATCCGGCGAGGCGAAGCTCTCCTGCACGCGACGCACGGTGAGGTCGGTGGGGAATTCCAGCGTGGCGGCATGTCGCGGCGCGTTGTCCGGCGCCAGCACGTTCGCGTCGCTCAGCGTCCAGTCGCCTGCATCCAGCGTGGCGTGCGCCGCCTCGATGCGCGCCAGCAGCGCGGACTGCGCGTCCAGGCGCAGCACCGTCACCTTGTCGGCCTCCAGCGACTTGCCGTGCAGCACCACGTCCTGCGCGTGCAGCACGGCCACGCCATCGGGCACCATGCCGGTATCCGTCTGGCGCACCCATAGCTCACCGCCATTGAGCGAGAGCGGGCCGCCACCAGGCTTGAGATAGGCATTGTCCAGGATCTCGGCGCGGCCGAACATCAGCGCCGAGACCGGGCTGACGCCGCCCGTGCCGAGCGCGCCCAGCAGCGCCGCCATCAGCACCGGCACGGCCAGGAACTGCCAGGCGGAGATCCCGGCGGCGCGCACCACCACCAGCTCGGAGGAGCGGGCCAGCCGCCAGAAGGCGAAGATGCCGCCCAGCAGCACGGCGAAGGGCAGGATCTGCATCATGCTCCAGGGCAGGCGCAGCACCTCGATCTCGCAGACGATGCCCAGCCCCGCCTGCGGCCGCGAGGCGGATTCGCGCAGCAGCTCCAGGAAGTCGAACAGCGAGACGAGGGCCGTCAGCGCGAACAGCATCGCCAGCACGGCCAGCGCGAAGGCCCGGCCGAAATAGATGGAGAGGGTGACCGGCAGCCTCATCCGCGTGGCGCACCCTGGCGCGCCAGCAGGAAGGCAGCGCCCAGCCCGGGGGCCAGCGCCACCGCCCAGATCAGCGGCAGCAGCCGCGTATCGCGCGCCGCGAGATTGCTCACCCCCAGCCCGAGCGCGACCAGCGCCGTCACCACCCCCACCGCCGTCGCCAGGCGCATGTATCCGCCATGCCGGCGGAACACCCCGCCCAGCACGGCGACCAGCCCGACCAGCGTGTAGCTCAGCGCGGTGAGCGGCGCGGTCAGGCGGCGATGCGCCTCGACCAGCCATTTGCCACGGTCGCTGGGCCGCAGGTCCGCCCCGGGGTGCAGCAGCGCGCCCAACGGCGCCTCGCTGGCATCCACGTATTCCGGCGCGCTTGTTTTGGCGGGCTGCGCCAGTGACAATTCGTTACGCGCAAAGCTCAGCATGTCCAGCCGCCCGGTCTTGGGGTCGATCTGCTCGCGCGAGCCGTCCTGCAACTCCACCACCGGTCCGGCCGGGTTGACCAGGAGCTGCCCGGTGCGCGCCAGGATGGTCGCCGGGGCAGAGGGGTCCCGCCCGTCCTCGATGAGGATGCCGCGCAGGCTGTTATCCGCCCCGCGTGACTGCACGTAGACGGTGATGTCGCCGCTGACCGGGGTGAACACGCCTGGCTCCAGCAGGAAGGCGGCGATCTGGTTGCGGATCTCGTACTGATAGTCGCGGAAGGCGCCGAGGCAGGCCGGCACCACGCCCAGGTTGAGCACGTAGCCGAGCAGCACCGCTCCCGCCGCCACGGCCAGGGCCGGACGGGCCATTGCAAAGTCCGAGAGGCCGATGCCGCGCATGATCGTCAACTCGCGGTCCCCGCCGAGGCGCGCATACACGAACAGCACCACGATGAAACAGGTGATCGGCAGGATGGTGGCGACGAAGCTCGGCACCAGCAGCGAGGTGAGCCGGAGGAACACCAGCGGCGAGAGCCCGTGCGCGACGATGATCTGGATGAAGCGCAGCGACTGGGTGAGCCAGATGAGCGCCACGAATCCGAGCGTGACCAGCAGCAGCGCCAGGGCCAGCTGGGAGCCGATGTAACGGTCGATCCGGTGGAAATGCAGGCGGCGCGGCATGGCGAGAGTTCTGGCGGGGACCCGGGTTGAAGGCAAGAGCGCCCAAGCCATGCCCAGCGATTGCGGCGAAACCATGAAGCCGGGGGAACAAAATTATCCGTTGTAAGTACCACAATTTGTATGTTGTAATTCCAACAGATACCGCCGCAAGGGGAGCTGGACCATGATGTACGATGACGAATTCCTGGGCCGGTTGCAGGCTGGGCTGCAGGCGGCGCTGCCAGCCTGGGGCCTGCCGGGGGCAGCAAAGCTGCGCCTGCTGACGATTTCCGAGAACGCCACCTACCTGGCCGAGACGCCGGACGGCGCGCGGACGATCTTCCGCGTGCACCGCCCGGACTACCATACCGGGGACGAGATCCGCTCCGAACTGGCCTGGATCGAGGCGCTGGGCAACGATGGCGTCGTCGCCACGCCGCGCCCACTCCCGGCTCTGGATGGCCGCCGCCTGGTGGATTTCCACGACGGCGAGACCCATCGCTACGCCGTGGCCTTCGAGTTCATGTCCGGGCGCGAGCCGGATGCGGAGTCCGACCTCGCCCGCTGGTACGAGACGCTGGGCGAGATCACCGCCCGCCTGCACCAGCACAGCCGGTACTGGGTCCGCCCGGAAGGCTTCGCGCGCAAGCTCTGGTCGTTCGAGACCATTATCGGCCCCGGGGCGCATTGGGGCGACTGGCGCACCGCACCAGGGCTGGACGCGGCGGGGCTGGCCACGCTGGAGGAGGCGCAGGCGCTGCTCGCCCGGCAGACGGCCGCCTACGGCTACGGGCCGGAGCGCTTCGGCCTGGTGCATTGCGACATGCGCACCGCCAATTTGCTGGTGGATGGCGAGCGCCTGGGCGTGATCGACTTCGACGATTGCGGCCTCTCCTGGTACGCCTACGACTTCGCCGCCTCGGTCAGCTTCATGGAGCATGAGCCGTTCATCCCCGCGCTGATGCGCGCCTGGGTGGCGGGCTATCGCCGCGTCGCGCCGTTCGGCCCGGCCGAGGAAGCCGCGCTGCCGATGTTCGTGATGCTGCGCCGGATGCAGCTTACCGCGTGGGTCGCCAGCCACGGCGAGACCCCCACCGCCCAGGCCATGGGCGAGGCCTATGTGCGCGGCACGGTGGCGCTGGCCACAGACTACCTCCGCCAAAACGCCCTGGAGAACGTAGCATGAGTGCTGCCAAGCAGATCCTGGCCCTGAACCGCTTTGACGGCGACGACACCGCCTTCCTGCCGCCGGATTTGGCTGAGCGCGTCATCCGCCGCCGGGCGACCTTTGGCGCCGCCTCGGTGCTGTTCTACGAGCAGCCGATCGAGATGGTGCGCGGCGAGGGCGTGTATCTGTTCGATGCCGCGGGCAACCGCTACCTCGACATGTATAACAACGTCCCCTCGGTCGGGCATTGCCACCCGGCCGTGGCCTCGGCCATCGCGGCGCAGGCGGCGCGGCTGAACGTGCATACGCGCTACCTCAACCGGGGCGTGGAGGCTTATGCCGAGCGGCTGCTCTCGCATTTCCCCGCGCCGCTGAGCAATCTGGTGATGACCTGCACGGGCAGCGAGAGCAACGACCTCGCCATGCGCATCGCCTCCGCCGTTACCGGCAAGGGCGGCTTCGTCGTCACCCGCGCGGCGTATCATGGCAACACCACGGCGGTGACGGCCATCTCCCCCTCCGCCTTCTCCGCGGCACCGCTGCAGCCGCATGTGCGGCTGATCCCCGCGCCCCAAGAAGCGGGCGACGTGGCCGGGGTGTTCGCGGCCCATCTGCGCGCCGCCATCGCCGAGCTGGAGGAGTCCGGCATCGGCTTCGCAGCACTTGTGGTGGACAGCATCTTCTCCTCCGACGGCATCTTCGCCGACCCGCCGGGTTTCCTGCAGACGGCGTTGAACGCGGTGCACGAGGCCGGGGGCCTGATTATCGCCGACGAGGTGCAGCCCGGCTTTGGCCGCACCGGCGCCGGGATCTGGGGCTTTACGCGCCACGGCATCGTCCCGGACATCGTGACCATGGGCAAGCCCATGGGCAACGGCTTTCCCATGGGCGGCGTCGTCACCCAGCCGGACTATCTCGCGCATTTCTGCGCCGCCACCGGCTATTTCAACACGTTCGGCGGCAATCCCGTGGCGGCGGCGGCGGGCAATGCGGTACTGGACGTGATCACCGAGGAATGCCTGATCGACAATGCCGCCCTCAGCGGCGATTTCCTCAAGCAGGGGCTGCTGGAGCTGAAAAAGGAGTTCCCGCGCATCGGCGGGGTGCGCGGCGCCGGGCTGTTCATCGGGCTGGACTTCATCAACCCCGAGACCGGCGCGCCGGACCAGCCCTACGCCAGCAACATCATCAACGCCATGAAGCAGCACCACATCCTCATCGGCGCGGCCGGGCTTTACGGCCACACGCTGAAGATCCGCCCGCCGCTATGCTTCAATATCGGCCATGGCACATTGTTCCTGGAAACGCTGCGCCGGGTGCTGGCGGGGGGCTAGCCTCCGCCGGTCGTCCAAAACCGCCACGGCCCACAGCGCCAAGCCGCCAGCGGCAAGGCCAGCGCCGACCCAGCCGGCAGCGCCCCAGCCGAATCCGGCGGTGATGGCCAGCCCCGCCAGCCACGGCCCGAGCGCGTTGGCGACGTTGAAGGCGGAGTGGTTGAGCGCCGCCGCCAGGGTCTGCGCGCCCTCGGCCACCTGCATCAGCCGCGCCTGCAGCGGCGTGCCCAGCCCGCCAATGCCGCCGATCAGCAGCACGATGGCACCCATGGTCCAGAGCGAGTGGATCATGAACGGGTAGAGGCAAAGGCAGGCGATGGACCAGATCAGCACCCCGGCAACGGTGGGCATCAAGGCGCGGTCGGCGCACCAGGCGCTGAGGAGGTTGCCCGCCGTGAAGCCCGTGCCGAGGAGAGCGAGCATCACCGGCACCACATCCGGCGAGGCATGGGTGACGAGCAGCAGGGTGGAGGCAAGATAGGTATAGACGGCGAACATGCCGCCGAAGCCAATGGCGCCCATGCCCAGCGCCAGCCACACCTGGCGGCGGCCAAGCGCCGACAGTTCCGCCAGCGGCGAAGGGGCGTCGCCGCCATGCAGCTTCTGGCGGGGGGCGAGGGTCTGCACCAGCGCGGCGGTGATGAGCGGCAACAGCGTCACCAGCCCGAAGGCCCAGCGCCAGCCGACGGTCTGGCCGATGAAATTGGCCGCCGGCACGCCGAAGATGGTGGCCACCGTAAGCCCCGCCAGCACGCGCGACATGGCCTGGGCGCGTTTCTCGGGCGGCACCAGCGAGGCCGCCACCAGCACGGCGACGCCGAAATACGCGCCATGCGGCAGCCCGGCGATGAAGCGGAACAAGAGCATCCAGCCCGGCGAGGGCGCGAAGGCGGTAAGCCCGTTACCCAGCGCATAGACCAGCATCAGCCCCACCAGCACGTCCCGCCGGGGCAGATGCGCCGCCATGAGCGCCAGCACCGGCGCGCCCACCACCACGCCCAGCGCATAGGCGCTGATAACGTGGCCCGCCTGCGGGGCGCTCATGCCGAACGAGGCGGAGAAATAAGGCAACAGCCCCATGGTGCCGAACTCGGTGGTGCCGATGGCGAAGCCGCCCATGGCCAGCGCGAACAGCGCCAGATTAACCTGCGGCGCTTGCCGCGAAGACTCCGTCATCATTACCCCCAGACTTTACCGCCCGGAGGTGATGCTGCGGCGCAGCGATGTCAACCTAAACCGGTTCTGGATAGTCTCTCCATTTGAATTTCGGAGTCGGGTGGCTTTGCGACGGTCCGCTTCTGGATCAGGGCTTTGAATACCGGACATTCGGCTAAAGGCCGATGATCGGCACCGGGGCCCGTTGTGGTGCCAATTAACAGTCAATGCGGCTTTCGGTCCGGTGATGGCCTCGTCTTGCCGGAAATTGCAGGGCGCAGCGCCTTAAACGTTTGCCCCGGCATGTCGGACTGTGTGCCGGAAGACGAACTTCCGCAGTTCCGCATCGATTTTATCCGAAATTGTATCGTCCGCGCCGGTGAGCGTCACCGCGACCTCAAGGCCGCGCTTGCCGCCATCGCGCACCTCCACCTCCACCGATGCCGCCTGAGCAATGTCCGACAATATCGGCTTGAGGAGCCGCACCGTGGCATCGCATCGCAGCGCCGGCTTGTAGAGTTTCCCCACCGCTGTCAGCGGCAAGGCGTCGACGATATAAACATGCTTGGGCCAGGCTGGACGCTCGGCGATATGCTCGAGCGCAAACGCCATCAGATCCTCTTCAGCCGCCACCGCGCCCGGTGCGAGCGTCACATAGACCACGGGCAACTCGCCTGCGTAAGGATCGGGCTGGGCAACCACGGCGGCCATGGCCACCGAGGGGCAGCGCTCGAAAGCCGCCTCCACCATCGCCGGGTCAATATTATGCCCGCTGCGGATGATGACATCCTTTGCCCGGCCGGCGATGAAGAGTTTGTCGTCCGCCCCAAAATAGGCGAGGTCTCCCGTATTCAGCCCACCATCCGTAAACACCCCGGCATTTTGCAACGGATCGCGATATCCTGGCGACACGGTCGGCCCGGAGACGAACAGCACGCCGATTTCGCCGGGGGCGCAGTCATCGCCAAGCTGCCCTGTCTCATCCCGGAGGCGGACGCGCAGTTGCGTGTAGGGCATGCGGTATCCGACCGAGCCCGGCGTTGGCCGGCATCCTGCCGGGTCGACGGCGGTGACGCCGCCGCTCTCCGTCATGCCCAAAATCTCATGCAACTGCTTGCCCGTCACCTCGGCAAAGCGTTCGCTCACGCTCAATGGCAGGGCAGCCGCCCCGGTGAGGCCGAAGCGCACCGTGGCGAGCGAACCGGTGACGGGAACAGCCAGGATGGCGGCAAGTGATGTCGGCACGCCGCCTATGACGGTGACGCCGTAGCGCTCGACGATATGCCAGAAGC
>NZ_JBKQJR010000050.1:0-21117 GCF_052326845.1 Acidocella sp. | reverse complement strand
TCGGCGAACTCGGCCTCCACCAGGGATTCCGGCGCGGCGAACTGGGCCTTCTCGACCAGCGCGTCCAGCAGGGCGCGCTTCAGCTTCAGGCGGGCCATCTGCTCGTACTCGCGGCCGATCTGCTCGGAAACCTTGCCGCGCAGATCCGCCACCGACTCGAGCCCCATAGCCTTGGCCAGTTCGTCGTCGATAGCCGGAACCTCGGCCACGGCAAGGGACTTCGCGGTGATCTCGAACTCGGCCGTCTTGCCGGCCAGATCCTCGGCGCCGTACTCGTCGGGGAAGGTCACGGTGATGGTCCTGGTCTCACCGGCGGACATGCCCTCCATCTGCTCGGAGAAGCCGGGGATGAAGCCCTCGCCGGCGATGGTCACGTCGACATCGCTGGCGGTGCCGCCCTCGAAGGCCTCGCCGCCGATGCGGCCGATGAAGTCCACGGTCAGGCGCTCGCCGGCGACGGCCGGGCGGGTCTCCTCGACCGTCTTGAAGCTCTGACGCTGCTCGGCGATGCGCTTCAGCGACTCATCCACCTTCTCCTCGGCGACGGCGGCCACCGGCTTGCTCAGGGTGATGTCGGACACGTCCGGCACCGCCACCTCGGGCAGCACTTCCATCTCCATGGTGAATTCCAGGTCGGATTCCTGGCCCGGCTTGGTGATTTCGAGCTTCGGCTGCATCGCCGGGCGCAGGCCGCGCTCCTCGATCAGCTTGCCGGAAGCGTCGTTCACGGTCTGCTCCAGCACTTCCGCGGCCACGGCGTCGCCGTAGCGCTTGCGCACCATGGACATCGGCACCTTGCCCGGGCGGAAGCCCGGCAGCTGCATGGTCTTGGCAAGCTCGGCCAAACGCTTCTCACGCTTGGCGGCAAGTTCGGGTTCGGGAACCACGACGGTAAAGCCGCGCTTCAAGCCCTCGGAGAGCGTCTCGGTAACCTGCATGAACGACAAAATCCTCAATAAAACAACAACTAAGCAACTCTGTTGGTGCGGGCGGAGGGACTTGAACCCCCATGACTTGCGCCACCAGAACCTAAATCTGGCGTGTCTACCAGTTTCACCACGCCCGCTTTAGCCTTACTCCAAGCCGCGCCGTCTAGCGCGAGTTTCAAGACTTAACAAGGAGGCCCCTCGTAACTCGGGGCAAAACAAACTAATTGGCATCCTTGATGAACAGATCAACCGAGGAAACGCCCCCCGCCAGCCGGCAGGGCCGGAAGCCTGGCACCTGGTTTTGGATCGCGGCAGGTACCGCCCTGCTCGTGGCCGTGCCCGTGGCGGCGGGGCTGGTCGCGCTGGCCCGCTTCAACCCCAACACCTACGCCTCGGCGCTCACCGCGGCGGTGGAGCGCGCCACTGGGCGCCAGCTCACCTTGGGCGGGCCGGTGCGGCTGCATCTCTCCTTCAACCCGACGCTGACGGTCAGCAACGTCACCCTGGGCAACCCGCCGGGCGGCTTCGCCGGGGATTTCATCACCCTGGACCGGGCCGACGCGCAGATCGCCCTGCTGCCCCTGCTCACCCACCATCTGGACGTTCTGCGCCTGGTGCTGGAGCGCCCGCAGATCACGCTGCAACACCTGCCCTCCGGCGCCAGCAACTGGGTGTTCTCCGCCGCCCCCGGCCACGCCAGCGGGACGCACCGTTTCCATGGCTACCGGCTTGCCCTGAAGGCGGTGGAAATCCGCGACGGCCACGTCACCATCATCCCCGCCAATGGCCAGATCTACGGCTTCGGCCTGCCCCGCGTGACCGGCACGGCGGACTCGCTGTCCGCCCCGCTGCATCTGGCGGGCGGCGCCAGGATCGGCACGCAGAAGGTGGATCTCACCGGCGTGGTCGGGCCCATCGCGCAGCTTTCCGGCACCGCGCCCTGGCCGGTGGACCTCAGCCTCACCAGCGCGGGGGCCACGGGCCGGCTGACCGGCGCGGTGGCGCATCCGCGCACCGGCGCGGGCTACGACCTGACGCTGGACGTGGACATCCCGGCGCTGGAAGCACTGGCCCCCGGCACCCTGCCGGCGCTGCACCAGCTGCATCTCGGCGCCGAGATCGTTGACCGCAACGCGGTCGCGCCTGCCATCAATAACGCCTCGCTCACCGCCGGCCCGTCCGACCTCTCCTCCCTGCGCCCAGGGCTCACGCTCCAAGGGCTGGATATAGAGATGACCGCGCTTAACCAGCCGGTGACGCTGCAGGCCAGCGGCATGCTCGGCCAGGATGCGTTCAGCGCCAAGGGCTATGTCGGCGCACCGGATGCGCTGCTTGACCCGTCCCTGCTGCCCGCTGGCACGGCCGCCCCGGCAAGCTTCCCGGTCGGGCTCTCGCTGCAGCTTGGCACCGCCAAGGCCGCCATCACCGGCGCCATCGCCACGCCAAACACGCTCTCCGGCGCCGCCCTGGCCATCACCGCCACCGTTCCAGACCTCTCGGCCCTTTCCACCGCCGCTGGCACAACGCTGCCGGCATGGAAGAACATCACCATCCAGACCACGCTGATCGACCCCGGCGGCCAGGGGCTGCGCAACGCGATCGGGCTGGACAGCTTGGCCGTGACCATGGATCACGCCCAGTTCGGCGGCGATGCCAGCCTGTTCTTCGGCGTCACGCCCAGCCTGCAACTCTCGCTGAAATTCAGCAACGCCGATCTCGACGCGCTCAGCGCCGCCCTGCCGCAACCGCAGCCCGCCGCCGCAACCACCCCCGCGCCAGCCCCGGCCGCGCCAACCCTGCCCAACGCGCCTCTGCCGCTGGGGCTGCTGCATCTGGGCGATGCGGACATCCAGCTCGCCGCCGACTCTCTCATCTGGCACCAGCTCACTTTCACCGCGCTGCAAGGCCACGCCACGATCACGAACGGAGTGCTCAGCCTCAACCCGTTCACTGGCGAACTGCCGGGCGGGGCGGTCACCGCCAGCGCCAGCCTTGACGCCTCGAAGGACCCGGCAACCGAAACCCTGCAAGTTACCGCCCCGGCGCTCGCCCTCCCGCCGCTACTGCACGCCTTCGGCCTGCCGGACACCGCCGAAGGCACCGCGCAGGTGCAGCTCAAGGCCGCCAGCACGGGCGACACCCCGCAGGCCATCGCCAGCGGGCTGAATGGCAGTTTCGGCGCGGCGGCGGTGAATGGCGTCATCGATGGCGGCGTGCTGAACCGCCTGCTCGGCGCCGTGCTGAAAACCGCCGGGCTGACGGACCCGCAACTCACCGCCCCCGGCCCGGCGCCGGTGCGCTGCGCCGCGCTGCGGCTGGACGCCGCGAACGGCACCGGCACGCTGAGCGCCCTGGCCCTGGACAGCCTCCGCCTGAAGCTGCAAGGCGGCGGCACGATGGATTTCGGCAAGGCCACGCTCGGCCTGACTCTGCAACCCCAGCTGCGCGGGCAAGCCGCCACCACCCAGGTCACGGTCAGCGGCGGGTTTGCCCAGCCCACGCTCGCCGCCGCCCACGGCACCTCTGCCCCGGGCGGCGATATCTGTCCGGCCGCGCTGAACCTCGCCCGGTTCGGCCAGCCTGGCCCCGCCGCGCCACCGCCGGGCAGCTTCCCCTCGCCCGAGTCCAGCGCTCCGCAACAGCCCGGCTCCCCCAAAAACCTCAACGACCTGCTTGGCCAATGAAACGCTTCTGGACCACCACGACCACCATCGCCGACGGTGAGCATTTCACCGTCCTGCTCGACAGCAAGCCGCTGAAGCTCCCTGGCGGCAGGGGGCTTTCCGTGCCCTTCTCCACCCTGGCCGAGGCCATCGCCGAGGAATGGGGCGCCGCCCCAGCGGAATTCTCGCCCGACGACCTGCCCCTGACGCAGCTGGCCAGCACCGCGCAGGACCGCATGGCCCTGCACCGCGCGGAGATCATCCGCCAGCTCACTGCCTATGGGCTGAACGACCTGCTCTGCTACCGCGCCGACGGCCCCGCCCCGCTGGTGGCGCAGGAAAACGAGCAATGGGACAAATGGCTGGACTGGGCGCGTGAGCGCTACGGCGTGGAGCTGTTCATCACCGCCGGGGTGCTGCCCATCGACCAGCCCGCCGAAGCCGCCGCGCAGTTCAGCGCCGCGCTGGATGCCTATACCGAATACGGCCTCGCCGCGCTCGGCGTCGTCGTTCCGGTACTGGGCAGCTTGGTGCTCGGCCTCGCCGTGGCGGAAGGCGCGCTGGACGCGCAGACTGCCTCCGACACCGCGTTCACCGACGAGCTATGGCAGGAAGCAAACTGGGGCCAGGACAAGGAAAGCCTCGCCCGGCGGCGGCACATCGTGGCGGATGTCGCCGTCAGCCGGCGCTTCCTGGAACTGTGCCGGGGCTAGTATGCACCTGGGCGACGAACCTCGCCCCAGCCTGCACCAGCGCCTCGGCCACTTCCACGCCCAGTTCCGTGCTGCCCTCCGCCCAGGCGGCTTCAATCGCCTCGCGCGGCACGGCGTCGAACTCCACCGGCACCTCGATCTGCAGCCCCTCGAAATTGACCGTGCCGAAGCCGCTCATGGGCAGGCCAAACACGCTGCCCGGGGCGCGGGCGGGTTCGCCCTGCGCCGCCACGCACGCGCCGCGCAGCGCCAGGTTCAACGAGAGCAGCGGCTCCGCGCCATGGCCGAACCGCGCCTGCCCGCCGGGGATGCGCGCCTCCATCAGCTGCCGCGCCACCTTCCACAGGTAGAACGACGGCACCACCAGCCCGGTCTCGCGCCGCAGCGCCAGCGCCGCCTGGTGGATCACCGGCACATTGCCGCCATGGGCGTTGAGGATGACGATCCGGGTGAGCCTGTGCCGCAGCAGTCCGTGCAGCAGGTCGTCCAGCACGCTGCGGAAGCTCTCCGCCGAGAGCGCCAGCCCGCCGGGGCTGGAGCCGAAATAATCCGCCACGCCATAAGGCAGGCTCGGCGCCACGAAAGCGGGCGCGCCCAGTTCATGCGCCCGCCGCGCGATGCGCTCGGCGATGAGATCCGCCAGCAGGTAATCGCCCATCGGCTGGTGCGGGCCATGGTCCTCATGACTGCCCAGCGGCAGCAGGATCACCGGATTGCGTGCAAGGGCGCTGGCGAAGGCCGGAGCGGTCAGGTCGCCCAGGCGGACGAAGGGGCTGGAGTCGGTCATGCGCCCAACTCTGCCTCCGCGCTGGACATCCGCAAAGCCCCAGTATTAACTGCGGACAGGCCTTTCGGAGAAGACCATGAGCAGCGAAGTGTTGGCAGACAATATCATCCCCGTCATCCTCTCCGGCGGCTCGGGCACAAGGCTCTGGCCGGTTTCCCGCAAAAGCTTCCCCAAGCAGTTCTGGCCGCTGATCGCCGAGCACTCGATGCTGGCGGAAACCGCCCTGCGCGCCGCCTCGTCCGAGTTCAGCCCGCCCATCGTCGTCGCCAACCAGGACCACCGCTTCGTGGTGGCCGAGCAGCTGCGCGAGGCCGGGATTTCCAGCGCGCGCATCCTGCTGGAACCCGTGGGCCGCAACAGCGCCCCGGCCATCGCCGCGGCCGCGCTGCTCGCCGCCGAGGCCGCGCCCGATGCCGTGCTCTGGATCATGGCGGCGGATGCCTCAATCAACGACCGGGAGGCCCTGCGCGAAGCGATCCGTGCCGCCCTGCCCGCCGCCCGCGCCGGCAATGTCGTGACTTTCGGCATGGAGCCCACCGCGCCGGAAACCGGCTATGGCTACATCACCCGCGGCGAGGCGCTGCCCGGCATGCCGGGCGCGTTCCGGGTCGAATGTTTCGTCGAGAAACCGGACCTGGAAAAGGCCAAGGCGCTGATCGCCACCGGCGGGAATCTGTGGAACTCCGGCATGTTCCTCTTCCGCGCCGACACGCTGCTGGCCGAGCTGGAACGCCTGGCGCCGGAGGTGCTCACGGCCACCCGGGCCGCCATGGCCGCCCGCAGCACCGACCTCGACTTCATCCGCCTCGGCACCGCCGAATTCGCCCAGGCGCCGGACATCTCCATCGACTACGCCGTGGCGGAAAAAACGGACAAGGCCGTGGTCGTCCCCGCCGCCATCGGCTGGTCGGATGTCGGCTCCTGGACGGCGCTGGCCGAAATCGGGCCCAAGGATGCCCAGGGCAACGTCGCGCTGGGCGACGTGGTGATCGAGGATGTCGCCAATTCCTATGTCCGCAGCGAGCACACGCTGACCGCCCTGCTCGGCGTGCGCGACCTGATCGTGGTGACAACGCAGGATGCCGTGCTCGTCGCCGCCAAGGACCAGGCGCAGAACGTGAAGAAGATCGTGGACCGGCTGAAGGCGCAGAAACGCCCCGAGGCCGATAGCCATAACCGCACCTACCGCCCCTGGGGCTTCTATGAGAGCCTGATCCAGGGCGACCGCTTCCAGGTGAAGCGCATCGTCGTCTGGCCGGGGCGGAAGCTCTCCCTGCAGAAGCATTACCACCGGGCCGAGCACTGGGTGGTGGTGGCGGGCTGCGCCGCCGTGACCTGCGATGACGAGGTGCGCCTGCTGCGCGAGAACGAGAGCGTCTATTTGCCGCAGGGCAGCACGCACCGGCTGGAAAACCCGGGGAAGATCCCTCTCACCGTGATCGAGGTGCAGTCCGGCGCCTATCTCGGCGAGGATGATATCGTCCGGTTCGAGGACACCTATGGCCGCCAGTGAGGCTCCGACTTAGAGTCTGTTTCAAAACTCGCTCTGGTGAGTCGGTTGGCGTGGTTTTTTTGAGCACCGGAGCGGAGCGTACTTACGGTACGTGAGCACCGGAGCGCAGAAAAACCGCGCCAAACGGCCGCCAGAGTAGAGTTTTCAAGCAGACTCTGGTGCGCTCAGCGTGAGCGAGAGCGCATGCAGCCCGGACTTGAACTCCGCCGCCAGCGCCTCATGCACCGCGCGCGAGCGCTCCAGCCGCGACAAATCCCGAAGGCTCTCCGCCACCATGGTCACGGCGTAATGCGTCTCCCCGGCGGGCAGTCCTTGCCGCCCGGCATGGCGGGCGTGCCGGCCGCTCTCATCCACCACGTCCAGCACGGTAGGCGCGAACGCCGCCCGCAGCGTCTGCTCGATTCTCTCCGCCCGTGTGCTCATCATCCGCATCCTTTCATCGCATCTCTGCGCGCATCGCATGTTGCCAATTGCGCGCGAGGGCGCACATTAAGGCCATGATTTCGACGAACCGCAAGCCGCGCGCCTTTGCGCCCGATCCGGCGGCCCCAGGCCAGGGCTGCGACAGCCCCGGCTGCGCCCTGAACGGCGACTACCGCGCCCCCAAATCCCGCGGCAATCTGCGCGAGTTCCACTGGTTCTGCCTGGAGCATGTGCGCGCCTACAACGCCTCCTGGGACTACTACAAAGGCATGTCCCCCGGCGAGATCGAGGCCGAACTGCGCGCCGACACCTCCTGGCAGCGCCCAAGCTGGCCGCTCGGCCAGAACGGCGCGGCCAGCCGCCAGCAGGAGGCGCTGGAAGCCGAGCTGCGCAATTTCGCCTTCGGGGCCGAGCGCCCGCATCAAGCCCCGCGCCCGAACATTCCCGCCGAGCTGCGTGACGCGCTGGAAATTTTCGGCCTCGTCTGGCCGGTGACGCTTGAAACCGTGAAAGCCAAGTACAAAACCCTGGCCAAGCAGCACCACCCGGATGCCAACCAGGGCAGCAAGCAGGCCGAGGAGCGGCTGAAGAACATCAACCTCGCTTACGCCACGCTGCGCGGCAAGCTGGCCGCCGCGCCGGATTGAGCGCCGCCGCGTAAGGTGGCAAAGTTAACATGAGCGAGCACCCTGAAGGACCGAATACATGAACGATATCGCCGCGACGTCTGAACCCCGGGTCCCTCCCACCTCGGCGATCAACCTGCCCGACATCAAGGTGAAGGCCCGCAAGGTATTCGGCATCGACACGGATCTCGAAGTCCCCGCCTTCTCGCTGCGCACCGAGCATGTGCCCGAGATCGACCCGGCCTACCAGTTCGACCGCGAGACCACGCTCGCCATCCTCGCCGGCTTCGCCTTCAACCGCCGCGTGATGATCCAGGGCTATCACGGCACCGGCAAGTCCACGCATGTGGAGCAGGTGGCGGCACGCCTCAACTGGCCGTGCATCCGCGTCAACCTGGACAGCCACATCAGCCGCATCGACCTTATCGGCAAGGATGCGATCGTGCTGAAGGACGGCAAGCAGGTGACCGAGTTCCGCGAAGGCATCCTGCCCTGGGCGCTGCAGCACGCCTGCGCTTTGGTGTTCGACGAATACGACGCCGGCCGCCCGGATGTGATGTTTGTGATCCAGCGCGTGCTGGAGGTGGAGGGCAAGCTCACTTTGCTCGACCAGAACCGGGTGATCCGCCCGCACCCGGCTTTCCGCCTGTTCGCCACGGCCAACACCGTCGGCCTGGGCGACACCACCGGCCTGTACCACGGCACGCAGCAGATCAACCAAGGCCAGATGGACCGCTGGAACATCGTCGCCACGCTGAACTACCTGCCGCACGCGCAGGAAGTCGCCATCGTGATGGCCAAGATGGGCGTCTCCGCCGCCGACGCCGGGACGAAGCAGCGCATCGAGCGCATGGTGGCGCTGGCGGACCTCTCCCGCGCCGGGTTCATCGCGGGGGACATCTCCACCGTCATGTCGCCGCGCACGGTCATCACCTGGGCCGAGAACACGCGCATCTTCGGCGATGTCGGTTTCGCCTTCCGCCTCACCTTCCTCAACAAGTGCGACGAGGCCGAGCGCCAGACGGTAGCCGAGTACTACCAGCGCTGCTTCAACGAAGAGATCCCGACCGGCCTGCGCCAGCCGGCCTGACGCGAAATGACCGGCAAGCAGGACCAGGGCAAGGCCGAGGAGTTCAAACGGGCAACCGCCAGCACGCTGCGCGCCATGGCGCATGCGCAGGAGCTGGAGGTGGCCTACCAGCCCGGCCCGGCCGGGCTCGCCAGCAACAACAAGCGCGCGCGCCTGCCCTCGCCCTCGCGCGCCCTGCCCGCCGCCGAGATGGCCAAGCTGCGCGCCGCGGCTGACTCCATGGCCCTGCGCCTGCGCCACCACGACGATTCACTGCACAATGCCCGCTCCCCCGCCGCGCGTGAGGCACGGGAGGCGTTCGACGCGCTGGAGCAGGCGCGGGTGGAAGTCTACGGCGCCGAGCACATGGCGGGCGTGGCGGCGAATCTGCGCCACAAGCTGGACGACGAATGCGTCGCCAGCGGGCTCGACAAGATGACCGCGCGCGACCAGCTGCCTCTGGCCAGCGCCGTCGCCCTGCTGGCGCGCGACCGCATGGACCCGGCCTCGGTGCCGGATTCGGCGCGGCATGTACTGGACCTCTGGCGCAACACGCTGAGCCCGGCGGCGGAAGCGGCGCTTAACGAGCTGGCCTCCGCCCGCGCCGACCAGGCGGACTATATCAGCGCCGCGCGCAAGCTGCTCGCCGCCGTGGACCTCGCCGAGGCGGAACCCGGCCCGGGCGACGATGAGAGCGAGGAGCAGAGCCAGGACCAGGGCGAGCAGACCACGCAGCAGGACAACAACCAGGAAAGCGAAGGCCAGCGCCAGGAGCAGGAAAACCCGATGCTCGCCGCCCAGCCCGAGATGGCCGAGGGCGAGGCCGGTGAGGATCATGCCGAGGAAGAAGGCGAACCCGAGGACGCGACAGCCGATGCGGGCGAGGCGCCCTCCGGTCCGCAGAGCCGCCGCCAGCACGCCGATACCGGCGACACCAGCAGCTACCGCGCCTACACCACCGCCTACGACGAAGAGATCGCGGCCGAGGAGCTGTGCGACCCGGACGAGCTGACCCGGCTGCGCCAGCAACTCGACCAGCAATTACAACATCTACACGCGGTGGTGGCCAAGCTGGCCAACCGGCTACAGCGCCGCCTGCTGGCACAGCAGACCCGCGCCTGGGAGTTCGACCTGGAGGAAGGCATGCTCGATGCCGCCCGCCTGGCGCGCATCGTCGTCGACCCGCTGCTGGCCCTCACCTACAAGCGCGAGCTGGAGACCGAGTTCCGCGACACGGTCGTCACCCTGCTGATCGACAATTCCGGCTCCATGCGTGGCCGGCCCATCACCGTGGCCGCCATGTGCGGGGACATCCTGGCCCGCACGCTGGAGCGCTGCGGCGTGAAGGTGGAGATCCTCGGCTTCACCACCCGCGCCTGGAAGGGCGGGCAGAGCCGCGAGCAATGGGTAGCGGCGGGCAAGCCGCCCCAACCCGGGCGGCTGAACGATCTGCGGCACATCGTCTACAAGGCCGCCGACATGCCGATGCGCCGGGCGCGCAAAAATCTCGGCCTGATGCTGCGCGAAGGGCTGCTGAAGGAGAATATCGACGGCGAGGCCCTGCTCTGGGCGTATCGGCGCCTGCTCGCCCGACCCGAATACCGCCGCATCCTCATGGTCATCTCGGACGGCGCGCCGGTGGATGATTCCACCCTCTCGGTGAATGCGGGGAACTATCTGGAGCGGCATCTGCGCGACGTGATCCGCGATATCGAAAGCCGCGGGCTGGTCGAGCTGATTGCCATCGGCATCGGGCATGATGTCACGCGCTATTACCGCCGCGCCGTCACCATCGTGGACGCCGAGGAGCTGGGCGGCACGATGATGCGCAAGCTGGCCGAACTGTTTGACGAGGACGAATCCGCCGCCTGGCACCGCGCCTCCGCCCTGGGCGCCCCGCAAATAGGCTAACACAAGTCTACTCTGGCGGCTGTCTAGCCGCGCTTTTCTGCGCTCCGGTGCTCGAAAACCACGGCTATCCAGTTCACCAGAACGACTTCTGTAACATCCTCTAACTTGCAGAAGGGCAAGTCGCAGCGAGCGCCGCCACGGCGGGCGGCGGCGGGCTGAAAGGCCAGTGCAGCATCGCCCCCAGCGGCACCGCCAGGGCGATGGAATGGACATACTGGCAGGGCTTGGCCAGATGATCCTCGCTGTTGAAGAAATCCAGCGCCGGGTAATGGCTTTCATTCGGCAGAACGAGAAACGCCGCGCCATTTTGCGCGTAGATCGCGCTAATCGCTGCCAGCACATCCGGCGGCAGCGGCCCGGCCAGATCGTTATCAATCCTGTCGCCCTGCGCGTTATACTCACTGCGCAGCAGCGCCCCGGCATTCACCGCGTGCAGCGCCGCGATCGGCATCTCCGCCGCCGCTTCCAGCAGATCAGCCAGCTGGCAGCAGAAAACCGCGCCAACCACCCGCCCCGGCGACAGCTCGCGCAGCACCGCGCGGTCGTGCCGGAGCAGGAACGCGCCATCCACCGCCGCGCGATATTCGCTGGAACTCATCGTGTATTGCTGCAGCTCCATCGGCATGTACACCACATCGCCAGGGCGCAGCAGCGGCGCGTAGCGGGCGAACACATCGTCCAGCCCGATGCCGACGGCAATGCCCGCATTCTCGCAGGGCAGGTTCAGCATCGCCCCCAGCACCGCGCAGGAATGCGAATACGGCCCGTTGGAGCCCGCGAGAATCACCAGGCGCGGCGACGGCATGGCGGCCAGCGAAGCTGTCTTTTGCAGCAGCTCCAGCCGCAGCACGCCCAGCGATAACGGCCTGTCCGCCAGCGCGGCGAACACCGCCACGTAGAGCGCCACGGAAGCGAGACAGGCGAGGACCAGCCGCTTCATGCTAGAACTGGAAATACAGGAACGGCACGGCGGCCGGGGCGAAGAACAGCGCCTGCAGGCTGAAGGCCGTGCCCGCTACCAGCGCGACGTGCCTGCGCGTTTGCGTCATCTCCTGCGTGTTCGGCAAGCACAGCGCGATCCACCAGCCCAGCGCCAGGAACAGCACCGCCTGCGGCAGGCTCAGCGTGCGGGCATCGCCGAGGTACGGCAGCACTGGCACCACCCGCACGAAATGCGCCAGCCCCGGCACGAGTTGCACGCAAATTCCCGGCAGCGCGATGCCGTTGCCGCCAAACAGGCCGCGATAAAAATCCATCGCCGCGCCAAAGCCATCGGCGCGGAACGGCACCCAGGCCAGCAGCACGGCCAGCAGCGTCAGCGCCCAGCCCAGCCGTGCGGGGATGCGCAAGCCTACCCGCTCCGCCCAGCCATGCAGCACCAGATACACCCCGTGCAGCCCGCCCCAGAGCAGGAACCGCAACGCCGCCCCGTGCCACAACCCGCCGAGCAGCATGGTGATCATGAGGTTGCCGATGCGCCTGCCCTCGCCATGCCGGTTGCCGCCAAGCGGGATGTACAGATAGTCCCGCAAAAACCCGCTCAGCGTGATGTTCCAGCGCCGCCAGAATGCGCTAATATTCCGCGCCTTGTAGGGGCTGTTGAAATTCACCGGGAACTCGATGCCGAACATCCGCGCGAGGCCGATCGCCATGTCGGAATAGCCGGAGAAGTCGAAATAAATCTGCAAGCCATAGGCCAGCAGCGCCACCCAGGCCTCGATCAGGCTCAGCGGGTCATGCCGCGCCGCCGCGGCGAAGCCCGGTTCGGCGAAGCGCGCCAGCCCATCGGCCAGCACCAGCTTTTTGGCAAGGCCGAGCATGAACAGCTCCGCCCCCAGCACCAACCGGTCCTTGAGTCCCGCCCAGGGCCGCAACGCCGCGAACTGGGGCAATATGTGCCCCGGCCGGACGATCGGCCCCGAAATCAGATGCGGGAAAAACGCGATGAAGCAGGCATAGTCGAGGAAGCCCACCCGCCCGAGCCCGCCGCGCGATGTGTCCACCAGATACATTACCTGCTGGAAGGTGAAGAAGCTGATACCCAGCGGCAGGAAGATTCCGCCCAGCCCGAACAACCCGGCATATTTGAAGAAGCCGAGCAGGCCCAGGTTGAACACCAGCCCCGCCACCAGCCAGACCCGTCCGCCATGCCGCAGGATCAGCCTTCCGGCGCAAAAATTCACCGCGATGGAAAACAGCAGCAGGAGCAGAAAAACCGGCTTCCACCAGGCGTAGAAGAAGAGGCTCGCCGCCAGCAGCCAGGCCAGCGCCGCCCGGCGCCCCAGCCTTCCTGCGGCCAGAAACCCGGCCAGCGCCACAGGCAGAAACACCAGAATGAACAGCCTGCTGTTGAAGAGCACGCGATTACTTGCTCGCTTTAGTTGTATTAACGCTCGTTTACTTTACTAATCCGCGCCAGACAATTGGACCTGCCGCATGGCGATGCTATAGCGCCACGCCACCATAACCGGTTTCCATGAACGACACGCCGCTCTCCCACCCTGCCCTCCTGCCTGTCGGCCTCCGCGACATCCTGCCGCCCGAGGCCGAGCTGGAAGCACGCTCCGTCGAAGCCATCATGGATTGCTTCGCCGCACACGGTTACGAGCGGGTGAAGCCGCCGCTGCTGGAGTTCGAGGACAGCCTGTTCGCAGGCTCCGGCGCCGCCACGGCGGAGCAGACCTTCCGGCTCATGGACCCGCAGAGCCAGCGCATGATGGGCTTGCGCGCCGACACCACGCCGCAGATCGCCCGCCTCGCCGCCACGCGGCTTTCCGCCTCGCCCCGCCCGCTGCGCCTCGCTTATGCCGGGCAGTGCCTGCGCGTGCGCGGGACGGACCTTGAACCCGAACGCCAGATCGCCCAGGCCGGGATCGAGCTGATCGGGCTCGACGCCGCCACCGCCGATGCCGAGATCATCCTCACCGCCATCGAGGCGCTGGAAGCCGCCGGGCTGAGCCAGCTCAGCGTGGACCTCACCGTGCCCCGGCTCGTGCCGGATATGGTGGACGAAACGCTTGGCCAGTCGCACCCTGCGCTGTCTCGCGCGCTGGACCGCAAGGACAGCGCCGGTGTCGCCGCCCATGGCGGAGCCGCAGCGCCGCTGCTGCTGCGGCTGATGGAGGCGAGCGGCCAAGCCGAGCGCGCCATCCCCGTGCTGCTGGCCATGGACCTGCCCGCCCCCGCCAAGGCGCAGGTCGCCCGCCTCGCCGAGACCGTTTCCGTGCTGCGCGCCGCCCGGCCAGACCTGCTGCTCACCGTCGACCCGGTGGAGTTCCGCGGCTACCAGTACCACACTGGCATCTGCATGACCGTGTTCGCCGCCGGGGAACAGGCCGAGCTTGGGCGCGGCGGGCGTTACCTGTGCGATTCCGAGCCCGCCACCGGCATCACCCTGTATCCGGACACCATCATCCGCCTCGCCCCCCGGCCGAAGCTGCGGCCGCGCCTGTATCTGCCCTTCGGCACTGCGGCCGCCGATGCCGCCGCCGCGCGGGCGCAGAATTTCGCCACCATCAACGGCTTGGCCCCGCACCCGGACCCGCGCGCCGAAGCGCTTCGCCTGGGCTGCAGCCATGCCTTCTCGGACGGCCAGATCGTCCCGCTCGCTTAAGGAATTAATACATGACCAACGTAACCATCATCGGCGCGCAATGGGGCGACGAGGGCAAAGGCAAGGTTGTGGACTGGCTCGCCAGCCGCGCCGATATCGTGGTGCGCTTTCAGGGCGGGCATAATGCCGGGCATACGCTGGTGGTCGGCAACCAAACCTACAAGCTCTCGCTGCTGCCCTCCGGCCTCGTGCGCGGCAAGCTCGGCGTCATCGGCAATGGCGTGGTCATCGACCCCTTCGCCCTGCTGGCCGAGATCGAGCGCGTCTCCGCCCAGGGGCTGGCCGTCACGCCGGAAACCCTGCGCATCGCCGACAACGCGCCGCTGATCCTGCCGCTGCACGCAGCGCTCGATGCCGCGCGCGAGGCCGCCCGCGGCGCGCGCAAGATCGGCACCACCGGGCGAGGCATCGGCCCCGCCTATGAGGACAAGGTGGCCCGCCGCGCCATCCGCGTGTGCGACCTCGCCGAGCCGGAGACGCTCGACGCCAAGCTCGACGAGCTGCTGCTGCACCACAACACCCTGCTGGCCGGGCTGGGTGCGCCGACCTTCAAGAAGGAAGACGTGCTCGCCAGCCTGCTGGAACTGGCGCCGAAGCTGCTGCCCTTCGCCGAGCCGGTGTGGGAGCGCCTCGCCGAGGCCAAGCGCCTGGGCCAGCGCATCCTGTTCGAGGGCGCGCAGGCGGTGATGCTGGATGTGGACCACGGCACCTACCCGTTCGTCACCTCCTCCAACACTGTCGCCAGCACGGCGGGTTCCGGCAGCGGCATGGGGCCGGATGCGGCGGGCCGCGTGCTCGGCATCGCCAAGGCCTATTGCACCCGCGTCGGCTCCGGTCCCTTCCCCACCGAGCTGAACGACGAAACCGGCCAGCTTCTCGGCGAGCGCGGGCATGAATTCGGCACCGTGACCGGGCGCAAGCGCCGCTGCGGCTGGTTCGACGCCGCACTGGTCCGCCAGGCGGTGAAGGTGGGCGGCGTCCAGGGCCTGGCGCTGACCAAGCTGGACGTGCTGGACGGCTTCGCCGAGCTGAAGATCGGCGTGGGCTACAGCATCAACGGCAAGACCTATAAGCACCTGCCGGCCGGCATGGCGGCACAGGCCGCGGCCGAGCCCATCTACGAGGTGATGGAAGGCTGGAGCAGCTCCACCCGTGGCGCCCGCTCCTGGGCCGACCTCCCGGCGGCGGCGATCAAATACGTCAAGCGCATCGAGGAACTGGTGGAAGCCCCGGTCACCCTGCTCTCCACCAGCCCGGAGCGCGACGACACCATCCTGATGCAGGACCCCTTTGCGGGCTAACCAGCAGGCCCTGCTTTCCCGGCTCGATGCCCTGGTCGTGCTGCTCGCGCGGCTGGGGCTGCCGGAGAGCTTCATCCGCTTCGGCATCGTCGGCGCGCTCGGCTTCTGCTGGGATACCGGCACCGTCTATCTGCTGCGCGGCCATACCAATCTTTACATCGCGGGCACGTGCGGCTTTTTCATCGCCGCCACGGCCAACTGGGCCGCCAACCGGCTATGGACCTTCCGCCACCACGAGCATGACGCCGCGCATGTGCAATGGGCCAGGTTCATCGCCGCGAACGCCATCGGCTTCGTCTTCAACCGCGGCGTGTTCTTCGCCCTGGTGGCCCGTTTCGCCCTCGCCTGTCAACAACCTGTGATTGCCATCGTCGCCGGGACATTGGCGGGGCTAGTCTTTAATTATTTTCTTTCCAAGCGTTTCGTGTTTCGTTAATACAACCGAAGGTAACATTTTGTTAACTATACAACAACCCTAGAGAGCACCCTATATGGCGGAGCTTCATGCCTCGGCGGCCCTGATACAAGGCCAAACCCGCGCTGAATTCGCCTTTTCACCCCCCTGCGCGCCGCTCTCCCGCCAGCAATGGCTGGTGCTCTCCGATCTCCTCTGCGTGCTGGCGCTGCCACTGACCGGCAGCATGCTCATGCGAAGCAGCGAGAACCTGGGCCGCAACCTGTGGTTCTATGGATTGCTCGCGCTGTTCACCGTGCTGCTCACCGCCTCGCATGGCGGCTACCGGGAGCGGGCGAAGCAGCCCGCCGGCATCGCCGCCAACAGCTTCCTTGCCACCAGCCTCGCCATGCTCGCCCTCGCGCTGCTGCTGGGGCACCCGCATATCCTCACCCGGACCTGGACGGCGGCGGACCTCGCCGTGACCCCGCTGCTGCTCGCCGGCACACGGTCCCTGCTTACCGCCCACCTCGCGGCGGATGACCCGGCGCAGGCCGGGCGCGGCACCCTGATCGTCTGCTACGACCATTGCCCGCGCGACCTGCCCCGCGCCTTGGCCGAGAAACGCATCTCCCGCAACGTGGCGGGGGTGCTCTACCTCTCCCAGCTGCACGAGCTGGGCAACTGGCACCGCTGGCCGGAGCTGCCGGATTTCGAGTCCCTGCTGCAACTCATCCATGAGCGGGACATCCAGGACGTGGTGTTCATCCACCACCCCGAGCTGGAGAGCTTCAGCGCCAGGCTGCACCAGGAGCTGCTGGCCGAGCTGCTCGCCTTCCCGGCGCGGATCTGGATGGCCTTCGACCTCGCGGCCAATCTGCCGGAAATGCTAAAATCCCGCTCCGGCGCGTGCAAGCTCATGCCCATCGCCACCGCGGAGCTGATCACCTCGGCCAACCCGGCCAAGCGGCTGTTCGACATTCTTGGCGCAACGATATTGCTCACCCTGGCCGCACCACTGCTGCTGGTGCTGGCCGGGGTGGTTCGGCTGAGCAGCGAGGGGCCCATTCTGTTCCGCCAGACGCGCATCGGCGCGCAGGGGCGGCGCATTACCATGCTCAAGTTCCGCACCATGACGCATGAGCCGGACCGCCCTTTCGCCCAGGCCCGGAAGACGGACAAGCGCGTGACCCGCATCGGCCGCATCCTGCGCCGTCTCTCGCTGGATGAGTTGCCGCAGCTGATCAACGTGGTGCGCGGCGACATGTCCCTGGTCGGGCCCCGGCCGCACGCGCCGGAAACGCAGGTGGAGGGCTTAAGCTTCGAGACCGCTTTACGCCTGTACCGGCTGCGCCACCGGGTAAAGCCGGGCATGACCGGGCTGGCGCAGATCCGCGGCCAGCGCGGGGCCACCCCGGCCAGCGCGGGGCCACCCCGGCCATCGCGGCGCTGGAGCAGCGCCTGGGCAGCGACCTCGAATACATCCAGAACTGGTCGCTCTGGCTGGACCTCGGCATTCTGCTCCGCACCCTGCCCGCCGTGCTCTCGAAGAAGAATGCCTACTGAGAAACGTCTCGCAGGCTCACTCCCTCCATTGGGTGGGTATGATGCGGACATCATCATCCTCTGCCTGAACCGCCTGGAGGACACGCTGGAGGCCATCGCCTCCGCCCTGCGCCAGCGCGGCGGAGAATTCCATGTCACCGTGCTGGACCAGGGCTCCACGCCCGAGACCATCACCGGCATTACCCGTGCCTTTGCCAGCCATCCTCGCTTTGCCCTGTACAGCGCCGGGAAGAATCTCGGCGTCGCCGGGGGGCGCAATCTCGCGGCCGCGCTCGGCCATGGCACCATCATCGCCGCGCTGGATAACGACGCGGTGTTTCAGGATGACTGGGTGGTGGCACGGGCGCTGAAGAGCTTCCGGCGCAGCCCGGATCTCGGCGCGCTGGGCTTTGCCATCCTCGCCGCCGATGGCACCCAGCCGGACCTTGGCGCCTGGGGCTACCCCAAGGCGCTGCTGCCGCGCTTCAGGGGGCGGTTCGATACCACCACCTTTGTCGGCGCCGGGCATGCCATCCGCCGCGCCGCCTGGAACGCCGCGGGCGGGTACGACCCTGGCCTGTTCTTCACCTGGGAGGAATATGACTTTTGCCTCTCCGCCATCGCGCTCGGCTGGCGCATTGCCTATGACGGCTCACTGGCAGTGATCCACAAGGTCTCGCCCGAGGCCCGGGTGCAGTGGAGCGGCGAGCGCATGGCGTATTTCATCCGCAACCGGCTCATCATCGCACGCAAATGGGGCGCCTCCTGGCTGGCGCTGGCGCCGCGCATCGGGGCGTATCTGCTGCGCGGCAGGTTGACCGGCTGCGCGGCCCAGGTGTGGCAGGGGGTGGAGCAGGCCTTCGGCGCGGAAATCCCCGCCCCAAGGCGGATGCCCGGGGCGATGCGGCGCTATATCAGCCGCAACGAGACGCGCCATCGCGGCACCCTGCTGCGGCAACTTGTTGGCTTATTTAGCTAACGGGTGCAGCGCATTCACCAGCTTCTGCAGCCGTTCCGCCAGCACATGGGTGTAAATCTCGGTGGTGGCGATGTCCGCATGGCCGAGCAGTTTTTGCAAACTTCGTAAATCCGCCCCATGCGCCAGCAAATGCGAGGCAAATGAGTGGCGCAGCACGTGGGGCGAAAGCCGGTCCGGGTCGAGCCCGGCCTGTATCGCCACCTGTTTCAGCAATAGCGCGAAGCCCTGGCGGGTCATGGGTTCGCGCGGGTCGCGGCCAGGGAACAGATAGCGCGGAGCGGGTTTCTTTTCCGCCATCGCCGCGCGCAACTCCGCCGCCGCCTGCTTCGCCGGGTCCGAGAGCGGCGCCATCCGCTCCTTGCCACCCTTGCCTTTGATCAGCAGCATCTGCGCATCGGTGGAGAGCGCCGGGGCCGGCAGGGCCAGAAGCTCCGAAACGCGCAAGCCCGTGGCGTAGAGGATTTCCAGCCCCGCCACCGCCTTCAGCCCCGGCAGGCCGGGCAGCTCCCGCGCCGCGGCGAACAGCGCCGTCACCTCGCCCTCGCTCAGATATTTCGGCAGCGCCTTGGACAGGCGGGGCGAGGCAAAATCCGCCATCGGGTTGTCCGTGCGCCGCCCCTCGCGCAGCAGAAACAGGAAGAACTGCCGCAGGGAAGAAAGCCGCCGCGCCTGCGTCCGCGCCGCCAGCCCGGCATCAAAGAGCCCCCGCACATAGGCGGCCACATGGCTAGCATCCGCCGCCATGGCGCTTACCCCGTGCGCGCGCAAGAACCCCTGAAAATCTTCAAGGTCCGCCGCATAGGCCGCGAGCGTGTTCGCCGCCGCGCCGCGCTCGGCGGCGAGCATTTCCAGAAACGCCTCGGCTTGGCCATCTATCGTCATGCGTCCAATGTGATAAGCGTTTCAGGCAATGTCATTCAACCGTCTAGACCTCCCCGTGCAGGAGCGCAGCATCGTCCTGGTCGGCCTCATGGGCGCCGGCAAAACCGCCATCGGCAAGCGCGTCGCCGCCCTGCTCGGCCTGCCCTTCTTCGATGCCGACCAAGAGATCGAGCGCGCCGCCGGCATGAGCATCGCCGAAATCTTCAAGACCCATGGCGAGGCGCATTTCCGCGCCGGGGAAAAACGCGTGATCGAGCGCCTGCTCGCCGGCGGGCGCATCGTGCTCGCCCCGGGCGGCGGCGCCTTCATGGACCCGGAGACAAGGGCGCTGATCCGCGCGCGGGCCATCTCCATCTGGCTGCGCTGCCCGCTGCCGGTTCTGCTCTCCCGCGTGCAGGGGCGCACGCACCGTCCGCTGCTCAATTCCGGCAACCCGGCGGAAATCCTGGCCCGGCTTTCGGAGCAGCGCAGCCCGGTCTATGCCCAGGCCGATATCATCATCGATGGCTCGGAGGTTCCCCCGCAAGTGACGACCGATAACGTGATCGCCGCGATCAACGCTTACACCCCGCCGCGGCGGGTGCGCGTGCAGCTTTCCGAGCGCAGCTACGACGTGCTGATCGGCCCCGACCTGATCAAGCATGCGGGCGCGCATATCGCCCCGGTGCTGCCGCAGCCGCGCTGCGTGATCATTACCGACAGCAACGTGGCGGCGCTGCACCTGCCCACGCTGCAGGCGGCGCTGACCGAGGTTGGCGTGAGCCACACCACCCTCACCGTGCCGCCGGGCGAGGGGTCGAAGAGCATCGAGACCTGGCAGCACCTGGTCACCGCCCTGCTGGACCAGAAGGTTGACCGCCACACCACCATCATCGCCCTGGGCGGCGGCGTGGTGGGCGATCTCGCCGGGTTCACCGCCGCGGCCACGCTGCGCGGCCTGCCCTTCATCCAGATCCCGACGACCCTGCTCTCGCAGGTGGATTCGAGTGTCGGCGGCAAGACCGGCATCAACGCGCCGCAGGGCAAGAACCTGATCGGCGCCTTCCACCAGCCATTGCTGGTGCTGGCCGATACCGGCGCGCTGAAGACCCTGCCGGTGCGCGAGTTGCGCGCGGGCTATGCCGAAATCGTCAAGGCCGGGATGATCGCGGACGCCGCCTTCTACGACTGGTGCGAAGCCAATGCCGAGGGGATCGTGGGCGGTGACGATGAGCTCCTGGCCCAGGCCATCGAGCATGCGGTGCGCTTCAAGGCGCAGGTGGTGGGCGATGACGAGCGCGAGACCAAGCCCAACAATGGCCGCGCCCTGCTGAACCTCGGCCATACCTTCGCCCACGCGCTGGAGGCGGAATGCCATTTCGACGGCAGCCTGCTGCATGGCGAGGCCGTGGCCACCGGGCTCGTGCTGGCCACGCATCTCTCCGCCCAGCTCGGCCTTTGCCCGCAGGAGGATACCAGCCGAATCGCCGCGCATATCGCCCGCGCCGGGCTGCCGCCGCGCATTGCCGCGCTGAATGCCGGGCAGTTGCTGGCGCACATGAAGCAGGACAAGAAGATGCGCGAGGGCAAGCTGACCTTCGTGCTGACCCGCGGCATCGGCCAGGCCTTCACCAGCAATCAGGTCGAGGAAGAGGCTGTCCGCGCCACGCTGCTCGCCAACGGTGCAGTGTAATACCAAGCCGCGTTGATGATGACCCACCCCGAACCGTCATTGCGAGCGCAGCGAAGCAATCCATCTCCGCGACATCGCTGGAAAAGATGGATTGCTT
>NZ_JBKQJR010000049.1:0-2798 GCF_052326845.1 Acidocella sp. | reverse complement strand
TCGCCTACGCCATGATGGCCGCTGTCCGCTATCGCGCTAACGCCATTACACCGAAAAAAACGAAGCCCAGGACAGGAAAGAACTCATCCGATGGTCCGTCCAGGAAATCCGGCGGCTCGCCCTGAAGCTCGCTCAGCGCCAACTGCCCGTCGCGCGCATCCTTAAATGGTCAACATTCAGACGGGCCCATCAGGCCGCAGCCAGACCAGCCCATCTTAAATCAAAAATGCAACTGTAGTGCTAGGCAGACAGTCAAGCATACGTCAGAATTGCCTCTCTAACAGCGGAGCATTGCCATGCAGCGTGCCTACAAGGTCGTCGACGTATTCACCAGCACGCCTCTTTTGGGCAATCCAGTGGCCGTTGTGCTCGACGCCGATGGCCTGGATACGGAAGCGATGCAGCGCATCGCCCGCTGGACCAACCTTTCCGAAACGACCTTCCTGCTGCCGCCAACCAATGCGGCAGCCGATTACCGCTTGCGGATATTCACGCCGCGCAGCGAACTGCCCTTCGCCGGGCACCCCACACTTGGCAGCGCCTATGCGGTCCTAGAGGCTGGGCGCGTTGCGCCGCGTGACGGGAGGTTGGTGCAGGAGTGCGGCGTTGGACTTGTCCGCATCACGGTCGAAGATACGGGTCGTTTGACGCTCGGCCTGCCGCCAGCCGCGTTGCGGACGCTCACGCCGGACGAGGTAGAGGAATTGGAAGCCGTACTCGGTCAGCCTGTTCTCAGGGACGTGCCGCCCGCCCTCGTCAATGTCGGCGCGGTTTGGGTGGTGGCGCAGCTGCCGAGTGCCGCGCATCTCCTCGCCTTGACGCCCGATTTTGCCCGTTCGGCCGCGTTCGAGCGGCGCCTCGGGGCGACGGGCCTCTCGCTGTTCGGCGCTCATGAGAGCGGCGATGCCGAGATCGAGGTGCGCTCCTTCGCGCCGTCCTGCGGTATTGATGAAGACCCGGTGTGCGGCAGCGGCAATGGCAGCATCGCGGCGTTTCGATGGGAGCGGGGCCAGCTGCCCACCACCGGCACCAACTACATGGCCGCTCAGGGGGCGCTGCGTCGGACGTGATGGGCGCGTCTTGGTGGCGGTCGATGCCGCCGGCCAAGTCAGCCTGGGCGGCACCTGCGTAACATGCGTTGATGGCACGTTGTCCTGCTGATGGCTGACGTGTGTCAGCGGCCTTCGCCGCTTTATGCATGTTCTGCCGCCCCACGGCACCACTGACGGCCATTTTGGAGGAAACTCTGGGACGAGGGAAATGCCCCGCGCGGAGGCCCAGCAGAACCTGCCGGAAACCATTGTTTTTTCTAAGGAAAATAGCGCGCCAGAAGAGATTCGAACTCCGGACCCTCAGATTCGGAGTTCGTGGTTGATCTGCGGTCGGCTGGTCAAAAAGCGCCAAAATCGCTGTTATTGCATATGTTTGGCTGGGTTCATCTCAATCTGGTTCTCGAAGCCTGCGATAATCAGCTATGTCGCCGTGGGGATTTTATGGGGGTGTGCCTTGGCAATGTCGCGGATGCGCCGATCGGCCTGCTCTTTGCCGGCGCAAACCGGGCGCATATCTGCAATTTTGCAGCCGAGGCGTTGGGCTTCTGCCTGTTGCGCGGTATAGAAGGGCGATACAACGCGAAGATCATACTGACCGTTCGGCAGTTTCCAGAACTCGGCGCAGCGGCTGCCGTCGCGCTTGACCAGCTTGTAAGGCCTGCCGGTGCTGCGGACACGAACCCGACTGCTTTTGCGTTCGTCTATGCCCATCGTGTCAACGCAGCAGAACGTGATTTATGGAAACTGCCAATGGCGACAGCAGCAGCGCGCAAAATCGCGCCCAGTGGTGACACTGTCAGCATGAATCTATAAGCCATTGATTTAATAGAGCAGCCAAATTCTCAAAGGGAGCTTATTGGACGCGATTTCCCAAATAGGCAAAAGAGCGGACCATGCGCGACAACATCTGGCTCAAACGCCTGCTCCCCCCGGCAATCATCATCCCGCTTTTGGCGATTTTCTGGAACTGGGATTGGTTCATCCCCCTCATCGACGCCGAGGCCTCCGCCTCCCTAGGCCATGAGGTTACAATTCAGCATCTCCATGTCGCTCTTGGCCACACGACCACGATCGCCGCCACCGGCATCACCATCGCCAATCCCGGCGGTTTTCCCACGAACGAAGCACAGCTCGCCAGCATCGACCGTATGCTCGTGAATGTGGATGTGATGGAGTCTATCGAACACCGCACCCTCTCGCTCACCAGTATCGAGGTCGACCACCCCGTCGCGAATATCCGCCAACTCCCTGATGGCACAAGCAATTACCCCGCGCCGCCTACATCCGGCGGCTCCACCCGCAGACCGCCAAAATTCGGTGATATTATCATCAATGACGGCATCGCCAGCATCGTCATGCCAAAGCTAAACACCGATTTTACCCTCACCATCCAGACCCGTCCTGCCCCCCCTGGCGACAAGCTTTTCACGGGTGGCGAGATCCTGGTGGACGCGCAAGGCACTTATGATAACGCCCCGATCACCGGCCAGTTCATCGGCGGCGACCTACTGTCACTGCGTGCCTCCTCCGCCCCTTACCCGGTCTACCTGAGCCTCCAGAACGGCATCACGCAGGTCAGCCATGTTCTGGCCGGAGACGGAGAGGCGCAGATGCGTGCCGGTGAAAGCTTCGGGGTCGTCGATTGTGCCGGTCAGGCTGACCCGCGTGACTCCGTTCTGGAGGCTCAGGTAGACTGGGTAAGGGGCGGAGGAGGCGCGCAGCGACAGCAGGCCGCCGCCGATGAAC
>NZ_JBKQJR010000048.1:0-9227 GCF_052326845.1 Acidocella sp. | reverse complement strand
CGTGTTCTTCGGGTGGCTGTGGGTGTGAATAGTCCGAAGCTGCCAGCAATTCGACCATTGTGTAGCGCGGCTGACCTTGCGGCTCGACAACGAGCCTGCCGTGGTCCACAGCGAGCCCGACCTTAGCCCCGGCCGTCAGATGAAGCACATCGAGTAGCGCCGGCGGCACCGCCAGCATGATTGATCCGCCGACTTTTCTGAGATTTGTGGTGTGCATGGGTATAGCTCCATAGGTTATATTAAAATATAACTTATGGAGTGTCGATCTGCAAGCGATTTTGCGGGCTTAGGGCTCCGCCCAACACAGGCCGCGGCCGTAGCAGGGATGGTCTTCTAGCGGCTTAGGCGGCGCTCAGCCAAAGCCGGGCGCTCGACCGTCTAGAACAGATACCGCCGGCCGAGCCCAAGCTGGCGCATGACATGCGCGTTGACGCTTATGGCAATGCCATCATCGAGGCTGGGGCGGAAACCGGGTTGGCCGAGAGCACGTTTCCAGCCGATTGCCCCTGGTCCTTCGAGCAGATGATGGCCGATGATTTCTGGCCGGAAGCCTGAGCAACACCTTAAAATCCAGCGATATCTCGCGGACTCTATCTCCGGCCTGAACGCCGGAGCTTGCGGGCCTACAAACCGGGTCATTGATCATTTCGGAGATTCCGCAACAGGGATATCTGTTTTACTGAAATCATCCCCTTTAAAGAGAAGGGCTGCTTTATGGGCTTTTGTGCTGGCATAGGCGAAGCAATCCCCCATATTCAGGGAAGCCGGATGCCTGCCTTTGCCGAAGTCTGCATAAGCCTGCGCGGCAGTTTCGTATTCACGCTCTCCAATGGTGGCCAGTTCTATGCCGTGGGCATCGATGAAGCTCTTGATCGTGGTACGGGCCGTGCTCACGGTGAAGCCGTAGCTCCGGCATAGCCCCGCCGTAGTTTCCCAGAGGGATATTGGCGAACAAAGGCGGACGCGATGGGTGGCGAGAATATCCGCCAGCATGTCAGCATCGTCTTCACCGGCCATCATAGAAATCATGGCTGAGGCGTCGATGAAAATCACGGCTCACCCGACAGGTCATCGAAAAAACCCTTGTCGGCCTTCAGGCCGGTGGGCGGCGGAAAGGGATGGATCTCACGCCAGGCCCTTATGCGTTCGCGCAGCGGCTTTTCGTTTTGGCCGCGGGCAAGTTCAGCCGTAACGGCGAGCTTAACGGCGTCTTGTTTGGTCAAGCCCCTAGCTTTCGCCAATTGGGCTACAAGCTCGGCGGTAGCATCATCGCGGATATACAGCGGCATGATCCCTCCAAGATATTTTGATATTCTTTTTCGAATATTTGAATATCTTTGCCGATGCAAGCAAATTCAGCACTCGGCTAGGGGGGATGCAACCCGATCGGCTTCGTGGCGCATTCTTCTTCTGTGGGCCGACGAGTCCCACGTTTAAGCGTTGCCTTGAGGCTAGAGACGTCAATCTTCACGGTACTCATCGTCTTACCATCGATGCCTCTCTCCATGTCCCTGGTCCTGTAACAAGACCAGACTGGACTAAGTCTGGTTAAAGGGGCCATTTTAGCATTTCTTGGGGACCATTCATGCAGATCGTCAACATGCACGCTGCCAAAACCCATCTCTCCCGTCTGCTTGATGCTGTGGCATACGGCGAGGAAATCCTGATTGCCCGTGCTGGCCGGCCAGTTGCCCGCCTGGTGCCGTTGCGGGGCGCAGTTGTGCCACAGCGGCGCCAACTTGGCTGGCTCGTCGGCCAATTTACTGTGCCGGATGATTTCGACGCACCGCTGCTAGCGGACGTCTTGGGCGGCTTTGAGGGCCGTTGATGCGCCTTCTCCTCGATACGGCTCCTATAAACCTGTCTAAAACTACGCATAGGTAGCTTTCAGGTCAGTGCGTCGTCCGAGCAGTGCTGACGACGACTTCGCGGCAGGAATCGCACCTGCCGGCTCCGAGTTAATGAGCTGAGACAGGAATGTTCCATCCTGGTTCAGTAATCTCTCTGCCGCCGGATCCAACGATCTCGCGGCAGAAGATCGGCGTTTCGCCGACCCGGAGCGCCCTGCAAGAGCCGCTTTTCTGCTTCGCGCCAGCTGCGCCTACGACACCCATACATGCCTCCGCCCAATCCTTGCAGGCTGGGAGAGGGTGACATGGACATCGCCGCCAAGCGTAATGCTCGGCTGACGCGGCAGACGCTCCGACAGACCCGTGCCGCGCCTGACGATCGCCAGGGCGGCAGAGAGGTGAACCGACACGCCGTAGCGTGCGGAGAATTTGGTTGGGCCAATCAACGACGTGTACGCCGGATTGCGCTCGATCACGCGCACGCCGCGGCGGGTGGCGCGGGTGCGGATCATGACGCCGATCGGGGCATAAGCCAGTGCCGACAGCATGCGCGCGTAGCTCGGTTTGGTGCTGGTTTCCAGCTCAGCCTTCTTTTTACGGAAGTCGAAACTCTCCAAGACAATGGGGACACAATGCGCGCGCGCCATGTCGACGATGATCTTGGCCGCGTCGCCGTAGACGGTCTTGCGTCGATCGACCGAGGCACCGAGCACAACCGCCGCCGACTCCTGGTGCCCATCAACAATATACCGCCGGCAGAAGTCGAGGAACGCAACTACGCCGCGCCAAACGCGCAGCCAATGACAGCGTGACTCAAACAAAACAGCCTCGGGCAAATCCGGGGCGGTTCAGATCCGTCAAGAACTCAAGTGTTGGCTTTCCAACGAACTGATCACGCCGTGCCGGAAGATGCCGTCAGGTGCGGCAGCTGCATCCAGGCGGGAATGCGCGATGTCAGCCGGGCATCCCCGGCAGCAAGCACCTTCTCCACAGCATCCAGCCGCAACATGGCCAGCGCGAGATTGCCGGCCGAAGAGCGAATGTCTCCCACCTCATGGCCATCGGCCATCACCGGCGTGCCGGGGGCTGCGCCAGGCACGCTGAGTTCCACCGGCACCAGCCGGCGCTTCACCAGCCCGCGGTATTTTGTCCGCGCCGTCAGCTCCTGGCCCATATAGCAGCCCTTGTCCCAGGCGATGCCGTGCAGCTCGTCGAATCCGGCCTCCAGCAGCAGCGTCTTCTCCGGTTCCAGGTCTGGCGCGCCGTCGGGCAGGCCGAGCGCGATCCGGTGCGCGGCGTAATCCGCCGCACTGGCATTGGCGGCGAGCGGGGCTTCGCTCAACAGCCGCCATCCGGCTTGCTCCAGTCGCGGGTCGGGCGCGGAGATCGCCACCTCAGGCGGCACGCCATCCCAGGCGGCATAAACGCCGTAAGCGGAGGAGGCATCCTCCAACTCCACCTGGGCGCGCAGCCTGTAGCGCCGTAGCTTGGTCAGCAGCCCGGGAATGTCCGCCCTGGGCGCGTCCAGCAGCAGCGCATCCGCATCAGCAAAGATAAAGAAATCGGAGAGATACTTGCCCTGCGGGGTGAGCAGCGCGGCCCACACGTCGCAGCCCGGGGCGGCTTTCGTCACGTCGTTGCTGACCAGCCCGTTGAGGAAGGTGATGCGGTCGGCGCCACGGAGGGCGAGCACGCCGCGCTGCGGCAGATGAGCCAGTTTCGTCATGATCAGAACATGGCGGCGCGGCCGACCCGGGGCAAGCCCGGTTTGCGGCGGCGGGCAAACGCGCTAGACCCGGCCCGGCATGAAGAAGATCCTGTTCATCACCTCATCGCGTATCGGCGATGCGGTGATCTCCTGCGGCATTCTGGAGCAGTTGCGGCTGGAAAACCCGCAGGCGCGCTTCACCATCGCCTGCGGCGCAGTGGCCGAGGGGGTGTTCGCCCGCTTCCCGGCGCTGGACAGGCTGATCGTGTTCGAGAAGCGCCCCTATGCGCTGCACTGGCTGGCGTTGTGGCGCCAGGTGGCCGGGCATGTCTGGGATCTGGTGGTGGATATACGCGGCTCGGGGCTGTCGCTGTTCCTGGCGGCGCGGCGGCGCAAGATCCTGAAAGGCGGGCGTCGCCCGGGGCGGCGCTACCAGCAGCTCGGCGCGGCGCTGGGGTTCGACCCCGCCCCATTGCCCGTGGCCTGGACCGCCCCGGCGGATGACGCCAAGGTCGCGTCGCTGCTGGGCGAGGGGCCGGTGATCGCCCTTGCCCCCACCGCCAATTGGGATGGCAAGATCTGGCCGCCGGAGCGGTTCGTCGAGGTGTTCCAGACGCTGGCGGCGGAGATCCCCGGCGCGAAGGCCGCTGTGTTCGGCGGACCGGGAGCGGATGAGGCCCGCCGTGCCGCCCCCGTGCTGGCCGCGCTGCCTGGGGCGATCGATTTCGTCGGCAAGCTCAGCCTGCCCGAGGCCGCCGCCTGCCTGCGCCGGTGCGAACTCTTCATTGGCAACGACTCCGGCCTGATGCATCTCGCCGCCGCGGCGGGCACGCCGACACTCGGCCTGTTCGGCCGTTCCAAGGCCAGCGAATACGCCCCCGCTGGCGCCCGCACCGCCATCGCCGTGGCGCCGGGGCCGGAGGGCGACGCGCCGATGGCTGGGCTCCAGGTGGCGGATGTGTTAAAGCTGGCGCGGACTCTATTATGCGCATAGCCCAGGTCATGGCTGGCGCCGCCAATGGCGGGGCCGAACTCTTCTATGAACGCATGACCGGCGCCCTGGCCCGCGCCGGGCAGGATGTGCTTCCCCTCATCCGCCGCGAGGATGGCCGCTCCGCGCGCCTTGCCGCCATGGGCCTCACGCCGGTGCAATTCCGCTTCGGCGGGCGGCTGGATTTCGGCACCCGCCCCGGCATCCGCCGCACGCTGCAAGAGTTCAAGCCGGACATCGCCATGGCCTGGATGAGCCGTGCCGCAGCACATCTGCCACGCGGGCCGTGGGTGAATATCGGCCGGCTCGGCGGGTATTACGACCTCAAATATTTCCGTGCCTGCCGCTACCTCGTCGGCAACACGCGCGGCATTGTCGACTACATCACCGGCACCGGCTTCCCCGCCGAGCGTACTGCGTATCTGCCCAATTTCGTCACCGATTTCGCGGGCGAGGCCCCTTCCTCCCGCGCCGGGCTGGGCATCCCCGAGGGCGCGCCTTTGTTGCTCGGCCTCGGGCGGCTGCACGCGGTGAAGGGGTTCGACACGCTGATCCAGGCCATGGCCCGTCTGCCGGATGTGTATTGCGTGATCGCGGGCGAGGGGCCGGAACGCCCGGCTTTGGAAAAGCTTGTCGTCGAGCTGAAGCTGGGCGAGCGGGTGAAGCTGCCCGGCTGGCGGCGGGACACGGGGGCGCTGCTGAAAGCGGCGGATGTGTTCGTCTCCTCCTCCCGCCACGAGCCGCTGGGCAACATGGTGCTGGAGGCGTTCTCGGCCCAGACCCCTGTGCTGGCGGCGCGGGCGGAGGGCCCGAGCGAGGTGATCCGCGACGGCGAGGATGGCGTGCTGGTGCCGGTGGACGACGCGGACGCGCTGGCAAGCGCCGCGCGGCTGCTGCTGGGCGATGCCGGGCTGCGCGCCAGGCTGGCCGCCGCCGGGCGGGCGCGGTTCGAGCGCGAGTTCGCAGAGGCGGCGGTCACCGCCACCTGGCTTGAGTTCTTTGCAGGGGTCACGCGCTGATGTGCGGCATCGCAGGCATTTCGTTCACCCCCGGCGCCAAGGCCGACCGGTCCATGCTGGACCGGCTCACCGCGGCGCTGGCACATCGCGGGCCGGACGGGCATGGCCAGTTCATCGGCGAAACCGCCGCGCTGGTGCATACGCGCCTCGCCATCATCGACCTGGCCACCGGCGGCCAGCCGCTTCACGAGGGTGCGCTCAACCTCGTCGCCAATGGCGAGATCTATAATTACCGCGAGCTGCGCGAGACTTTTCGCGGCGAGTACGCCACGCAGAGCGATTGCGAGCCGCTGCTCAAGGTCTATGCCCGCGCCTGCTTCACTTATACCGAGCATCTGCGCGGCATGTACGCCATCGCCATTCATGACGGCGCCTTCCACACCCTGACTCTCTCGCGCGACCTGTTCGGCATGAAGCCGCTTTATGTTGCCAAGGGCGCAAGCGGGTTCGTCTTCGCCTCGGAGCCGCAGGCCCTGCTGGCGGCGGGGGTGGTGCCGCGCGGCGTGGAGCGCGGCAAGCTGGGCGAGTTGCTCAACCTGCAATTCTGCACCGGGGCGCAGAGCATTTTTCCCGGCATCCAGCGCGTGCTGCCGGGCGAGACACTGACCGTCCGCGCCGGTGAGTTGAAAGGTCGCAAGCGGCTCGCTTTCCCCAATCCGCACAACGCGCCGGACAACGAGGAAGACGCGCTGGAGAAGCTGGATGCGGTTCTGGAAAAGGCGGTGGACCTGCACCAGCGCTCGGACGTGCCTTACGGCATGTTCCTCTCCGGCGGGATCGACAGCGCCGCCATCCTGGCCCTGATGGCTAGGCTCAACACCAATCCGGTGCTGGCCTTCACCGCCGGGTTCGACGTGCCCGGCGTGGCCGATGAGCGCGACGCCGCCGCCGCCATGGCAAAGAGCGTGGGGGCCCGGCACGAGCGGGTGGAGATCACCCAGGCGATGATGTGGGAGCACCTCCCCGAGATCGTCGCCTGCATGGACGACCCGGTGGCGGATTACGCCATCATCCCCTCCTGGTTCCTGGCGCGGGAAGCGCGGCGGGATGTGAAGGTGATCCTCTCCGGCGAGGGCGGGGACGAGATGTTCGCGGGCTATGGCCGCTACCGCGCGGCGTCGCGGTTGCTCTTCCCCAAACCCATGCGCGCGCGCGGCGTGTTCGACGGGCTGGACGTGCTGCGCCACCCGCCCAAGGGCTGGCGCGAGGGCATCGAAGCGGCGGAGCGGCAGGCGGGGCAGAACCTTTCGCGGCTGAAGCAGGCGCAGATGACCGACATGGCCGACTGGCTGCCGCATGACCTGTTGCTCAAGCTGGACCGCTGCCTGATGGCGCATGGCATCGAGGGCCGCACCCCGTTCATCGACAAAGAGGTGGCGGCCTTCGCCTTCTCCCTGCCGGACAAGCTCGCCGTTCGCGGCGGTTTGGGCAAATACCTGATGCGCCGCTGGCTGGAGAAGAACCTCCCGGCCGCGAAACCCTTCGCCCGCAAGCAGGGGTTCGACGTGCCGGTTGGCGCCTGGATCGCAGCGCAGGCCAAACCGCTGGCCGAGCTGCTCCCGCGCCAGCCGATCATCGCCGAACTGGCGGATGCGGCGGCGGTGCGGGCGCTGCTGGCGCACGCCGATGATAAGCGTGCCGGTTTCGCCGCCTGGGTGCTATTGTTCACCGCACTCTGGCACCGCCGGCATGTGCTGGATTTGCCCCCTGCGGGCGATGTGTTTTCGACATTGAGGCAGATATGAGTTTTGATCTTCTGATCCGTGACGGCGTTGTGGTGCTCCCCTGGGGCGAGGTGCAGGCCGATATCGGCGTGAAGCACGGCAAGATCGCCGCCATCGGCAAGAATCTTGGCGGGGCGGCGGAGGAGTTCAACGCCGCCGGGCTGCATGTGCTGCCCGGCATCATCGACCCGCATGTGCATTTCCGCGATGGCGGGCAGGGCGGCATTCCGGGTGTCGAGGACATGCGCTCCGGCTCCCTGGCCGCAGTGCTTGGCGGCGTGACCACGGCGCTGGACATGCCCAACACCAAGCCGCCCACCGTGGATGAAGCCACAGTGCGGACCAAGTACGAGTACATCCCCGGCCACACCTATTGCGATTTCGGCTTCTACGTTGGCGCCACCAAGGAGAATGCCGACCATGTGGGCGAGCTCGAAGAAATGCCCGGCGTCTGCGGGGTAAAAGTGTTCGCCGGGTCTTCCACGGGCGATCTGCTGGTCGAGGATGACGAGAATATCGAGCGCGTACTGCGCTCCTCGCGCCATCTCGTCGCCTTCCACGCCGAAGACGAATACCGCCTGCGCGAGCGCAAGCCGCGCTTTTCGGCGGGTGACCCGTATGCCAGCCACGCCGAGTGGCGCGACCCGGAATGCGCCTATCGCGGCGCCCGCCGTATCGCCGCGTTGGCGCGCAAGACCAACAAGCGCGCGCATATCCTGCATGTCTCCACGCTGGAGGAGTTCGCCTTCATCAAGGAGCACAAGGACCTCATTACCGGCGAGGTGTTGGTGAACCATCTGCTGCAATGCGGGCCAGAAGCCTATGAGCGCCTGGGCGGTTATGCGGTGATGAACCCGCCGATCCGCTCCAAGGAGCATCAGGATGCCGCCTGGGCCGCGATCGCCGATGGCACCGCCGACACCATCGCCTCCGACCATGCGCCGCATTCCGCTGAGTCCAAGGAGCGCCCCTGGCCGACCTGCCATTCCGGCCTCACCGGCGTGCAGACCCTGCTGCCGCTGATGCTCTCCCAGGTGAATGCTGGCCGCCTCTCGCTGCTGCGGCTCGTGGACCTGATGTCCGCCGGTCCGGCGCGCATCTACGGCGCGGTGGGCAAGGGGCGCATCGCCGCCGGGTATGACGCCGATTTCTCCATCGTCGACATGAAGGCCAAGCGCCGCATCGAGAACAGCATGATCGCCAGCCAGTGCGGCTGGACGCCCTTCGCCGGGACCGAATGCACCGCTTGGCCCATGGCCACCATCATCCGCGGCAACGTGGTGATGTTCGAAGGCGTGGTGCCGGGCGAGCCCATCGGCAAGGCGCTCACCTTCCGTCACTGAACTGGTTCTGGCGGCCGTTTAGGTGTGGTTTTCGGTGCCCCCGTGCTCGAAAACCATACCTATCCCACTCGCCGAAACCAGTTCATCCAGAATGGGGTAGCGTCTCAGTATAAAGCTTCGGGTTTCGGAGGATCCCGCGCCTCAGTCGATTTTCAGACCATCGCGCCAAGCCATGACTTCAAGCTCGCCGCGCACAGCGTCTTCGATTGGAATGACAGGTCTCGCCTGGAATTCGAATGCGGGGAGCATAGAGCAGAATTTGTGCACCGTAACCGGATCGTCGCAGTCCGCTAGCATGTAGCCTCCCCAGTCACCCACGCGGATGACGAAAAGCTCGATCTTGAAATTGACAGGCGCCTCCCACCGGCGAAACACATCGAGTATACGCTGCTGCGCTTTCTCGTACTCTATTGCTGAACCTTGCGGACGCTCCAGCCAAGTGATCATGTATTTCATGCGAGTTTCTCCCGTTTCTGCGGCCGAACTCAAACCGGGTGCGGTCTCGGCTCGCGCAGGGGATGGATGTGACCGCGAGAGAATAGGCTGCGCGTTTCTGCGGCTCTTCGCAAGCCGGAAGGCGCAGGTCTGCTTG
>NZ_JBKQJR010000047.1:0-11608 GCF_052326845.1 Acidocella sp. | reverse complement strand
GGCGATGTACGCGGCGCTGCATGTCTCTGTCTGGCTGACATTGGCACTCGCCCTGCCGGCCAGCGGCCTGATCGTCCGCATCTTCATGCTTCAGCATGATTGCGGCCATAATTCGCTGTTTCCATCGCGCCGCCTGAACAGAATTGTCGGTGCCGCCTGCAGCCTGGTTACGTTGACGCCCTTCGCCTACTGGCGCCGTCTGCACACGCGGCATCACAAAAGCTGGAACGACCTCGACAATCGCGGCATTCCGGCCGATTTCTTTTCAGATTGCCTGACGCTGGCGGAATACAACGCGCTCCGCCCCTCGGCGAAATTTATGTACCGCGCATCGCATCATCCGGTGTTGATTCACCTCCTGTTGCCGCCGGTTGTTTTCATTCTGCTGTATCGCTTGCCTTTTGATACCCCGGCAGCTTTCCGGCGCGAGCGCCGCAGCGTTTACCTGCTGAATATCGCGCTCGCAGGCGTGTTCGCGCTGCTGATCGCGCTTTTTGGCGTAAGGAGCGTTGCGCTGGTGCAATTGCCCGCCATGGCGATCGCCGCCATCGCTGGAATCTGGCTGTTCGCGGTGCAGCACCGGTTCGAGGATGCGAAATGGACTCGAGCCGAAGATTGGAATTTCAACCAGGCTTCCTTGCACAGCACCTCGTACTTGAAGCTGCCGCTCGTCATGCGCTGGTTCAGCGCGAATATTGGCTTGCACCACATCCATCACTTGCGCCCCGGTATTCCAAATTATCGTCTGCAGGCTTGCCAGGATGGCTTTGTTGAAGAAATGAAGTCGGTAACGGTGCTCAACCTGCGCGACGCCTTCAAAGCCCCAAGCTATGCGCTCTGGGACGAAGCATCAGGCCGCATGGTGCCGTTTCCCTCCTGATCCGCTCCCGCTTTGAGGCGGAGTTTGTCGATTTCGCACCAGAGGGGGCTTCTCGCTCCTACCGCCCCATCGCCGCCAGCATGAACCGCTTCTTCAGCCGCGGCATGCGCTCCACCGCTGCCAAGCCGAGGTCACGCGCCAGCCGGATGGGCGGGAAGTTGGTCGAGAACAGCCGGTCCAGCGTGTCCATGCCCATCAGCATGGCCATGTTGATGGGCCGCCGAGCCGCCTGGTAGCGCCGCAGCACCTCCGGCGCGCCCGGGTCTTCCACACCGTCCAGAATTTCCACCAGCGCCTGCGCATCCTGGTAGCCGAGGTTCAGCCCCTGGCCGGCGATGGGATGCACGCCATGCGCAGCATCGCCCACCAGCACCAGCCGCGTGTCATAGTACCGCGCCGCGAACTGCGCCGAGAGCGGGTACAGCCAGCGCCGCCCGGCCAACTCCACGCGCCCCAGACGGTTGCCCAGGCGCTTCTCCACCTCCGCCATGAACGGCGCCTCCGTCATGCCGTAAAGTGTCTGCGCCGTCGCATCGCGCTCGGTGAACACGATGGCCGAGAGGTTGGGGTGCTCGGGCGTGCCGGTCATCGGCAGCGCGGCGAACGGCCCGCCGGGCAGGAAATGCTCCAGTGCCACGCCGTTATGCGGGCGCTCATGGCCGATGGCGAAGATCACCGCCGTCTGATGATAGGGCAGGCGGGTGAGGCCGATGCCGGCCTGGTCACGCAGCGGGGATTTGCGCCCCTCGGCCGCCACCACCAGCTTGGCCGTAAACTCTTCCGCGCCCACGCGCAGGCGCACCTGCTCGGCGCTGCGTTCCACCACCGCCTCGGCCGGGGCGCGCAGGGTGAGGTTCTCCGCCGTATGCAGCCTCTTGTTAAGGGCGATGCGGATCGACCGCGCCTCGATGATCCAGCCGAACGGATCATCTCCCACGGCGCGGTGGTCGAAATGCAGCTTCAGCGGCGAGGGCGCGCGGCCCAGCTTGCCGTCAGTTACGTCGATATCGAGGATCGGGCAGGGGGCGTAGGGCAGCTTGTCCCAGATCCCGGCCCAGTCCATCACCACCCTGCTCCCGGCGGCGATGGCATAGGCGCGGCCGTCGAATGCCTCGTCCTCCATGGGCGATAGGTCCGCCCTGTCCACCAGCAGCACGCGCTTCCCGCGCGCAGCCAGGGCCAGGGCCAGCGTGCCGCCCACAGGGCCGGCGCCGATAATCGCGATGTCATGGGTGGTTGTCATACCGCCAGTCTGCCAGAGCCCCGCTAAGCCGCCAACCCCCGGCCCCGCATCCGGCGTTTTGGGAGATTTTTGGGCATGGTTTTGCCCATAATTTGGGCTGCGCAGATTCTTCCGTTTCCGCTTTATCCCTGGCGGTTTTTCGTTCCTCTCGCACCGGGCTTAGGCACGATCTTTGCTTTACTCAGCGCTTCACGTCTCTGAGCCCTCCACAAAGTGCTCTGCCGGTCTGTCAGGCTCCAGACCGCCCAAGGCAGGAAACACGAGGAATATGAACTAGATGAGTAAGCGATCGATACTGACGGCGGCCACGGCAGGTTTGGGGATGCTCGTTGCGGGGGCTGCGCCCGCCATGGCGCAGAGCACGGCGCCCACGTTGAATTCCGGCGACACCGCCTGGATGCTGACCTCCTCGGTGCTGGTGCTGATGATGACGGTGCCGGGCCTGGCGCTGTATTACGGCGGCCTGCTGCGCCGTAAGAACATCCTGGCGATGCTCATGCAGTGCTTTTTCGCCACCGGCCTGATCTCCGTGCTGTGGGTTATCGTCGGCTACAGCCTGGCTTTCACCGCCGGTTCCGGCCCGCTTGCGCCGTTCATCGGCGGCTTCTCCCGCGTCATGCTCAACGGCACTGGGCTCAACGGCCTCTCGGGCACGATCCCCGAGACCGTGTTCGCCATGTTCCAGTGCACTTTCGCCATCATCACCCCGGTGCTGATCCTGGGCGGCCCGGCTGACCGCCTGAAGTTCTCCTCCGCCATGGTGTTCCTCGGCATCTGGCTGCTCGCCGTGTACTCCCCGGTGGCGCACATGGTGTGGGGCCCGGGCGGCTTCCTCAACACCGCTGGCGTGCTGGACTTCGCAGGCGGCACGGTCGTGCACATCAACTCCGCCGTGGCCGGCCTGGTCGCCGCCATCATGGTCGGCAAGCGCACCGGCTATGGCCGCGAGAACATGGCCCCGGGCGATCTTGGCTACACCCTGATCGGTGGTGCCCTGCTGTGGGTGGGCTGGTTCGGCTTCAACGCCGGCTCCGCCCTTACCTCCGGCGGCCAGGCTGGCATGGCGATGATCAACACCCACCTCGCCACCTCCGCGGCCGTCGTGTCCTGGACGCTGGTTGAGTGGATCGTGAAGGGCAAGCCCAGCCTGCTGGGCGGGGTCTCCGGCGCCGTCGCCGGCCTCGTCGCCATCACCCCGGCTTGCGGCTTCGTTGGTGTCTCCGGCGCGCTGGTCATCGGTCTGGCTGCTGGCGTGGTGTGCTACTGGGGCGTTACCGGCTTCAAGGGCATGTTCAAGTACGACGATGCGCTGGACGTCTGGGGCGTGCATGGCCTCGGCGGTATCCTGGGCGCCATGCTCACCGGCGTGTTCGCGCTGAACGAGGTTGGTGGCCATCCCGGCCTGATCGAAGGCGCGCCGCACCAACTGCTGCTGCAGGCCGAGGGCATCGTCACCACCATCCTGTACAGTGGTGTCGTCAGCTTCATCATCCTCAAGCTCATCGACCTGACCATGGGGCTGCGCGTGAGCAAGGAGGAAGAGGTCGAAGGTCTGGACATTGCCCAGCACGGCGAGACGCTGCAGCACTTCGGCTAACCATTACCGCCACGAGGCGCCCCCGCGCCTTGTGGCTTTTCTCTCTCCGCCTCCCCTGCATGCAGCTCTCTCTCCGCCTCCCCTGCATGCAGCGCCTCCGGGCGCTGCTGTTTTTTTAGCCATGTTTGTGCGCGGCTCGCCGGAAAACGGCACTATTTCGGTTTGGCACAAAAGCTGCAAGGGCAATGGCGGTGCTATGCGGCCGTGAAACCGCAAGCATCGTTGGGCAACACACACACGGCTGGGACGTATGGAGAGGAAAGCATGGCTATAGTTCCTGCATTACCGGGCAGTTGGCTCGATACAGGCGATAATGCCTGGCAGCTCACCGCGGCGACGTTTGTCGGCCTGCAGAGCGTGCCGGGCCTGGTGGTGCTCTACGGGGGCATCGTCAAGAAGAAATGGGCGATCAATTCCGCCTTCATGGCATTCTACGCCTTCGCGGCGGTGCTGATCGTCTGGATGCTGTGGTCCTACAACATGGCATTTGGCAAGCCCTGGCTGACCATGCCGTTCATCGGGGGCGGCAACCAGTTCATCGGCCACCCGGGCCAGATCACCTCCGCCTGGAACGAGACGAAGGAAGCGGTCATCCCCGCCGCCGCCGCCGGCATGCCGCCCATCGGCTTCCCGATGGCGACGATGGTGTTCTTCCAGTTCGTCTTCGCGGCCATCACCGTCATCATTTTGCAGGGCTCCATCCTCGGCCGCATGAGCTTCAAGGCCTGGATGATCTTCGTGCCGGTGTGGATGTCCATTATCTACCCGATCGGCGCCTTCTCCCTGTGGGCTGGCGGTTGGCTGGGCTCCATGGGCGTGGTCGACTACTCCGGCGGCTACGTCATTCACCTTACCGCTGCTGCCTCCGGCTTCACCGCGGCCGCCGTCATTGGCCCGCGCCTGCCGCGCGACCGCGAGAATTTCCAGCCCAACAGCCTGCTGATCACCATGGTCGGTGCCGGCATCTTGTGGCTCGGCTGGGATGGCTTCAACGGCGGTGACCCGTACTTCGCCAACGCGGACGCTGGGGCCGCGGTGCTCAACACCAACGTGGCCACCGCCGCCTCGCTGCTCACCTGGACGGTGCTCGACGTGTTCGTCCACGGCAGGCCCTCCATCCTGGGCGCGGTGAATGGCATGATCGCGGGTCTCGTCGCCATCACCCCGGCTGCCGGCTACATCAACGGCGGCGAGGCGATCGTCTTGGGCATCGCCGCTGGCATCCTGCCCTGGATGACCTGGAACCTGCTTGGCAAGACCTGGCTGTTCCGCAAGGTGGACGATGTGCTGGGCGTGTTCCATACCCACGGCGTGGCGGCTCTCGTCGGCGGTATCGGCACCGGCATCCTCGCCGACCCGGGCATGATCGAGTACTTCGGCACCGGCAAGGACAGCAATGTCAACGTCACCGGCGCCCTCTTCGGCAACTGGCACCAGGTGCTGCTGCAGCTCTACGGCGCCGCCTTCATCATCGTGCTCAACGTGGTCGGCACCTTCATCATCCTCAAGCTCATCGGCCTGGTTGTGCCGCTGCGTCTGAGTGAGGAATCGATGCTCATCGGCGACGATGCGCTGCACGGCGAAGAGGCTTACGCCATCTACGGCGACGGTCAGAAGATCCCCGTGATGGGCGACTGATCTGCCGCCAAACGGTCCACGGAAACAGCGCCGCAAGGCGCTGTTTCTATTTTTGCCCCCCGCCGCCCGCGGCGGTCACTGCCCGCGCTATGATCCAGATCAAAGTTTTTGGTAAAAATTTTTGCTTTTGTGCCGCCCTGGTTGAGATAGGCAGATCAATGGACGGCACGGTTATCGAAGAAAAAGCTTCCCCCTATGAGCGTATCGGCGGGGCCGAGGGGGTGAGGCGGCTGGTGGACGCGTTCTACGACACGATGGAGCGCAACCCGGCCTATGCCGAGCTGCGCGCCATGCACGAGCCGGATCTTGGCCCGACACGCGACTCGCTGACGGGCTTCCTCTCTGTCTGGCTGGGCGGCCCGCGCAAATGGATCGAGAAACGCGGCGGCTTCTGCATCATGTCCCGCCACGCCAAGATGAATGTCACCGGGGCAACCGCCGGGCAGTGGATGGCCGCGATGCGCGATGCCCTTGCGGAAGTTGGCGTCGAGCCTGAACTTGCTGAAAAAATGGACGGCGCGCTGAGCCAGCTGGCCGAGGCCATGGCCTGGCGGGGCAAGGCTGGCTGAACCATTCCGGGGCCGCGTTGGCACGCGCGGCCAGCAAATCAGCGGATAATTAAGCGGCCATTCGCACGCTCCGGGTTGAAGCCCGGGGCGGCTGGCATTATGCACGCGCCATTCAGGACGGAACAGACGATAACATGGCAAGCATTGGCGATATTTCGGGCAACGAGGCGGCACTGGCGCGGCAGGCGGAGCTTCTCGCCCAGCCGCTAACCGAGGACCGGATCATGGCCAACGCCATCCGGGCCCTGGCGATCGACGCCGTGGAAGCCGCCAAGTCCGGGCACCCGGGCATGCCGATGGGTATGGCCGACGCCGCCACCGCGCTCTGGACCCGGACGCTGAAATATGACGCCGCCGACCCGAGCTGGTGGGACCGCGACCGCTTCGTGCTCTCCGCCGGGCATGGCTCCATGCTGCTCTACGCCCTGCTGCACCTCACCGGGCATGAGGGCATGGGCATCGAGCAGCTGAAGACCTTCCGGCAGCTGCACTCCCCCGCCGCCGGACATCCGGAATATCACGAGCACCCGGCCATCGAGATGACCACCGGCCCACTGGGCCAGGGGCTCGCCACGTCCGTCGGCATGGCGCTGGCCGAGCGCATCCTGGCCGCCAAGTTCGGCAAGTCGCTGGTCGATCACCGCACCTGGGTGATTGCCGGCGATGGCTGCCTGATGGAAGGCGTGAGCCACGAGGCCGCCGCCCTGGCCGGGCACCTGAAGCTGAACAAGCTCTGCGTGCTGTGGGATGACAACTCCATCTCCATCGACGGCTCGACCGGCATGTCGACCTCCGAGGACCCGCTGAAGCGCTTCGCCGCCTATGGCTGGGCCATCCGGCGCGTCGACGGGCATGACTTCGCCCAACTTCAGGCCGCGCTCGCCTTCGCGCAGAAATCCGCCAAGCCGGTGATCATCGCCTGCCGCACCGTCATCGGTTTCGGCGCGCCCACCAAGGCCGGCACCGCTGGCACCCACGGCGCCCCGCTGGGCGGCGCCGAGGCCGAGGCCGCCAAGCGCGCTTTGGGCTGGGAGCATCTGCCCTTCGTGGTGCCCGAGGACGTGTACAAGCCCTGGCACGAGGCCGGTTCGCGCGGCGCCACCGCCCGGCGCGCCTGGCTGAAGCGCTTGGCCAAGCACCCGATGCGCGCCGAGTTCGAGCGCGTGATGCAGGGCAAGCTGCCCGAGGGCTGGGCCGAGGCGATGTCCGCCTACAAGGCGCAACTCGTAGAGACCAAGCCGAAGCTCGCCACCCGTCAGGCCAGCCAGAAGGCGCTGGAGGTGCTGATCCCCGCCATCCCCGAGCTGGTGGGCGGCTCGGCGGACCTCACCGGTTCCAACCTCACTTTGGTGAAGGGCATGGCGGGCGTCGAACCCGGCAACTATGCCGGCCGCTACATCTATTACGGCGTGCGCGAGTTCGGCATGGCCGCGGCGATGAACGGTATCGCCCTGCATGGCGGGCTCATCCCCTATGGCGGCACGTTCTTCGTGTTCACCGACTATATGCGCCCGGCCATCCGCCTCGCCGCGCTCATGGGCGTGCGCGCCATCCATGTGCTGACGCATGACTCCATCGGCCTGGGCGAGGACGGGCCGACCCACCAGCCAATCGAGCATCTGGCCTCCTTCCGCGCCATGCCGAACGTGCTCACCATCCGCCCGGCGGACGCCATCGAGACCGCGGAGGCCTGGGAGGTCGCGCTGAAGAACACCACCGGCCCGAGCCTGCTGGTGCTCTCGCGCCAGGGCGTTCCGGCCCTGCGCGACGTGGCCAACGGCAACAAGACGGCCCGCGGCGCCTATGTGCTGGCCGAGGCTGAGGGCGGCCAGCGCGCTGCCACCATCATCGCCACGGGCACCGAAGTCGCCATCGCCATGGCCGCGCGCAAGGCGCTGGCGGCCCAGGGCATCCAGGTGGCGGTGGTCTCCGCCCCCTGCTTCGAGCTGTTCGCCAAGCAGGATGCCACCTATCAGGCGGAGGTGCTGGGTAATGCGCCGCGCATCGGCGTGGAAGCCGCCTGCGGCTTCGGCTGGGAGCGCTGGCTCGGCCCCAACGGCGTGTTCATCGGCATGACCGGCTTTGGCGCTTCCGCCCCGGCGGAGGTGCTGTATGAACATTTTGGCATCACCGAGGCAGCGGTCTGCCGGGCTGTCATTTCGATCGCAATTGTTTAAATAAAACATCCACGTAACGGAGCGAAAACAAAAATGGCTGTGAAAATTGCAATCAACGGGTTTGGCCGCATTGGCCGTCTGGTCCTGCGCGCGCTCATCGAGAGCGGCCGCGCCGATGTTGAGCCGGTACTGATCAACGACCTCGGCTCAGTCGAGGACAATGCTCACATGTTCCGTTACGACTCCGTGCATGGCCGCTTCCCTGGCACGGTCGAGGTGCAGGGCGACAGCCTGGTCATCACCCATAACGGCCGTACCTATGGCCCGATCAAGGTGAGCGCCGAGCGCGACCCGGCCAAGGTCCCCCTGCAGGGCGTGGACGTGGCGATGGAGTGCACCGGCCTGTTCACCAAGCGCGAGGCCGCCGCCGCCCTGCTCGCCGCGGGTGCGCGCAAGGTGGTGATCTCCGCCCCGGCCGACGGCGTGGATGCCACCATCGTGTTCGGCGTCAACCACAAGACGCTGACCAAGGACATGGAGATCATCTCCAACGCATCCTGCACCACCAACTGCCTGGCCCCGGTGGCCAAGGTGCTGCACGAGAATTTCGGCATCGAGCGCGGCTACATGGTGACGATCCACTCCTACACCGGCGACCAGAAGACCGTGGACACCCTGCACAAGGACCTGCACCGCGCCCGCGCCGCTGCCCTCTCCATGATCCCGACCTCCACCGGCGCCGCCAAGGCCGTCGGCCTGGTGCTGCCGGAGCTGAAGGGCAAGCTGGACGGCACCGCCATCCGCGTTCCCACCCCGAACGTCTCGCTCATCTCGCTGGACGTGGTGCTGAAGAACCAGCCGACCGCCGCCGAGATCAACGAGGCGATGAAGGCCGCCTCCGAAGGCGAGCTGAAGGGCATCCTCGGCTACTCCACCGACAAGCTGGTGAGCCAGGACTTCAACCACTGCCCGGCTTCCTCGACCTTCGATGCGCCGCAGACCACGGTGGTGGATGGCGCGCTTACCCGCGTGCTCTCCTGGTACGACAATGAGTGGGGCTTCTCCAACCGCATGTCCGACACCGCCGCCTATTTCGGTGCGCTGTGAGCAAAACGCTTGATCAAGTGAACGTCACGGGGCTGCGCGTGCTGCTCCGTGCCGACCTCAACGTGCCGATGCATGAGGGCAAGGTTACCGACCTGACCCGTGTGGAACGTCTTGTCCCCACCATCCGCGAACTGTCGGAGAAGGGGGCGAAGGTGATCGTGCTCAGCCATTTCGATCGCCCGAAAGGCAAGCGCGTCGAGAGCATGTCGCTGAAGCCGATCGCCGAGGCGCTGGCGACGGTGATGAACAAGCCGGTGGCCTTTGCCGATGACTGCGTCGGCCCCGTGGCGGAGGAAGCCGTCGCCAAGATGCAAAATGGCGATATTCTGGTGCTCGAGAACACCCGCTTCCACGCGGGCGAGGAAGAGAACAACCCGGAATTCGCCGCAGCACTTGCCAAGCTCGGCGACATCTACGTGAACGACGCCTTTTCCGCCTCGCATCGCGCCCATGCCAGTGTTGTGGGCATAGCTACCCACCTGCCGGCCTTCGCCGGGCGGCTCATGCAGGCGGAACTGCATGCGCTGGAACAGGCGCTGGGCACCCCGGCGCGTCCCGTGGCCGCCATCGTGGCGGGCTCCAAGGTTTCCACGAAGCTCGACCTGCTCGCCAATCTGGTCGCCAAGGTGGACATCCTGGTCATTGGCGGCGCCATGGCCAACACCTTCCTCGCCGCGGAAGGGTATAATGTCGGCAAGTCTCTGCAGGAGCCGGACCTGCATGACACTGCGCGCGAGATCCAGAAGGCTGCCGTGGTGAAGGGATGCGAGCTCATTCTGCCGCGGGACGTCGTTGTGGCCGAGAAATTCGAGGCCAACGCGCCCACCAAGGTGGTGAAGGTGAGCGAGATCCCGTCCAACATGATGGCGCTCGACGTCGGCCCCGCCACCGTCGCCGCCTTCATCAACCGCCTGCCGGAGATCAAGACGATCATCTGGAACGGCCCGCTCGGCGCCTTCGAGACCAAGCCGTTCGACGCCGCGACCAACGCTCTGGCGCAAGCCATCGCGCTGGCGACCAAGGAAGGCAAGATCGTGTCGGTCGGCGGCGGTGGCGATACCGTCTCCGCGCTGAAGCTCGCGGGCTACCACGAGCACATGACCTACCTCTCCGGCGCCGGCGGCGCGTTCCTGGAGTGGATGGAAGGCAAAGTCCTCCCCGGCGTGATCGCGCTGAGCAAGGATCTGTCCAACATCGGATAGTATCCGGGGCGCCTGTCCCCCCAGCCACCGGAAACTAGCCACCTGAGAAAGGGGTCCCTCGCGGACCCCTTTCTTGATCATGCCCTCCACGGAAAAGCCCCAGATGCCCTCGCGCCCGCAAGCCATCGTGCTGACATTCATCGCCGTAATGCTGTGGGGCGTAGCGCCGGTCGGCACGCGCTACCTGCTGGGCGATAACCATGCCGGGCTGCCGGGCGCGCCTTTCGTCGGCTTGCGCTACGGCCTGGCCACGGTCTGCTTTATTCCCTGGCTGGTGCCGGCGCTGCGGCGCTGGTCCCAGCAGGATTTGCTGCTCGGCGCGTTCTGCGGCGTGGTGGGGGTGATGGGCTATAACCTGCCCAATTCCCTGGGCAACCGCACCGTCTCCGCCGGTATGGTCGGGCTGCTCAACGCGACTGAGCCGTTGATCATCGTGCTGCTGGTGAGTCTGCGCAGCCGCAGGATGCCGGGCGTGTGGACCTTTCTCGCCGCCGTCATCGGCTTTACCGGCATCGCCCTGCTGGCTCACAGCGCCGGCCCGGCGGAAGGGGATGCCAAGGGAATCGCCCTTGTTCTGTTCGGCGCCTTCAACTGGTCCTGCTACTGCGTGCTGATTCCCCGGCTGCTGGTGGCGCGCAGCGCCTTGCAGGTAAGCGCGGTGACGATGACCGCCGGCACGCTGCCGATGCTGCTGGTGGGAGCGCCCGGCATGGGGCACATGCTGAGCATGATGGATTGGCCGCGCTGGGAGATTGCCCTGGCGCTGGCCATCGGGCCTTCGGGCCTCGCCATGGCGGCATGGACCAAGGGCTCGGCGGAGTTGGGGGCCGAGGCCTCGGGCTGGTTCCTCTACCTTCTGCCTGTGTTTGCCGCCGCAGGTGGCGTTGCCGTGCTGAGCGAGCCGCTCACCGCACTGGAGTTCCTCGGCGGTGTCCTGATCCTGCTATCGGTATTTCTGAGCCAGCGCGCGCCCGCACCACAAAAATAACCAAATTCTGGTTAATTCGTTTTCTCCTCGTCCTCGCCGTCCTCTTCCGGTTTTTGCGGGAGTTTATAGCTCTCGGTCAGCCAGCGGCCGAGGTCGATATCGGCGCAGCGCTTGGAGCAGAAGGGCTTGTGTTCGGGCGAGGCGGGCTTGCCGCAGATCGGGCATTTTATGCTAGGGGCCATGAACGTGCCCCTTAGCATGAGTCTTTATTTTGCGCGCGGCCGCCCCGCCAGCCCCGCGCGCTTGGTGATCAAAACAGCTCATGCA